>CAJQQK010000120.1 GCA_905480435.1 uncultured Hyphomicrobiaceae bacterium | reverse complement strand
ATCGAAGGCATCAACTCCCTCGTGCAAGCCGCCAAAGCAAAGGCACGCGGCTATCGCAATCGAAAGACGCTCAAGGCCGTCACATACCTCATCGCCGGCAAACTCGACCTCAAACTACCCACTTGAAACAGCGAAGAGCCTATCAAAACCGCTCAATGTAAAATGCCTGGCAGCCCTCTTAAAAACTTCGAAGAACACCAATCAGAAATTCGGCGCATCTGTGGGGAGCGGCTCAACCTCGGTAGAAGTCGACATTCAAGATTTGCGTGATGCGATCTCAAATGGAGATATTCACCCGTACTTTCAAAGTAAAATTTGCCTCGCGACAGGTGCTGTCATTGGTGCTGAAGTTCTAGCGAGATGGCTCCATCCCGAGAGCGGCTTGGTGCCACCAGACCAATTTATAACTCTTGCAGAGCAGCGTGGCCTCATCGCTGATCTCACTTGGCGACTGCTTCGCACGGCACTTGCGGAAACGCGTCGCATTCGAGAGGACAGTCCTGATTTCCGCATCGCCGTGAATTTATCAGCAGATTTGCTTTACGACCTGGAGCTACCGGACTGGATCGCGACAATCTTGAGTGAGTACGGCCTCGATGCCG
Organism: uncultured Hyphomicrobiaceae bacterium; assembly: GCA_905480435.1. Classification (GTDB taxonomy): domain Bacteria; phylum Pseudomonadota; class Alphaproteobacteria; order Rhizobiales; family Hyphomicrobiaceae; genus CAJQQK01. Next base: position 49,090 of record CAJQQK010000120.1, on the reverse strand, counting down.
ACGCCCTGGCCCTGGAGCTCACAGAGACGACACTTCTCAAGCCATCGTCAGAAGCTTTGGAAGTTGTTGGCCGACTGCGGTTGATGGGCATTAAATTATCAATCGATGATTTTGGCACCGGACAGGCGAACCTCTCGACACTGAGCTGTTACCCTTTTTCCGAACTGAAAATCGATCAATCGTTTATCAAATCCGCGCTCACCAATGCCAAATCTCGAGCGATTGTTGTTTCCTGTGTCGAGCTTGGGCGCAGCCTCAACATGCGAATTGTGGCAGAAGGCATCGAAAACGCAGGCCAATTAGCGCTTGTTTCTCAGCTCGGCATTGATGAAGCACAAGGATTTTGGTTTTCGAGACCGGAACCGGCGAAAGACTTTGTCTTCTGATGTCTCGAACTTGATTGGGCTTTGCCAGATGCGATCACAATGGAATGTTATCGTGTTTTTTCCAAGGGTTCTCGACGGTTTTGTTGCGTAGCATGTTGAGCGAGCGGCAAATCCGGCGGCGGGTGTTGCGCGGTAGAATGACGTCGTCGATGTAGCCACGTTCGGCGGCAACGAACGGATTGGCGAAGCGGTCCTCGTAGTCCTTGGTGCGGGCTGCGATCTTGTCGGGATCGTCGAGCTCGGAGCGATAGAGGATCTCGACGGCGCCCTTGGCACCCATCACTGCGATTTCAGCAGTCGGCCAGGCATAGTTGACGTCACCGCGGATGTGTTTTGAGCTCATCACGTCATAGGCGCCGCCGTAGGCTTTGCGCGTGATAACAGTCACCTTCGGCACCGTCGCTTCCGAATAGGCAAACAACAACTTGGCGCCGTGCTTGATCAGGCCGCCATATTCCTGAGCCGTTCCGGGCAGGAAGCCTGGTACGTCAACGAACGTGATGATCGGGATCTCGAAGCAATCGCAAAAGCGCACGAAGCGGGCAGCCTTGCGACTGGCATCGCTATCGAGGACGCCCGCCAGAACCAACGGCTGATTGGCGACGATGCCGACCGTACGACCTTCCATGCGCGCGAAACCAGTGACAATGTTCTTGGCGAACAGGTCCTGAATCTCAAAGAAATCGCCTTCATCGACGACCTTGGTGATGAGTTCCTTGATGTCGTAAGGCTGGTTTGGGTTATCCGGGATCAACGTATCGAGCGATACTTCGGTGCGGTCAGCTGGATCGCGAGTTGGCAGTTCGGGCACGCCGGATAGGTTGTTGGCTGGCAGGAAATCCATCAAACGGCGGATTTGCAGGAGCGCTTCGACGTCATCGTCATAGGCGCGATCGGCGATTGATGATTTGGTTGTGTGGATCGATGCGCCGCCAAGCTGTTCAGCCGTCACCTCTTCATTGGTGACCGTTTTGACCACATCAGGTCCGGTGACGAACATATAACTTGTATCGCGAACCATGAAGATGAAGTCGGTCATAGCCGGTGAATACACATCGCCGCCAGCACAAGGGCCCATGATCACCGAGATCTGCGGGATGACGCCTGATGCAAGCACGTTACGCAGGAAGACTTCGCCATAGCCGCCGAGTGCTGCGACGCCTTCCTGGATGCGCGCGCCGCCAGCATCAAACAAGCCGATAATAGGCGCCCGATTCTGCAGCGCCATGTCTTGGATTTTCTGGATTTTCTTGGCGTGCGTCTCTGAGAGCGAACCGCCAAAAATAGTAAAATCCTTGGCAAAAACATAGATGATGCGGCCGTTGATCGTGCCCCAACCGGTGACAACGCCATCGCCGGGAAACTTCGTCTCGGTCATGCCAAAGTCGGTGCATCGGTGCTCGACGTACATGTCGAACTCTTCGAATGAGTTTTCATCGAGCAGCAGGTCGATGCGCTCACGGGCTGTCAACTTGCCGCGCTTGTGCTGCGCTTCAATGCGCCGTTCACCGCCGCCGAGCTTTGCGTTTTCGCGACGCCGTTCGAGTTCAACCGTGATGTCGTTCATGGAGACTGCCCGTCCTTAAGCTTGCAACCGCGCATGCTTATCACGGCGGCAGCAGAAGGCAAATTGGCACAATGTGCTAGAATGAAGATCTTTTGGTTCCAGCGCGATCCTGGAGGACAACATGGCGAAAGCGACGAACTTAACGCAGCCGACAACGGTTTCACCTCAAGATTTTCTAGCCACGGTCGAGCCAGCCAGACGCCGGGACGAAGGACTTGAGTTGCTTGCGTTCTTTGACCAATTGACGGGGCTACCGGCGAAGATGTGGGGGCCGACCATCATCGGCTATGGGCGATACCACTACAAATATGAGAGCGGGCGGGAGGGCGATATGATTTTGACCGGGTTCAGCCCGCGCAAAACCGCGCTCACACTTTACATCATGCCCGGCTATCGCCACATGACGGAGAAGCTCGCCCGACTTGGTAAACACAAGATCGGCAAGAGCTGCCTTCACATCAACAAGCTTGCCGACGTGGACATGGCCGTTTTGGAAGAGATTGTACTGGACGGTATTGATTACATGCGCACGCACTACGAAACTTTTGACGAATAAGCATCTGCGGTTGCTTGGGTATGCGACAGCCGGTGCTCAACTGCGCAGCATTGCCAGGAATTCAACAGCGGACTGCAGCTCCGCACGACGTTTGGCGCGGCGCTCTTCGGCTTCGGCATCGCTGCCCCATTGTTCGATCTGCCAGTCCTCATCGATATGGTTGGCTTGCCAGACTTGATCAGCTGTCAGCCGGCCCTGTTGATGCGCGATGGCAAGGAGGGCTGAGCCCGTTAACGTCGTGATGACATGGAGAGGTGCCAGCGACATCGCGGTCTTATTCGACAGCGCTGACGCGGCCTTGGCGACACTCACGATGTTTTGCTCGATCGGCATGATGCCAACCGTTGATTTGAAGATTGCCTTAAAAGCCTCAGTGAACCAGGCCAAGATCGGATCCCAGGCCTCAGCCTGGCGCTCAACAAGCTCTTTTGGAATATCTGCGCGATAGAACAGCAGGTCATTGCCAATATAGCGGACAATATCGTCGAGGACCTCGCCTTCACGGCCCGTGATACCGTCGATTGCTGTATTGGCAATCTTGGTTAATGGCAGCTGCTCAGGATCGATCAGCTCGCCAAGCGCGTTCCACTCTGCTGCGATTGCAGATGCCAGAGCCTCGGTTGGCACGGCCAGCGCAGTCCGTTTCGGCGTCTTGATACCGCGGCCGTCGAGTTCGATCGCATAGCCCGTTTCACGCTGGGCAACAGCTGCTATTTCATAGAAACGCTTTGGCAATTGCCGGGCGGCGTCATCTTCCGATGAGCGTGGACTGGCAGCCGGTACATAGGGCGGCGGTTTCGGATTGTCGGTCATGGCGTCGATCCGTGATCAAGTTCAACGATTGAGCAGGCGGTCACTCAGCGGAATGAGTTCGGCAGCGGCGTGGGCAACCGCGTGGGCACCCTCAGTGTGCAGCGCATCAACAGGATGGTAGCCCCATGATACACCCAGCGCTGCGACACCAGCATTGAGCGCCATCCGCATATCGAATGTGGTGTCACCGATCATGATCGTGTTTTGGGGTTCAGTACCGGCTTCCCGCATAGCTGTTTCGATCATCTCAGGATGCGGCTTGGAGGCGTTCGTATCGGCGGTTTGAGTAGTGACGAAACGTCCCGTCCAGTTCATGTGATTGAGCAGTCTATCGACACCGCGGATGGATTTCCCGGTCGCAATGCCAAGCACAACATCGTCACGCGCAGCGAGCGCTTCAATGACGTCCTCGATACCATCATAAAGCGGTTCATGGCTGTCCGGCTTCGCGCGGAGAACGGTGAAGCCGTCCCGGTAACCGTCTGTGACAGCTGCGATCATTTCAGGCGGATGATCTGGCAGCAGCGTTTCGATAGCGATTGGCAAAGACAGCCCCACGATCGACAGAATTTTCTCGCGCGGCATCTCGTCGAGACCGTTGGCGCGCAGGCCCATATTCATGGCATCGACGATCAAATGCTGGCTATCAACCAACGTCCCATCGCAATCGAAGATAACCAGTTTCAAATCTGACATCGCGTGTCTCCCCGGCTAAGCATCGTATCGATCCGGATCGAGACCAAGGGTCTTCCAGGTGCGCCGCATGTGTTCGGGGAGTGGCGCGGTAATGTCGATTGTTGTCGAAAGCATTGGATGCGGAATAACCAGCCGACGGGCATGCAAGTGCAGCATCTCGTCGATCTCGCCATCAGCGAAGATCTGATCGCTTGGATACTTGTTGTCGCCAACGATCGGGTGGCCGAGAATGTCCATATGGGCGCGCAATTGATGCTGGCGTCCCGTTATAGGCTTGAGTGACATCCAGGCGGCTTTGGTGGCAACCGTCTCGATCACCGAATAATGAGTCGCGGCATGCATGGCGCGATCCTGTTCACCAGCCTCGGACTTGCGAATGTGATCGCCATCTGGCCCTGATGCCTTGACCAGGGCTGCCTCGACTTTACCCTGAGACGGTCGGGGCACGCCTTTAACAAGCGCCCAATAGGTTTTTGCCGCTGAGCGCGTTGAGAACGTCTGACCAAGGTTCGATGCGGCTTCGCGGGTTTTGGCAACGAGCAGTACACCTGTCGTATCACGATCAAGGCGATGGACGAGACGGGGCCGCTTGCCCCCGAAACGATCGGTCATGCCAGACAGCAATCCATCGACATGGCGGCGCGTGCCGGTGCCACCCTGGACGGCAAGCCCGAACGGCTTGTTCAGCACGACAACGGCGTCATCTTCAAAGATGATCATGCGCTCAATTTCATCGCGATCTCGTTTCGACAGGCCGGGTGGTGGCCTGACGGATGGAGCGAGCTTGGACTCCTCCTGAATGCTGCGCGGTACGCGAACACGCTGGCCAGCCTCGACTCGCGCATTGGATTTGACGCGCTTTGAATTAAGCCGGATCTGGCCGGTGCGCAGCAGTTTTTGCAGATGTGAGTGGGTCAGCTCCGGATAGCGCAGGCGAAACCAGCGATCGAGACGCAGGCCGTCCTCGTCCTTGGCAATTTCAAGCGGCTGAGCCGGAGTTGTTTCTGGTTCGGTCATGCAAATACCATTCGGCCGACGTGCAAGCCGGCAAACAGGGCCAGGATCGCAAGCGATACCGACCCGATCAAATAGAACGCAGCTGCGGCAAGTTCGCCGCGCTGCATCAAGAACACGAAGTCAAGCGAGAACGCAGAAAACGTTGTGAGCCCGCCGAGCAGTCCGGTTGCCAGGAAAGTTCGAATTTCCGGCGAACCGTTATAACGCAAGGCCAAAGCCTCGATCAGCAATCCCATGAGGAACGAACCGGCAAGGTTGACGGCGAACGTACCCCAGGGGAAGCCTGCGCCGAGCATCCGAACGGCACCAATGTTAACGAGATGACGCAGGCCGGCACCAATAGCGCCACCAGCGCAGGCCAGCAGAAGTAGTCGCATGGTAGATCATCCTGACCGGCAAGCGCTCAACGAGGCGTTTGCGAGGCCCAATTGATTTGGCAGCGCGCAATCAATCGAGACGTTCGCGCTTGGCATACGGGCTTCCAACCGCCCAACCAATTGCCCAGCCGATAGCCATAGCAGTGATCAGAACACCGAGGAAGGCCATTTGCTCAACATCATTCTGGCCGTCTGGTGATTGGTAAACGAACTGAGTGGACAGCCAGCCTGAAACCGGGCCGCTAATGAAAGTCGCAGCCAGCGCCGCACTGATGGTACCGCACAGCATCGCCAAAACGTATCTCATGAGCCATTCTTTCTGCTGACCTTCGTCATGTGACTGTTATTTAACTTCCCAAAACCAGATCTCTTTGGCCTCAGCGTAGTTCGAGTAATAGCCAAGCCAGGAAAACCACTCCATCAACCACTTGGCAGACGAGCGGTAGCCATTCCAGACATCAATGTGATCACCTGTTGGACGACCGGACTTATCGGTCGAGCGATGCCAATAGTCCTTGATGAATATGATACCGGTTCGGCCAAACAACTGCGGATAGAATTCCGCGACATTTTTCGCAACAATCTTCTCCGTTGGACCAATGCCAGCAATATTAGCCCGGGCCAATGCTGACGCTAATTCGTGTGCACGGATGAAGTGCATATGATCATGGGCGTGCGCAGAACACGTGATCGAGCTGCTTATCTGGTTCGGCTGAACCCCTGCGCGCTTCAACGCGATGCCCATCCGAATCGCACATTGGTTGGCGAACGTCGGAAAGCCCTTGCGAGCCGGATTACCTTGGTAGATGCCGTCTTTGGGCGCGATGCAGGGTGTCTGCACGCTCTCATTGATCGGATGTCCGAACCAGAGATCCTTGAACTGAACCGTTTCAGCCATATCGACGCCACCTCCCTGATTGAGCACGTGCTTGCAGTTTTGCTCGACCGCCAATCTAGTTGACTGGCAGACTATAAGCATATTCCGGGCAACAATGAAGCAGGGACTGGCAATGGTGCATCACAGTCTGATGACTGCGATGCAGGCGTTGACAAGGGCCCTTGGCCGGCATTGAATACTTGGCGAATCTTCCAAGGAGGCCCCAAATGGCTGTTGATACGCAATCTTATACTCTCGACGCCCTCACCAACGATATTCGTGCCGCACTGGCGGCGTCTTCAGGAGCAGACGGCCAGAACAAAGTCGCGTCGCTGGTATCACGAGCCTTGCTCGACAAAGCATTTATTGCAGAGCATCTGAAAGACCGAGCCCCTGGCGAACATCCGCGCGAGGTTCTGTTCGAAGATGATGACACCGGCTTTTGCATTTGCGGACACGTTTATGCTGGTGAAGCTATTGGTGAGCCGCATGATCACGGTTCCAGCTGGGCCATTTATGGCCAGGCTGTCGGTGAGACCGAAATGACCGACTGGCGCATTGTTGAGCGCGGCAATGACGACAAACCGCATCTGGTTGAAGCCGTGAAGACCTACACGATGGTGCCTGGCGATGCGCATGTTTATGCGGTCGGCGATGTGCATTCACCAAGCCGCGTCAAGCCGGTGAAACTGATCCGCATTGAGGGCGCTAATCTGGACCATGTGCAGCGCTCGAATATCGCGAAGAAGTAATTAACGTCCGTTTCGCCCGATTGAATTGAGATGACGAGCCATGATCCCTCCCAAGCTCGTCATCTTTGATTGCGATGGCGTGCTGGTTGACACGGAGGGGGCGACAAACGACGTCCTCGCCGCCAGCCTGTCGCGCTATGGTCCCTCTATAATGCCTGAGGAATGCATCAATCGGTTCGTCGGTGGCACGATGGCAAGCGTCGGGGCCAAGGCACGTAGCGAAGGGTACGATCTGCCGGATATGTGGGTCGACGGTTTATACGCTGAAATGTTCGATCGCCTGCGCCAGGGCGTCGATCTCCTGCCCGGCATCATTGACGTTCTCAACCAGCTGGATGACTTGAACGTTCCCTATTGTGTGGGTTCCAACGGCCCAATGGCCAAGATGGAGATTACACTCACGCCATCTGGCCTGTGGCAGCGCATGCAAGGGCGCATCTTTTCTCCTCACGTTATCGGCATGCAGCATGCCAAGCCGGCACCTGGGCTCTATCTGCACACAGCCCAAGCGATGGGAACCGCGCCAGCTGATGCCGTCGTAATCGAAGACAGTTTTAGTGGCGCATCGGGGGCTAAGGCTGCCGGGATCCGATGCTTTGGTTATTGTGCCACGACGTCGCGAGAACGCTTGGTCGAGGCTGGCGCGATACCATTCGACGATATGCGCGCACTGCCCCGACTGCTCAATCTCGCTTGAGGCGCCAAGCGGAACGCTGCTGCGGTGTCTATTCGGCAGCAAGCTGGAAAGATGCTTTTTCCTGCTCATCGAGTTGATCAACCAAGCCAATTTCCCAGGCGATGTATGCTTCGGCTGCCGTCCGGTCACCGTCGTTGCGCTGGTGGGTATGGAAGAGAAAGTCGATGCACTCAGCGTCTGGCGGATCGCTCGACGTTGCGACGATGTTAAGTCCCGCGGCCTGCCAGGTCTTCGCGTCTCCAGAGAGTTGGCGGATATCGGTGTGTCCTAGTTCGCCAAGCCGTTGGGCGGCAAGTGCTGCGGTGTTGCTGTCATTGGCAATGAGGACAACTGAGCTTCCGGTTTCAAGCTCCAAGCGATCGAGACGCGGACGGATTGACCAGCGCGCACCATCGATATGTCCGGCTCGGTAGGTCATGGCTGTGCGTAGGTCGATCAGTTGCACAACACCTGCTTGCGCTTTGAAATCGGCTGGTGACATCGCTTGTAGCTCAGCTGGAACAAAAGGCGCCAACGCTGGCACCGACATGCCGCGCGCGGCTTCAATGCCGCCTTCAAGAACCACAACATCATGGCCCAGTTGATGCAGCCAGTTCGCCACCATCGGCGCGCGGATCATGTCGTCATCCATCACGATGATACGGGCACCGCGAACACCAACCCATTGGTCGGTTGCCTGCACGAGCTGTCCGCCGGGAGCGTGACGACTGCCGACCACACCGTTTGCAGCGAACTCTTCGTGCGTTCGAACATCGAACAAATAAGTTGTCCGACCGGTGTCAGCCAACCATGTCGCAGCCTGATCAACCGTGGTCGACCGGACGCCTGTCGCATCGGCGCGCGCCTTGGCTTTGGCGCGCAATGCTTCCAACTCGGCATCCGACTTTGGCGCGTCTGGGTACGACCGGTCGGCGCCTTCCTCGCGGTCAAGACCTTCAAGGAACCACCCCTGCGTGCCGTTTTCAAGCGCGTAAACCGGGTTGGGCACACCCATATCGATCAACGTCTGAGCGCCAAGAATCGACCGCGTTCGACCCGCGCAATTGACGATAATCGTTGTCTCTGGATCTGGCACGATCTCCTTGATGCGAAGTGGCAGTTCGCCGTTCGGGCAGCAGATGCCGCCTGGAATGTTGAACTTGATGTATTCAGCCCATGGCCTGCCATCTACGATGACATGATTGGCGTTGTCCTTTGCCATAGCCGCCACCTCAGCTGGTGACTTGCGCGGCGTGTGACGTTCGATCTCTAACAACTCGCCAAACGTTTTGCTTGGCAGATTGACACCTTCATAGAGCGTAAAGCCGGCAGCGCCCCATGCTGGCGCACCACCCGCCATAATTGAGATGTTGGTGTAACCCAGCGCCTGCGCGCGTTCAGCTGCCAGTTCAGCAAGGCCGTCATCCTTGTCGTAGAGCACCATGCGCACCGTTTTATTCGGCGCGATGTCAGCAACGCGTGCTTCGAAACCGCTGTAAGCCGCCGGGATCGCGAAAAATGGATGGCCGTCGCCGTATGGGCCATGCTCGCGCACATCGAGCAGCGCGATTTCGTTGCCATCTGACAACCACTGTTTGAGTTCGGTTGGTTGTACCTTGTTCGTCATGTGTCGTCGCTTTCCTGGTTTCGTTTTTGGCGGCGGCCTTCGAAGTAGGTCAGGCGCTTGCGCAGGTCGCGCTCAAAGCCGCGTTCGGGCGGATCGTAATAGGTTTCGCGATCGATCTCATCGGGAAAATAGTCCTGGCCGGAAAAACCGTCCTCAGCATTGTGATCGTATTCGTAGCCATCGCCGTAACCTTCGTCCTTCATGAGCTTGGTCGGCGCATTGAGGATGTGTTTTGGTGGCGCAAGTGAGCCATGTGCACGGGCCGACCGCATTGAACTGTTGTATGCCATGTAAGCCGCGTTCGATTTCGGCGCTGTCGCAAGATAGATCGTTGCCTGGGCCAAAGCCAGTTCGCCTTCAGGAGATCCGAGGAAATCGTAAGTTTCCTTCGCCGCCAACGCCTGCGTGACGGCTTGCGGATCGGCCAGACCGATATCTTCAATCGCCATGCGTACGAGACGACGTGCGACAAACAATCTGTCTTCACCACCATCGAGCATGCGGGCCAGCCAGTAGAGCGAGGCATCCGGGTCAGATCCACGAATGGATTTGTGCAGAGCCGAAATTAAGTTGTAGTGGCCCTCGCCGCTCTTGTCGTAAATGGGTGCGCGGCGTTGGACGATTTTGACCAATTCGGCGCGATCGACGGGTGCCTGGCCAGGTGCGACAGCTGCGAACATTTCTTCAACAAGGTTGATCGCGGCACGGCCGTCGCCATCCGCCATGGCAATCATCGCCTCTCGCGCATCATCATCGAGTGGCAACTTGCGGCCCTCTAGCGTCTCGGCGCGCTTGAACAGTTCTGACAGCGCATCGTCGTCGAGACGCTGGAACGTGAGAACGCTTGCGCGCGATAGCACAGCTGGATTGAGCTCGAACGATGGGTTTTCAGTGGTGGCACCGACCAATGTGATGGTGCCGTCTTCCATGTGAGGCAGAAAACTATCCTGTTGCGCACGGTTGAAGCGATGTATCTCGTCAATGAAAAGCAGCGTGCCCTTGCCCGTAACGCGACGTCCCTTGGCACGATCGAAAGCTTTGCGCAGGTCTTGAACGCCGGAGAAGATCGCTGAGAGCTGCTCAAATTCAAGGCTGGTCTGGTCAGCCAGAAGCCTCGCAACCGTCGTCTTACCGGAACCTGGTGGGCCCCATAAGATCATCGAAGGAATACGACCCGAGCGCAGCAGCCTGGTCAGCGTGCCATCGTTACCAACAAGGTGCGCCTGCCCGATAACTTCATCAAGCGCTGCCGGTCGTAACCGGTCAGCTAGTGGACGCGGTGCTTCGCGATCCATGCCGGCTGCTTTGAAGAGATCATCGTCGTCGCTCACCGCGCGCTTCCTTCATACACGATGCAATGATCCGCATCGGACGGACACGACACACCAACTGGGCACACCAAATGGCGTTCGCCGCTAGCCCGCCACTTCAAGTCGTAGAACTTTACTGCCGCGGCGGATGGCAACGAACCATACACGTTGACGCCTACTTAGAATACGCTCCAGAACATCAACGTCAGTGGCTTCATTTCGCCCGATCTGAATGAGCACATCACCGCGCTTGAAACCATGTTCGGCCGCTGCTGACGATGCCGCGATATCAATGATCACGACGCCGCTTGCAACCTCAAGGTCGAACTCATCTCGGAGAGCTGGCCGGATGTTGGACACACGGGCGCCGTACAGCGGATGATCACCTTGCAGCAACCGAATGTCACTGGCGCTTGGACCGGGAGCTGCCTCCAGGGTCAGTGATGTGTCGAAGCGGCGGCCACGCCGCAGCACGCCAAGCTCTGCCTGATTGCCAACGCCGCGTGTGGCCATGCGATAGTGGGCGGCACGCGCATCAACAACCGATCGACCATCCACTGAGACGATGACATCGCCTGCTTCGAGGCCGGCAGCTTTGGCGGGGCCCTTCGGATTGATCTGCAGCACCAATGCGCCCGCAATACGCTGGAGTTGAAGTTTGCTTGCGATCTGACGATTGACGGTTTCCAGTCTCGCACCGAGCCACGGACGTTGAACCTTCTTGCCGGTCAGCGCACTGTTTACGTAGAGACGCACAAGATTAGCCGGAATGGCAAAGCCAATCCCAAGCGAACCACCCAATTTGGAGAAGATCACCGTATTGATGCCGACCAAGTGGCCGTTCATGTCGACCAGGGCGCCACCGGAGTTACCGGGATTAATCGCAGCGTCGGTCTGAATGAAAACTTGCCCACTGCTTCTCGATAGACCAGTGCGGGCAAGTGCCGAGACAATGCCGCTCGTCACGGTTTGGCCGACGCCGAACGGGTTGCCGATTGCCAGCACCATGTCACCAACCTCGGCTGCGTCCGAATCCGCGAATTTTACGATGGGAAAGCGCTCTTTGCGGCCTTTGATGCGAAGAATTGCGATGTCAGTTTTCTTGTCTTCGAGAACAACCTCAGCTTTGAATTCGCGCCGATCAGACAGGACAACGCGGATGTCGGCTTTGCCTGAGCTGCGGATCACATGGGAATTGGTCACAATCAGACCGCTAGGGTCGACAATAACGCCGGAGCCCAACGAATTCTGCACGCGTTGGCGGGGCCGGTCGTACTGACTCCCGAAGAACTCGCGAAAGAATGGATCCCTGAAGATTGGCGATCGCACGACCCGCTTTGTCGAGCGGACGTAGACATTGACCACCGCTGGCGTTGCACGGCGCACGATTGGCGCAAATGAATACTGCAAGGCAGCCCGCGACGGCGGTACTTCTTTTCGGGGCGGTGCTGCACGCTGTGCCTCGGCCGCTGATGCGGCCACGCCAAAAACGGCCAACACGGTGAGCGCAAATGCACTCCCAAATGCACCCAAGGCACGGCGATCAAGCCTCGTCGTCATTCCGCATCTCCTCAAATGAAACCCTCGACAACTTAGATAATACTCAAATCGCGCAAACTTTGGGCGGCAGACACAACTGCTTCCCTGGATGATCTGAATTCCATACCAAGCTGCGTGACGGATTTTTGGTTGTCGCACAGATTTGCCTTGCCGAGATCAGCCCGGATCGCCTTCAAGTCCCGATCCAGAAATGCAGCCATTCGAGCCAGCGTCGATGGCAGTTCTATTGTTGGCACGCGACGCTTCAGATCTGGTAGCGCGGCTGCGATCTCCTGGCCAATTTCACGCAACGACAGTGTTCCGTTGCAGCTCAGCCAACGCTCGCCACCGGCATTAATGTGCGTCATAGCTGAGACATGCTGTCGAGCGACATCGCGGACATCGACAACCGGAAACGCGAGTTTCGGCAATGCCGGATAGACGCCCTGCCCGATCATGCGGATAAGAACGTGTGAGGTCGACAGCTGTTTATCAAGAGCCGGCCCGAGAACAAGACCCGGATTGATCGTGCAGAACGAAAGCTGGCTCCCAGGCTTCAGACCTTCGATCGCCTCCCAAGCGGCGCGCTCAGCAATCGTTTTGGAGCGCGCGTAGGCCGACAGCTCCGGTGTGTCGATGTTCGTCCAATCGTCTTCCGTGCGCGGCACCGCGTCAGGTTTATTACAGCGCATGATGGCGACAATCGACGAAGTCTGGACCATCCGCTCGACACCAGCATTGGCAGCCGCTTTCATGACGCGCAAGGCGCCGTCACGCGCAGGCTTGATCAGATCGTCTGGATTGCGCGGTTCGTGGGCGGGGAACGGGGAGGCAATGTGTAAGACGTAGCGGCAATCGGCAACAGCTTCCGACCAACCGGTGTCCTCTGCGAGATCAGCTTCAACCAGCTCTATTCGAGGCTCCGCGACGCCAGCGCTGACAACGGCTTGCTCGATTTCGTCTCGGCGCCCAAGTGAGCGGACGGTGCCGCGGACCGTGTAGCCAGTCTGGAGCAGTTCCGCGATACAATGCTTGGCAATGAAGCCACTGGCACCTGTGACAAGAACCCGGTCTTTCCCCATAAGCACGCTCCCAATGACCAAACAACACTAAAGACTAAGCCATATCGAGCGATAACAAAAAGGCCACCCGCTGGAAGCAGATGGCCTTCGTAGCTTGACCGGCAACGGCAGCAACTGATCAGTCGCGCCGTCACCAGTTATCTCAGTCTCAGCTTTCGCTTTCTTCTTCAGCGCGCTCAGCAGCAACACGGGCCAGGTCGCCTGCACCTTTTGCACTCTCATCGCGGTCGACAAATTCAATAACTGCACGTGGCGCCTGGTCACCGTAACGGAAGCCGGCTTTGAGGACGCGGGTGTAACCACCGTTGCGATCCTTGTAGCGCGGGCCCAGCGTATCAAACAACTTCTTGACCATCTCCTCATTGCGCAGACGACCGGCTGCAAGGCGGCGAGAATTCAGATCGCCGCGCTTGGCAAGCGTGATGTACTTGTCGACAACGCGGCGCAAATCTTTGGCTTTGGCCAGCGTCGTGACGATTTGTTCGTGTTCGATGAGGGAAGCCGCCATGTTTGAGAACATAGCTTGGCGATGGGCACTATCGCGGCTGAACCGCCGGCCCGCCTTTTTATGGCGCATGGTTTGTAACTCTTTCGCTTAGGTTATTACGGGGAGGTTCTTTGGCCTCACCTCGTTGGGTAAAAGCGGCGCATCTATTGCGATGCGCCGCAGACAAGACGTTTGCTTAGTACTGATCTTCGAAACGCTTAGCCAGCTCTTCGATGTTATCAGGCGGCCAATTCGGTACTTCCATACCGAGGTGAAGGCCCATCGTTGCAAGCACTTCTTTGATCTCGTTCAGCGATTTACGCCCGAAGTTCGGCGTGCGTAGCATTTCTGCTTCGCTCTTCTGGATGAGATCGCCGATATAGACGATATTGTCGTTCTTCAAGCAGTTGGCCGAGCGAACCGATAGTTCGAGTTCGTCGACCTTCTTGAGCAATGCAGCGTTGAACGACAGTTCCGGATGCGCGCGCTCTTCGACCGGTTTTTGCGGCTCTTCGAAATTGATGAAGATAGCCAATTGGTCCTGCAGGATACGGGCAGCCAGGGCCACCGCATCATCTGCGCGAACCGAGCCATCCGTCTCGATCGTCATTGTCAGCTTGTCATAATCCAGGATCTGGCCTTCACGGGTGTTTTCGACCCGGAAAGAAACCTTGCTGATCGGGCTGTAGATGCTGTCAACCGGAATGAGACCGATTGGTGCGTCTTCTGGACGGTTACGATCGGCAGGGGCATAGCCCTTGCCCATGTCAGCCGTGAATTCCATACGCACCTCTGCACCCTCATCAAGGTGGCAGATGATGTGATCTGGATTCAGAATTTCAACTTCGGAGCCACACTCGATATCACCAGCGCGGGCTGGACCTGGCCCGTCTTTCTTCAGCACCATGCGCTTGGTGCCTCCAGAATGGACGCGCAGTGCGATTTCCTTGATGTTCAGAATGATGTTGGTGACATCTTCGCGAACGCCCGGAATTGACGAGAATTCGTGCAGCACACCATCGATCTGAACCGTTTTGATCGCCGCGCCTTGAAGCGATGAAAGCAATACACGGCGCAGGGCATTGCCAAGCGTCATGCCGAAGCCACGCTCCAACGGCTCGGCAACGACAGTTGCGATGCGATCCGCATCGCGCCCCTTCTCAACCGCAAGCTTTTGCGGTTTGATCAGGTCCTGCCAGTTCTTCTGGATAATATCAGTCAATAGTACGCCTCCTTCATTCAGCGTAGTATGTACCTGGTCGCCGTCGGGAGTGGCGAGCCTTGGGGCTTACTGGATACATGCGAGGCATTGTTCCAACGAGGATCCAACGGATCTGATCGGCCATGTCCGTACACGTCTCCGCACCGCCAGCTATGATGCCGGCAGAGCAGTTAGACGCGACGGCGCTTTCTGGCGCGACAACCGTTGTGCGGGATTGGTGTCACATCGCGAATGGCAGTGATCTGGTAACCAGCGGCCTGCAACGCGCGGAGCGCTGATTCACGACCGGAGCCCGGCCCGCAAACCTGCACTTCAAGGATCTTCATGCCGTGCTCGGCTGCTTTTTTGCCCACATCTTCGGCTGCCATCTGAGCCGCATAAGGTGTCGACTTACGTGACCCCTTAAAACCCATCGTGCCAGCAGAAGACCACGCTATGGCGTTGCCTTGAGCATCCGTGATCGTAATCATGGTGTTGTTGAAGGTGGCATTCACGTGGGCGACGCCTGATGAAATGTTCTTGCGCTCGCGACGGCGGACCTTGCCGCGTTGCTGTTCCTTGGCCATGTAACTCTTCGTCTCTTTCGAATGCGCTTGCTTGTTATAGAGCCCGTTGTGGCGCCCTATATGGGCTATGCGGTGACTTTTTGCAGATAGGATTCCAACCGCGACAGAACATAAAGCCGACGGTTGATATTGTGACTTAGTCTAGCGGGCCGCTTTTTTCTTACCAGCGATCGCTTTAGCCGGGCCCTTACGGGTGCGGGCATTGGTGTGTGTGCGCTGGCCACGAACCGGCAGATTGCGACGGTGGCGCAAGCCGCGGTAGCAGCCCAGATCCATCAGGCGCTTAATGTTCATCGCAACTTCGCGACGAAGATCACCTTCAACCTGATAGTCATGGTCGATGGTTTCACGGATCCGCAGGACATCGGCGTCCGTCAGTTGGTTAACGCGACGCTCTGCCGGAATACCGACTTTCTCACAGATTTCACCTGCGTACCTCTGGCCGATGCCATGGATATACTGAAGCGCAATGACCACGCGCTTGCCTGTTGGAATGTTAACGCCAGAGATACGAGCCAAGGCCGTCTCCTAAAGTAGATGTTCGTGCGCGGATTAAAGCCCCAACGCATGGTTATTCGCGGTACCAAACATTGAAAGGCCAGTGGCGCCCGCAACCGCCACAGCCCAAATTCTCGTTATAGTCCTAGCTTTCAGAGCAACGACTAACCCGGCGTGCCATTAGTGGCACCGCTGGCGGGGTCGCATGCGTCATGAAAGCGCAGTTTTTACTCTGTTGTACGTCAGCCGTCAACGGCCTTGACCGCGTCATGCTGACACGAGTCATTAAGCCAACAAAATCGCATCAATTTGTGCAGCAATTTCCTCGATTGGAGCCATACCATCGACCGTCTGCCGACGGCCAGTTTGTTCGTAATATCCCGATACCGGAGCCGTCTCTTCGCGATACTTGACGATCCGGTCCTTAAAAACTTCAGTATCGTCATCTTTGCGAACTGGTTGGCCAGCGGCGACCGCGTCGGCGCGACGCTTTACAATTCGCGACACCATGGCTGCATCGTCGACGAGCAACTCAACAACCGCGTCAAGCTTATGCCCGCTCTCTGTCAGCAAGCGGTCAAGCGCCTCGGCTTGGGCAACCGTGCGAGGGAAGCCATCCAGGATATAACCATTCGCGCAATCTGCATCTGTGATGCGATCGGCAATGATACCGATAACCGTTTCGTCAGAAACGAGATGACCGGCTTCCATGACGGCTTTGGCCTTCAGACCAACAGGCGTACCGGCTTTGACAGCGGTTCGGAGCATATCGCCGGTTGAGAGCTGTACGATATCGTACTTTTCAACCAAACGGGCCGACTGCGTGCCTTTGCCGGCACCGGGCGGACCGAGAAGAACTATTCTCATTTGCGCTTCTTGCTCCCGCTCTTGGAGCCGCTCTTACCACCACCGCGAAGCTTAGATTTTTGGATCAAGCCTTCGTACTGATGGGCAACCAGATGGCTCTGCACCTGCGCAACTGTGTCCATCGTGACGGAAACTGCAATGAGCAATGATGTGCCTCCAAGTACGGCGCCAAACGATGCTGGTACGCCCGCGTTGGCAATCATGAGTTCCGGCAAGAGACAGACGGCTGCCAGATATATCGCACCGACAGCAGTGATGCGCGTTAGCACATAGTCGATGTGCTTGGCGGTCTGTTCACCTGGGCGGTAACCGGGTAGGAAGCCGCCGTATTTGCGTAGATTATCAGCTGTTTCCTGCGGGTTGAAAACAACCGCTGTATAGAAGAAGCAGAAGAACATGATGAGTACGACATAGACAAGCATGTGCAGCGGTTGACCATAACCAAGCGCCGCCGTCACCCACTGCAGCCAGCCCGGTGCCGTGCTGCCTGGGCCTGCTGAGAACTGCGCGACTGTGATTGGCAACAACAGAAGTGATGAAGCGAAAATCGGCGGGATAACACCAGCTGAATTCAACTTAAGCGGCAGATGCGAACTGTCGCCCTGGAACATCCGATTACCAACCTGGCGCTTTGGGTATTGGACCAGCAGACGCCGTTGTGCGCGCTCCATGAAGACGATCACAACGATTGCAAAAACCATGACCAGAAGCAGCAAGATCAGAACAAAGGCAGAAAGCGTGCCCTGTGCCGAAAGTTCAAAGAGTTGAGCTACAGCAACTGGCAAGGCCGCCACAATGCCAGCGAAGATGATCAACGAAATGCCGTTGCCAACGCCACGGGCCGTGATCTGCTCGCCAAGCCACATTAGGAACATCGTGCCCCCAACTAGCGTAATCACAGTCGTGAGGCGGAAGAACCAACCCGGCTCAATCACGATCGGACCAACACTGGATGTCGATCCTTCGAGACCGACTGCGATGCCGTATGCCTGCACAGAAGCCAACAGCACTGTCAGGTAGCGGGTGTACTGGTTGATTGTCTTGCGGCCCTGCTCGCCCTCTTTCTTGAGGGCTTCAAGCCGCTTATCGACCGAACTCATGAGCTGCATGATGATCGATGCCGAGATGTACGGCATGATGTTCAGGGCGAAAATTGCCATGCGCTCAACAGCGCCGCCGGCAAACATGTTCAGCTGCCCGAGAATACCCGATGATTGGCTACGGAATGACTCTGCGAATGCTGCCGGGTCAATGCCGGGAAGCGGAATGAACGTGCCAAACCGATAGATCAACAGCGCACCAAGTGTGAACCAGATGCGCTTCTTGAGCTCTTCGGCCTTGGCGAACGCACCAAAGTTGAGATTGGCGGCTAATTGTTCAGCGGCGGATGCCATGCAATTCCCCTCCGGACGTGGCAAAGCGGCCGCACATATTTGCGCCGCCGCTGCATTATTGCCCGATCGGCTCTGTCACCATCCCGGCTATGCCGGGCTGCAAGAGTACGACCGGTACGTTCCAGACGCATCAGGCCTTATTGAAAGGCACACAACGCATCGTATGCAAGCTCGTCAGTTGCCCTAGTTGGCATTGCCAGACTTCGGCACTACTTGGCTTTAGCAGCCTTTTTAGCGGCAGTTTTTTCGCGCTTCGCCACGTCGGCTGGCAGCACCTTCTTTTCGATAATGTTGAGTGTCCCACCAACTTTTTCAATAGCAACACGGGCACTTGCCGTTGCATGATCGGCCGACAAGGTCACTTTCGACGTCAACTCGCCCTCACCGAGAATACGCAGTCCATCTTTGGGCCGGCGAACAATGCCAGCTGTAACCAGACTTGCAAGATCCATCGGCTGACCTGCATCGATCCGTCCCGCGTTGATTGCGTCCTGCAGCGAACCGAGATTGAGCGCATTGAAGCTTTTGCGGCGATATTTCGTAAAGCCGCGCTTTGGAAGACGCCGATAAAGCGGCATCTGGCCGCCTTCGAAGCCTTTAATTGCAACACCGGTACGCGATTTCTGACCTTTGACACCGCGACCTGCCGTTTTGCCGACACCAGAACCGATGCCACGACCAACGCGAACACGGCGCTTGAGGGCGCCTTCATTGTCATTAATTTCATTCAAGCGCATGACGCTAATCCTTTTCGCTCACGGCTATTCTTTGCGGCGCTCAAGCCTCTAAAAGGCTTTGCGCAGGTGTGGCACTCACGCCGGATCACCTGCAGCTCCCTAAAGGAGGTCGCCGAAAACGGTAGGGCTCGACAAGCCCAACCTATGACTACTCAACCACTCGAACGAGATGGCCTACTTTTTTGATCATGCCACGCACAGCCGGTGTATCTTCCAACGTCCGGCGGCGATTCATTTTATTGAGCCCCAGGCCGACCAAGGTCTTGCGCTGGCGCGGATCACGGCGCAACGGCGAGCCCACTTGCTCAACCGTGACCGTCTTACCTGATTTAGCCTCTGCCATTTTTCAGTACTTCCGAACGGTTGGCGAATGAATGGATTAAGCAGCTTCGACGGGAGCTGCTTCAGCAACGGCACCATCGGCTTCGCCGACACCATCACGACGGCGTGCATTAATCTCAGCTGGTTTCTTACCCCGACGCGCAGCTACCGCACGCGGTGCTTCCTGCCGAGCAAGGGCATCAAACGTTGCCCGCACTACGTTGTACGGGTTCGAGGTGCCAAGCGACTTTGCAACGACATCCTGGATGCCGAGCATCTCGAAGACGGCGCGCATTGCACCACCGGCGATGATGCCGGTGCCTGGAGGGGCTGCGCGGACAACAACACGGCCGGCACCGTGACGGCCTTCGCCGTCATGGTCGAGCGTGCGGCCCTCGCGAAGGTGGACCCGGATCAGACCACGACGGGCAGCTTCGTTTGCCTTACGGATCGCCTCTGGAACTTCGCGTGCCTTGCCGTGACCAAAGCCAACACGGCCTTTCAGATCACCAACAATAACGAGAGCTGCAAAGCCGAACCGCTTACCACCCTTGACCGTTTTCGCGACGCGATTGATATGCACCAGTTTATCGGTGAATTCACTATCTTCGCGATCACGGCCGCGACCACGTCCGCCGTCTCTGTCTGGACCTCGTGCCACTGTGTGTGCCTCTCGTAGAATTAGAAGTTCAAGCCGCCTTCGCGCGCACCATCGGCAAGCGCCTTGACACGGCCATGAAAAAGATACCCGCCACGATCAAAGACAACATCTTTGACACCGGCTTTGACCGCACGCTCAGCAATCGCTTTACCGACAGCCTCGGCGGCTGCCTTGTCGGTGCCTTTGGACAGTGCCGCGCGCAGCTCTTTATCGAGCGTTGATGCGGCAGCCAATGTGCAGCCAGCAGCATCATCGATAATCTGCGCGTAGATGTTCTTCGACGAACGATAAACCGATAGCCGCGGGCGACCATTGGCAACCTTGCGGAGCGAACGGCGAACACGGCGCGTGCGCCGCTCGAATTGCGAAAGTGAAGGCATGGTTTTATTGCGTCCTTACTTCTTCTTACCTTCTTTGCGGAAGATATATTCGCCTTGGTAGCGCACACCTTTGCCTTGGTAAGGCTCTGGTGGGCGATAGGCGCGGATTTCGGCTGCGACTTGTCCGACCTGCTGCTTATTGATGCCCGTTACAGTGACGATTTCCTGCTTGGCGCCAGCAACAACGACGTCGACGCCCTTCGGTACCTTGTGCAGCACTTCGTGACTGAAACCGAGGCTCAACTGCAGCGTGTCTTTGCCCTTCATAGCAGCACGATAACCAACACCGTTGATCTCGAGCGTCTTGGTGAAACCATCACTGACGCCATGCATCAGATTAGCTACCATGGTGCGCGACATGCCCCACAATGAGCGGGCTTGCTTGCTATCGCCCACTGGCTTTAGCATGAGGCCTTCATCGGTTTGTTCGATCGTAACGTCTTTTGGAACATTAAATTCGAGCTCACCCTTCGGGCCCTTGACCTTGATCAATTGACCTTCGAGCGTTGCGGTGACCTTATCCGGCACCGGTACCGGTTTCTTTCCGATGCGTGACATAGCACTTATCTACCTTTTGCTTGCGTTCTCGCGAAGGAGACCATCTAGAAGACGTTACACAGGACTTCGCCGCCGACGTTTTCCTCACGAGCACGCCAATCCGACATCACCCCTTTGGGCGTCGAAAGAATAGCGACGCCGAGGCCGTTGGCCACAGTTGGGATATCTTTTGCAGCCGAATAGACACGACGGCCAGGCTTTGAAACGCGTTTAATCTCGCGAATGGCTGGCTGTCCGCTGGCGTATTTCAGCTCGATCTCGATTTCGGGCTGACCGCCCTTCTGTTCGATCTGGGTGAAGCCACGAATATAGCCTTCATCAGCTAGTACTTCCAGCACGTTTGCACGCAAACGCGATGCTGGGGTTGACGTCTTTGGCCGGCGGCGCATCTGAGCATTACGGATGCGGGTCAGCATGTCACCGAGTGGATCGTTCATCGGCATGATTGCGTGTCTCCCTTACCAGCTCGACTTGACCATGCCCGGAATCATGCCTTGTGAGGCCAATTCGCGGAGCATGTTCCGGCTAATTTTCATTTTGCGATAGAAGGCACGTGGGCGACCGGTGATCAGGCAACGGTTGCGAATGCGTGTCTTCGACGAGTTGCGCGGCAACTCGGCAAGCTTGAGCTGGGCTGCAAAACGCTCTTCCATGGGCTTAGAACGATCATTGATGATCGCTTTGAGCTTGGCACGGCGCTCAGCAAATTGCGCTGTCATACGACGGCGCTTGGCATTGGTCTCTTTCGAGCTTTCTTTTGACATTCTGTCCTCCGGAGGCCTTTCAGTTAAGACTGCGGTTCCTCGATAGGGAATGGGAAGTTGAGTTGGCTTAGCAGTTCACGGGCTTCATCGTCGTTGTTGGCACTGGTGCACACGATGATGTCCATGCCCCAGATTTCATCGACTTTGTCGTAATCGATCTCGGGGAAAACGATGTGTTCTTTGAGGCCCATGGCAAAGTTTCCGCGACCGTCAAAGCTTTTGGGGTTGAGGCCCCGGAAATCCTTCACACGTGGCAACGCAATCGTCGTCAGGCGATCAAGAAACTCATACATCCGAACGCCGCGAAGTGTCACCTTTGCACCAAGCGCCATGCCCTCGCGCACCTTGAATGATGCGATCGAGTTGCGGGCTCGGGTGATAACAGGCTTTTGTCCTGCGATCAGCGCCAGATCATTGGCTGCGTTCTCAACCTTCTTGCGGTCGTTAACAGCTTCGCCGATGCCCATGTTGAGAACAACTTTCTCAACCTTCGGCACTTGCATGACGTTCTTGTACTGGAATTTCTCGCGCAGAGCAGCACGTACCGTGCTGTCATACAACGCACGCGACCGCGGCAGATAATCTGCTGGACGGGCGCCGGCGCCTTCTTCCGGTGTTTGACCTTCTTCAGCCATGTTCTTACATCCTATCCGGGATCAGCTCGCCGGAGCGTTTTGCGAAACGGACCTTGCGACCGTCGACGAATTTGAAACCAACGCGGGTCGGTTTGCCGTCCTGCGGGTCTTCGTGTGACAGGTTCGACAGATTGATTGGGGCTTCTTTTGAAATGATGCCCGCTTCCTGACCAGCCGATTGACGCGTGTGGCGGCGGACAATATTGACCCCGCGCACAACCGCGCGATTTTCTTTTGGAAACATGGTGAGAATCTCACCCTGTTTGCCTTGGTCGCGGCCTGTCAGTATGACAACGCGATCACCCTTTTTGAATTTTAGCGACGGCATAATTCAGAGCACCTCCGGCGCAAGCGATACGATCTTCATGTGGTTCTTGCCTCTCAGCTCGCGTGTGACCGGGCCGAAAATACGTGTGCCAACGGGCTCGCCGGCCTGGTTGATCAAAACAGCGGCATTGCGGTCAAATCGGATCAAAGAACCATCTGGCCGGCGGACACCTTTGGCGGTGCGCACGACGACTGCCTTCATGACCTGGCCTTTCTTGACCCGGCCGCGTGGAATAGCCTCTTTGACCGAAACAACGATGATGTCGCCGATCGATGCATATTTACGCTTCGATCCGCCGATCACCTTGATGCACTGCACGCGGCGGGCACCGGAGTTATCCGCCACATCGAGATTAGTCTGCATCTGGATCATTGCGCATATCCTTCAGAATTGATCCGGTGATTGAAACAGAACTGGGTTCCGCCACAATACCGGGGAGTGTTGATGTTATTCTTGCAGCCGCGCCAGCTTGGATGGCAGCGTGCAACCAAGAACCAAACGTTCGTTGCTACGCCGGTACAAGTGTCCAGCGCTTGTTTTTCGATATCGGCGCCGTTTCCTGTATCCGGACACGATCTCCGATCTTGGCGACATTCGCCTCGTCGTGAGCGTGATACTTCTTCGAACGACGAACCACCTTCTTGTAAAGTGGGTGCGTATAGCGGCGCTCGACCTCGACAACGACGGTTTTATCGTTCTTGTCCGAGACCACGGTGCCTTGGAGAATTCGCTTTGGCATATCGTATTCCTCAGGCGTTGCTAGGGCTGCCGGCCTTTTGGCGGGCGATTGTTTTGACGCGGGCGATATCGCGGCGAACCTGACGGACGCGCGATGTGTTCTCAAGCTGGCCTGAGGCTGCCTGAAAACGTAGATTGAACTGCTCGCGCTTAAGTTTGACGAGTTCATCGTCAAGCTGGTCGAGCGAGAAATCTCGAATTTCTGAAGACTTCATTCTACTTCTGGCCTTCTGTGTGCCCGCGTAAACTGCGAGCGGTCGTAAATGTTAGCTAATCCGGATCACGACACGTGTCTTGATCGGTAGCTTTGCGGCGCCAAGGCGGAGAGCCTCGCGGGCGATTTCGTCAGAGACGCCATCGAGTTCGAACATGATCCGGCCGGGATGCACACGTGCAGCCCAATAGTCTGGCGAACCTTTACCCTTACCCATGCGGACTTCCGCAGGCTTGGAAGATACCGGCAGGTCAGGGAAAATTCGGATCCAGACGCGGCCGGCACGCTTCATGTGTCGCGTGATCGCTCGACGTGCGGCTTCGATCTGGCGAGCGGTAATCCGCTCCGGTTCGACGGCCTTGAGGCCATGTGAACCGAAGTTGAGCGCCGTGCCACCTTTGGCCGTTCCCTTGATCCGCCCTTTATGCGCCTTGCGGAATTTTGTGCGCTTTGGCTGCATCATAGCCGTAAAACCCTTTAATCTTTTCCGAACAATTCCGCGCTAGCGGAGCCATTCCTGGTTGGTGCCCGATCAGTCGAAGCCTACTGGCGACCACCCATGTTATTGTCCCGACGACGGCCGCCGCCGCCACCTTCCTGCATTTCAATGGCACGCTTTTCAGACGCCATCGGATCGTGTTCCATGATCTCACCTTTGAAGATCCAGACCTTGATGCCGATAATTCCGTAAGCAGTCTTTGCGCGACCGTAACCGAAGTCGATGTCCGCACGCAGCGTGTGCAACGGCACACGACCTTCGCGGTACCACTCAGTACGCGCAATTTCCGCGCCACCAAGGCGTCCGGCGCAGTTAATCCGGATACCTTGTGCACCAAGACGCAGAGCGGACTGAACCGAGCGCTTCATGGCACGACGGAATGCGACACGGCGTTCGAGCTGTTGGGCAATGCCCTCAGCAATTAGCGTTGCATCGATTTCCGGCTTGCGGATTTCTACAACGTTCAAATGAACTTCCGATGATGTCAGCGCCGACAATTCACCGCGCAGCTTGTCGATGTCCGCGCCTTTCTTGCCGATCAGTACGCCTGGGCGTGCTGTATGGATCGTGACACGACATTTACGGTGAGGTCGCTCAATCACGACCTTCGAAATGCCGGCCTGCCGCTGCATCTTCATGATGTGTATGCGCAGCGCGCGGTCTTCATGAAACAGTTTGGAATATTCGCTGCCGTCTGCGAACCAACGACTGTCCCATGTCCGGTTGATGCCGACGCGGAGGCCGACGGGATTGACTTTTTGTCCCATACCCGAGTCTCCTTACTCAGCTGCTGCTGCAGCGTCTGGTTTCTTTTCGCGCACAACAATAGTGATCTGCGCAAACGGTTTCAGAATTGAAGAAGAACGACCACGGCCACGTGCGTGGAAGCGCTTCATTGTCAGGTTCTTGCCGACGTAAGCCTCAGCAACAATCAAATCATCGATGTCGAGACCGTGATTGTTTTCCGCGTTCGCGACAGCTGACATGACACACTTGCGCACGTCCCCAGCGATCCGCTTGCGCGAGAATTCAAGATCCGCCAGTGCCTGGTTGATCTTCTTGCCGCGAATGAGACCCGCTACAAGGTTCAGCTTTTGTGGCGAAATCCGAAGATTGCGCGTGACAGCTTTCGCCTCAGTTTCGCCGAGACTGCGCGGTCGTTTTGGCTTGCCCATAATCTACTCCCGCTCGTCTAGCGCTTCGATTTCTTGTCCGCGCCGTGCCCGTAGTAGGTGCGCGTCGGCGAGAATTCACCGAATTTGTGGCCGATCATGTCTTCTGAGACATTCACCGGAATGTGTTTGTGGCCGTTGTAAACGCCGAACGTGAGACCGACGAACTGCGGAAGTATTGTCGAACGGCGCGACCAGATCTTGATGACCTCGTTACGACCGGATTCGCGTGACTTATCCGCCTTCTTCAGAATGTATCCGTCTACAAACGGACCCTTCCAAACTGATCGTGACACACTGTTCTCCTATCCATTGCGTGGGCGGCCCAAGGTCCATTTCCCTTTGGGGCCAGCGGCCGCGCGTCAATTCTGATTTACTTTTTCTTCGCTTTGTGCCGACTGCGCACAATGAACTTGTCGGTTGTTTTATTCGTACGTGTGCGGTGGCCCTTGGTTGACTTACCCCATGGCGTCGCCCAGTGCTTACCGCCCGTCGTCCGACCACCATTCGGGTGATCGATAGGGTTCATCGCAATACCACGAACCGTTGGGCGAATGCCTTTCCAACGTGAGCGGCCAGCCTTGCCAGTAACCGTATTGCCGTGGTCGGAATTCGATACGGCGCCAATCGTTGCCATGCACTCAGCGCGCACACGACGGGTCTCACCGGAGCTCAACTTGAGAATGGCATAGCCAGCATCACGGCCAACAAGTTGTACGTACGTGCCAGCGGAACGTGCGATTTGACCGCCCTTGCCCAGCTTGAGCTCGATATTGTGAATGATCGAGCCGATCGGAATGGCGCTCATTGGCATGGCGTTGCCAGGCTTAACGTCAACCTTGTCACCAGATTCGACATTGTCTCCAGGTGCCAAGCGCTGTGGCGCAAGAATGTACGACAGATGACCGTCTTCGTATTTGATCAGCGCAATAAACGCCGTTCGATTTGGATCGTACTCAATCCGTTCAACTGTCGCGATACCTTTACGCGTACGGCGGAAGTCAACCTTCCGGTACAACTGTTTATGACCACCACCGATATGGCGCATCGTAATGCGGCCTGTAGTGTTGCGGCCACCCGAGCGCGACTGCCCCTCAGTCAGAACTTTGACGGGCTTACCCTTCCAAAGCTCACTGCGATCTACAACAACCAGATGTCGGAGACCTGGTGATGTAGGGCGAAACGTTTTTAATGCCATCGTGCCGGTTCCCTTACAGACCAGTCGTCACGTCAATTGAGTGACCATCTTCAAGCGTTACGATCGCTTTCTTGACATCACTCTGACGGCCGCGAATACCGCGGAAGACTTTTCTTTTACCTTTTCTCACGAGCGTATTGACCGCTTTCACCTTGACGGAGAAGAGCTGCTCAATCGCTTGTTTGATCGCAGGCTTGGTTGCTTCACCGCGCACATCGAAAATGACCTGGTTGTATTCAGACGCGAGCGTCGATTTTTCCGAGATCACTGGGCGCAGGATAATGTCGTATGCGTCAATCTTTGCCATTAGCCTTGTACCTCTGAGGTTTGGGCTTCTGCCGTCTTAGGCATTTTCGCATCGGCGAAACGCTGTTCCAATGCCTCAAGGGCAGCCTTTGTCAGCACCAGTTTGCGGCGGCGCATAATGTCGACCACATTGATCCCCTGCACTGGCAGAACATCAATGTTAGGAATATTGCGTGCGGCACGGACGAATTCGGGTTCGAGCTCTGCGCCATCAATAATCAACGCGTTGGCCCATTCGAGCTTGGCAAACTGCTCCTTGAGCACCTTGGTCTTGCCGTCTCCGCTTGCAGCCTTGTCGAGGACGATCAAGTCGCCGGCTTTAGCTTTTGATGACAGAGCATGGCGTAGCGCCAACTGACGGAATTTCTTCGTCAGACCAATCGCATGACTGCGTGGTTTCGGACCGAATGCCTTGCCGCCACCACGGAACTGCGGTGCTGAACGATCGCCGTGACGTGCGGTACCCCCGCCCTTTTGATTGCTCATCTTCTTGCCAGTCACGTTTACTTCCGAACGATCCTGCGTGTGATGCGTACCAGCCATCCGCTTCAGTTGCTGATAACGCACCATGCGATGTAGGATGTCTTTGCGTGGCTCGAGGCCGAAGATCGTGTCTTTAAGCTCGACGGTGCCAGCTTGGGCCGCATCGAGTGTTGTTATATTCGCCTGCATGACGATTATTCCTCGCTGCTTTCAGCTGGAGCTGCTTCAGGAGCAGCGGCCGATGTTGCCTGGGCGGCCGGCATACGGAAGCTACCGGGCATCGGTGCATCCTTATGGCGTTCGCGTTTGACAGCATCACGAATTAGGATCCAGCCCCCCTTTGACCCAGGGACGGCGCCTTTGATCATCACTAGACCGCGTGCAACGTCTGTCTGCACGACAACGAGATTCTGTGTTGTGATGCGCTCAGAGCCCATATGGCCGGCCATCTTCTTACCTTTGAAGACCTTGCCTGGGTTCTGGTTCTGACCAGTCGAACCGTGACTACGGTGTGAAACAGAAACACCGTGTGATGCCCGCAAGCCCTTAAAGTTCCAACGTTTCATCGCGCCTTGGAAGCCTTTACCCTGACTGGTGCCTGTCACATCAACATGTTGGCCGGCAACAAAGTGATCAGCCGTCAGCACAGCGCCAACGTCAATCATGTTGTCTGGTGACACGCGGAATTCAACAAGCTTGCGCTTTGGTTCCACGTTTGCCACGGCAAACTTGCCCTGCTCGGCTTTCGAAACGCGTGAGAGTTTGCGGGTGCCAACACCAAGGCGAACAGCCGTATAGCCGTTTTTTTCCTCAGTCAGTTGGGCAACTACCTGACAGTTATCGACTTTCAGCACGGTTACCGGGATATGCTCACCTTCATCGGTGAATATCCGGCTCATGCCGACTTTCTGTGCAACTAATCCGGAACGCATGGGTGCGAACCTCTTTTCAGTTTGGGTCATCTGGACGCCACGTTGGCACCCGATTGGACCCAGGAAAAACGAAAGCTCGTTAGAGCTTGATTTCTACGTCTACGCCGGCGGCGAGATCGAGCTTCATTAGCGCGTCGACCGTCTGCGGTGTTGGATCAACAATGTCGAGCAACCGTTTGTGCGTGCGGATCTCAAACTGTTCTCGGCTCTTCTTGTCGATATGCGGTGAGCGGTTCACCGTGAACTTTTCGATGTGCGTGGGCAAAGGTATCGGGCCGCGCACTTCGGCACCCGTACGTTTCGCCGTATTCACGATCTCCAGCGTCGACGCATCTAGGATACGATGATCGAACGCCTTTAGGCGGATGCGGATGTTTTGGCCGTTCATTGCCTTGTCTCACTTAAAGCAGAAAAGCGAGACGCCCGGTATGTACCGGGCGCCTATTGCTTGCTTGTTGGTTTATTCGCTGATCGAAACGACCACTCCGGAGCCAACTGTGCGGCCACCTTCGCGGATCGCAAAACGGAGTTTTTCTTCCATTGCGATTGGTTGGATCAGTTCGACGTCGATTGTTACGTTGTCGCCTGGCATGACCATCTCAGTACCTTCCGGCAACGTGCACACACCGGTGACGTCTGTCGTACGGAAGTAGAACTGAGGGCGATAGTTGGTGAAGAACGGCGTATGACGGCCACCTTCATCTTTGGTCAGGATATAGGCCTCAGCTTTGAAATTCTTGTGCGGCTTGACCGAACCAGTGTGGCACAGGATCTGGCCACGCTCTACGTCTTCACGACCGACACCACGGATCAACGCGCCGATATTGTCACCAGCTCTGCCCTCGTCGAGCAGCTTGCGGAACATTTCAACCCCAGTAACCGTTGTTTTCTGCGTGTCTTTGATGCCGACGATTTCAACTTCTTCGCCAACCTTGACGATCCCACGCTCGACACGACCCGTTACAACCGTGCCACGGCCGGAGATGGAAAACACATCTTCGATTGGCATCAGGAACGGCATGTCGACTGGGCGATCAGGAGTTGGAATGAAGTCATCAACTGTCTTCATCAGGGCGAGAACAGCGTTTTTGCCGATCTCATCTTCGCGACCTTCCAAAGCACACAGAGCAGAGCCCTTAGTGATTGGCGTATCGTCGCCTGGGAAACCATATGATTCCAGTAGCTCGCGCACTTCCATTTCGACGAGCTCAAGGAGCTCTTCGTCATCGACCATGTCGACTTTATTCAGAAAGACAACGAGCGCTGGAACACCAACCTGACGAGCAAGCAAGATATGCTCGCGGGTCTGAGGCATAGGGCCATCAGCTGCTGAGCAAACCAGGATTGCGCCATCCATCTGCGCGGCACCTGTGATCATGTTCTTGACATAGTCAGCGTGGCCTGGGCAGTCGACGTGTGCATAGTGACGGGCTTCAGTCTCATACTCAACGTGCGCTGTTGAGATCGTAATGCCGCGTTCGCGCTCTTCGGGTGCTTTGTCGATGTTTTCAAACGCAACGGCAACCCCGCCGCTAGCTTCAGCCAACACCTTGGTGATCGCCGCTGTTAGTGACGTCTTGCCATGGTCAACATGACCAATGGTGCCGATGTTCACATGCGGCTTATTACGTTCGAATTTTTCCTTGGCCATCTTGTTCTGGCTCCCAGCTGTCAGTTGTCATCT
Organism: uncultured Hyphomicrobiaceae bacterium; assembly: GCA_905480435.1. Lineage (GTDB taxonomy): Bacteria > Pseudomonadota > Alphaproteobacteria > Rhizobiales > Hyphomicrobiaceae > CAJQQK01. The sequence goes on along the minus strand of CAJQQK010000120.1, from coordinate 19,171 downwards.
TTTCTTGGCAAAACAATTCGCCGCGAAAATCAGTTCCTCAAAACAAAAACGATCAGGCGAACTTCGCCCGAACCTCGTCAGCTACCTGACGCGGCACTTCTGCGTAATGTGCAAACTGCATCGTGTACGAAGCGCGACCTTGCGAAGAAGAACGCAGCGTATTGATGTAGCCGAACATATTTGCGAGCGGAACGTCCGCCCGAATAACTGTCGCGTTGGCACGCATTTCCTGGTCTTTGACCTGACCGCGGCGACTGTTGAGATCACCAATAATGGTGCCAACAAAGTCACCTGGCGTCACAACTTCCACGTCCATCATTGGCTCGAGAAGTTTTAGGCCGGCCTTATCGCAAGCTTCGCGGAATGCCGCGCGGCTTGCAATCTCGAACGCAATTGCACTCGAGTCGACTTCGTGAAATGCGCCATCGTACAATATCACTTTGATATCGACCATCGGGAAGCCAATCAGCACACCCGTGGTCCATACCGATTTCAGGCCTTTTTCAACGCCTGGAATGTATTCCTTCGGAACCGCACCACCTACGATCTCGGATTCGAATGCGTTACCGGCACCGATTTCGTTAGGTTCGACACGGAATTTAATGCGCGCGAATTGGCCTGTACCACCAGTTTGCTTCTTATGCGTGTAGTCAATCTCGGTTGCCTTCGAGATTGTCTCACGATAGGCAACCTGAGGTTGGCCGACGTTAGCTTCAACTTTAAATTCACGCTTCATGCGGTCAACGATGATATCGAGATGTAGCTCGCCCATCCCAGAGATGATCGTCTGACCACTTTCCTCGTCCGTTTTGACGCGGAACGAAGGGTCTTCTGACATCAAGCGATGAAGGGCAGTGCCCATCTTTTCCTGATCGACCTTCGTATTTGGCTCGATCGAAATTTCGATGACCGGCTCAGGAAATTCCATCCGCTCAAGAATGACTTGCTTGTTCGGGTCACTGAGAGTGTCGCCTGTCGTCGTGTCTTTCATGCCAACAAGAGCAACGATGTCGCCAGCGAATGCTTCTTTGATTTCTTCACGGTTATTTGAATGCATCAAAAGCATACGGCCGATACGCTCGCGTTTGCCTTTGACTGTATTAACAACCGTTGTGCCGGTTTCAAGTTTGCCCGAGTAAACCCGAGCGAATGTCAACGAGCCGACGTGAGAGTCATTCATGATCTTGAACGCCAGCATCGACAATGGCGCGTCGTCGGTCGCTTCTCGGACCATCTCCGAGTCGTCTTTCGGATTGATACCTTTGATAGGGGGCACTTCAAGCGGGCTCGGGAGGAAGTCCACGACAGCGTCAAGCAGCGGCTGAACGCCTTTGTTCTTGAAAGCTGAGCCCGCGAGAACCGGGAAGAATGCAACCTCACAGGTGCCCTTACGGATCAGCTCGCGGATCTTCGCGTTGTCCGGCATATTGCCCTCGAGGTACTCGGTCATCGCGTCGTCATCGACTTCGACGATCGCTTCGATCATTTTATCGCGGTAAGATTCAGCATCAGCTTGCATGTCGGCTGGAATATCAACGACTTCCCATTCCGCGCCGAGATTTTCGTCGCGCCACACAAGTGCGTTCATCTCAATTAGATCGACAACGCCCTTTAGTTCAGTTTCAGCACCAATTGGCAGCTGGATAGCAACAGCGTTAGCGCCCAGTCGTTCTTTAATCATATCAAGGCAGCGGTAGAAGTCAGCGCCAGTCTTGTCCATCTTATTGACGAAGATCATCCGCGGGACGTTGTATTTGTCAGCTTGACGCCAAACAGTTTCAGTCTGCGGCTCGACGCCTGCATTCGCATCCAACAGAGCGATGGCACCATCGAGCACACGCAATGAGCGCTCAACTTCAATTGTGAAGTCGACATGACCCGGCGTGTCAATGATGTTCAAGCGATGCTTCTTGCCAGAACGCTCCCAGAATGTCGTGGTCGCGGCCGACGTAATCGTGATTCCGCGCTCCTGCTCCTGCTCCATCCAATCCATCGTCGCTGCACCATCGTGCACCTCGCCGATTTTGTGACTTTTGCCGGTGTAGTACAGAATGCGTTCCGTGGTCGTCGTCTTACCCGCATCAATGTGAGCCATGATGCCGAAGTTACGATAGTCCTGGAGTGCGTATTCACGAGCCATGACAGGTGCCTATAGATTCAAGATCACGCTAATGCGTAAGTTCAACGCTTAATTTACCAGCGATAATGAGAGAACGCCCGGTTGGCGTCAGCCATTTTATGTGTGTCTTCGCGCTTCTTCACGGCCGAACCACGGCTGTTTGCGGCGTCGAGCAGCTCGCCTGACAGACGATCTACCATTGTGTTTTCGTTGCGAGCTCGAGCGGCAGAAATGATCCACCGTATTGCAAGAGCCTGACGGCGCTCGGTGCGCACCTCAACAGGAACCTGGTATGTTGCGCCACCCACACGACGAGACCGAACCTCGACAGCTGGCATAACGTTTTCCAGCGCCTGATGGAACATCTGAATTGGATCCTGCTTGGCGCGCTCTTCAACGAGATCAAGCGCACCATAAACGATGCCCTCAGCGGTACTCTTCTTACCAGCGCGCATAATCGCATTCATGAACTTCGATAGCACCAAATCATGGTACTTCGGGTCCGGATTGATTTCGCGCTTTTCAGCTCTATGCCGACGTGACATGACGCCTGCCCCTTGTCTTGATGGCCGCCGCGTCACTGCATTGCAGAGCACCTTGGCCTAACGGATGCTTATTTGGTGGCCACACGATGTGGCCCGTCCAAAACGGTTTCGGCTATTTCGGGCGCTTCGCGCCATACTTCGAACGACGCTGACGACGGGCAGCAACACCCTGAGTATCGAGCACACCACGAATGACGTGATAACGAACACCCGGCAAATCCTTAACGCGGCCGCCACGAATCAGAACAACTGAATGCTCCTGCAGGTTGTGCCCCTCGCCTGGGATGTAACCAATGACTTCAAAGCCATTCGTTAAACGGATCTTTGCGACTTTACGAAGAGCCGAGTTCGGCTTCTTTGGCGTCGTCGTATAGACTCGGGTGCAAACGCCACGCTTTTGAGGACAGGCCTCCATGGCCGGCACTTTGTTGCGCTTTACCTGCTTCTTACGCGGATTGCGGATCAGCTGCTGAATCGTCGGCATATTTTATTCCCACCTTGGTCACCCACGCGACCGGGCTGATTGTCGAAGACTGCGTGAACAGTCAAAAACTCTTGGTTGCCCAGCCAGCGAACGCCGCCAACTCTAAAGGGATCCCTGCTCTCGCGAGCACCCCTTAAACAACACTTCAACCGGGGCAGCGACTTTGCCAACCCGGTTAATGGACAGAGGATCATTTCCGATAAGAGACGATCGTCGCCAGTGATAAAACTTTGTATCTGACGGCAGTGTTTAGGGTGCAGCGCTGCGAAGCAGCAAGCTCAAATCCCTACGACCTACCGTATGAGTTGGCGGACCATATACACAGGTTTTCCTAGGGTCAACAGTGTTAAGGGACCGAAATTGAAAAAAAGAGCGCAGATTAAGCTCCGCGCTCTTTTGACCTGTCATTTTGCTTTGCTGTGGGCTACTCGGCTGCCTCACCAGCTTGCGGATCGCCTGCTGGTGGCGGGCTCGCCAACGTCGGTTCGCTTTCCGCACGGGCGTTCTCTTTGGCGATGAGCTCGTCTCGTTTGGCCGCAATCTTGCGAATGCGGCGCAGCATGCCCCCAGTGCCGGCAGGGATGAGACGGCCAACAATGACGTTCTCTTTCAAGCCTTGCAGCGTATCGACTTTGCCATTAACCGCGGCGTCTGTGAGGACGCGTGTGGTTTCCTGGAACGACGCCGCCGAGATGAACGACTTGGTCTGCAGCGATGCTTTGGTGATCCCAAGTAGAACCGGAATGACTGTTGCTGGGCGCAGGCCTTCTGCTTCGTAGGCAGCGTTCTTCTCTTCGAACTCAATACGGTCGATCTGCTCGCCTTTGATGAACGATGTCTCACCAACATCAGTCACTTCGACCTTCTGGAGCATCTGGCGGACAATCACTTCGATATGCTTATCGTTGATCGTCACACCTTGGAGCCGGTAAACGTCCTGAATCTCGTTGATTAGGTAGTTCGCCAGTTCCTCGACGCCCTTAATGGCAAGGATGTCGTGTGGTGCTGGGTGACCGTCATAAACGAAGTCACCACGTTCGATCCGGTCACCATGCTGGACGGTAATCGATTTGCCGCGCGGAATCAGGTACTCGACTGTGTCTTCTTCTTCTGAGTCCGGCTTGATCGCAATGCGCTGCTTGTTCTTGTAGTCCTTGCCGAACTCGATTGTGCCCGAGATTTCAGCAATAATCGCGTGGTCCTTCGGTCGACGTGCTTCGAAGAGCTCCGCCACCCGCGGCAGACCGCCGGTGATGTCACTCTGCTTGGCGCCCGAGGTTGGGATACGTGCGATCACGTCGCCAGCATGCACCTTCTGGCCGGGTTCAACCGACAGAATAGCATCCACGGCCAACAGATAACGCGCATCACCTCCGCGTTTCAGCTCAATCGATTTGCCGCTCTCGTCCTTGATGAGAATAGCTGGCTTCAAGTCCGCGCCACGAGGCGAGGCCCGCCAGTCGATCACTACGCGGTTTGACGTGCCCTTGAGCTCATCCGTCAGCTCGCGCATTGAGGCCCCTTCGACGAGGTCCTCAAAATCAATGACGCCGTTAACCTCGGTCAGGATCGGTCGTGTATATGGATCCCACTGAGCCAAACGCGTGCCGCGTTGGACCGCATCGCCATCATCGACCAGCAGACGTGCACCGTAGCTGATCTTCTGACTGGCGAGTTCCTTGCCGGTTTGGTCAAGAATCGCGACAGCCATCGAGCGGCCCATGGCAACGAGATTGCCGTTGGCGTCCTTGACAACCATACGGTTCTTGATGCTGACGGTGCCGTTGTAGTTCGACTCCATGATCGAGGTATCGGACACCTGCGCTGCGCCACCGATGTGGAACGTACGCATCGTGAGCTGAGTACCCGGCTCCCCGATCGACTGAGCCGCAATAACGCCAACCGCTTCGCCAATGTTAACTGGCGTACCCCGAGCGAGGTCACGTCCATAACATTTGGCGCAAACGCCTGATGTCGTTTCGCAAGTGAGAACCGATCGGATCCGCACTTCCTGTAATTCGGCTTTGTCGATCGACTCAGAGTGATGCTCTTCAATCAGCTCGCCGTTTTCGAGGATGACCTCGTCGGTTTCCGGATTGATGACAACTTCGGCAGTTGTTCGTCCGAGTACACGGTCAGCCAGCGTGACGATCACAACACCAGCATCAACAACAGCCTGAACTTTAAGGCCATCGTCTGTGCCGCAATCGACTTCCGAGATGATCGCGTCCTGCGCAACATCGACGAGACGCCGGGTCAGATAACCTGAGTTTGCCGTCTTCAGCGCCGTATCAGCCAGTCCCTTACGGGCACCGTGCGTCGAGTTGAAGTACTCAAGAACGGTCAGGCCTTCCTTGAAGTTCGAGATGATCGGCGTTTCGATGATCTCGCCGGATGGCTTGGTCATCAAGCCACGCATCGCGGCCAGCTGACGCATCTGGGTGGGTGACCCACGGGCCCCAGAGTGGCTCATCATATAGATCGAGTTGATCTGTTTGCGGCCGGCTGCGTCAATCGTCTGCTCGGTGGAGATGCGTTCCATCATGTCTTTCGAGATCTGGTCGGTACATTTTGACCAGGCATCGACGACCTTGTTGTACTTCTCCTGCTGGGTGATCAGACCATCATTGTACTGCTGTTCGAACTCAAGCACGAGTTCGTTGGTCTGATCGAGATTCATTTGCTTACTATCGGGCACGACCATATCGTCTTTGCCGAACGAGATGCCAGCCTTGAACGCGTGGTGGAAGCCGAGCGCCATGATGCGATCACAGAAGATGACCGTCTCTTTTTGACCGCAGCCGCGATAGACGGCGTCGATGATGCCCGAAATCGCTTTCTTGGTTAGCAGTTGGTTGACCAGATCGACTTTGACGCCCGGGGCGTCAGGCAAAAGCTCACTGAGCAGCATTCGTCCCGGCGTGGTCTCAATGATCTCAGACACTTCGTTGCCGTCGGCATCGAGTGACTTGTGGCGAGCACGGATTTTGGCGTGCAAACTGACGGCACCAGCCTCAAGAGCATGACGCGCTTCAGACACAGAACCAAACAAGCTGCCTTCGCCTGGCTCGCCATCAGATGTGATCGAGAGATAGTAGAGACCCAGGATGATATCCTGCGATGGCACGATGATCGGTTGACCGTTTGCCGGATGCAGGATGTTGTTGGTCGACATCATCAAGACGCGCGCTTCAAGCTGCGCTTCAAGCGATAGGGGCACGTGGACGGCCATCTGATCGCCATCGAAGTCAGCATTGAACGCTGCGCAAACCAGAGGATGAAGCTGGATCGCTTTGCCCTCAATCAGGACAGGTTCAAACGCCTGAATGCCAAGACGGTGCAGTGTTGGCGCGCGGTTGAGCATGATTGGATGCTCGCGGATGACCTCGTCGAGGACGTCCCAAACTTCACCCTTTTCCTTCTCCACCAGCTTCTTGGCTTGCTTAACCGTTGCCGCCTGCCCCAGCGCCTGGAGACGCGCGTAAATGAACGGTTTGAACAGCTCAAGCGCCATCTTCTTTGGCAGGCCGCACTGATGCAGCTTCATGTTCGGGCCAACCACGATGACGGAACGGCCTGAATAGTCGACACGCTTGCCGAGCAAGTTCTGACGGAAGCGACCCTGCTTGCCCTTGAGCATATCAGCCAAGGATTTAAGTGGGCGTTTGTTGGCGCCCGTAATGACACGTCCGCGACGGCCGTTGTCGAACAACGCATCAACGGATTCCTGCAGCATCCGCTTTTCGTTGCGAATGATGATGTCTGGTGCGCGCAGTTCCATCAGCCGCTTCAAGCGGTTGTTACGGTTGATCACACGACGGTAGAGATCGTTGAGGTCAGATGTCGCAAAGCGTCCACCATCAAGCGGCACCAATGGGCGCAGCTCAGGCGGAATAACCGGCACGACGGTCAGGATCATCCATTCCGGGCGGTTGCCTGACTCGATGAACGCCTCAATGACCTTGAGGCGCTTGCCAAGCTTCTTTGGCTTCAGCTCCGTGGTTGCTTCCGAAATTTCCTGGCGGAGATCTTCTCGGATCTGCTGCAAATCCATTGACATCAAGATTTCGCGAATTGCTTCCGCACCAATGCCCGCGGTGAAGCTATCCGGACCAAACTCATCAAGCGCTGCCTCATGCTGCTCTTCGCTTAGCAGCTGGTGCTCTGTGAACGTCGTCACGCCCGGCTCGATGACAATGTAGTTTTCGAAATACAGAACCCGCTCAAGATCCTTAAGCGTCATGTCAAGCAGCAGGCCTATGCGACTTGGCAGTGATTTCAAGAACCAAATGTGTGCAACAGGAGCTGCGAGCTCGATGTGGCCCATGCGTTCGCGGCGCACTTTGGCGAGCGTTACCTGGACACCGCACTTCTCGCAGACGAGGTCTTTGTACTTCATGCGCTTGTATTTGCCGCACAAGCATTCGTAATCCTTGATCGGACCAAAGATACGCGCGCAAAACAGGCCATCACGCTCAGGCTTGAAAGTCCGGTAGTTGATTGTCTCCGGCTTGCGGATTTCACCAAAGGACCAAGAGTATATGTCCTCAGGGCTCGCAATCGAGATCTTGATCTGATCGAACGTTGGCACAGACTGCTGTTTGAAAACGTCAGAGAGCTCGTTCATGTGCTGTCTTCTCCTCGCGACCATGCCGGGGGCTGCCAGCGTGGTCCAAAATTAGTGTGCCGAAGCCGGAGCCCGTTGGCGCCTTTGGGCTCATTGGCTTCGCTATGTTCGTGTCGATCTGGCTGTTTGCTTTCCAGATCACTCAGCCCAGTCAGATGTGCACATCTGACTGGGCCTTAAACTGCGACTGCTACTCGGCAGCTGGTGGAAGCTGCATCTTGGGGCCGTCCTCCAGCTCTTCTTCTTCAATCATATCCATTTCGGAATTCGACAGATCGACGTGCATGCCGAGGGCACGCATTTCCTTGACCAAGACATTGAAGCTCTCGGGAATGCCAGCTTCGAACGCATCGTCGCCACGAACAATCGATTCGTACACCTTGGTGCGACCGGCAACATCGTCCGATTTGACCGTCAGCATCTCCTGTAGCGTGTAGGCGGCACCGTAAGCTTCGAGTGCCCAAACCTCCATCTCACCGAAGCGCTGGCCACCGAACTGGGCTTTACCGCCAAGTGGTTGTTGCGTCACGAGACTGTATGGACCGATCGAGCGTGCGTGGATCTTGTCGTCCACCAAGTGGTGCAGCTTGAGCAGATACTTGTAACCAACCGTCACCTTGCGGTCGAACGGCTCGCCAGACTGGCCATCATGCAGACGAACCTGACCGCTGGACTCGAAGCCAGCAACGTCCAGCAACTTGACGATATCGGCCTCATGCGCGCCATCGAAGACTGGCGTCGCAATCGGAACACCGGTCTTCAAGTGATCGCCAAGCCGGACGATTTCATCGTCGGTTGCCTTGTCGATATCGCCCTGCGTGCCATAGATCGCATCGATATGCTTGCGCAGATCCTCGATACCCTGGCCCGCACGATAGGCGGCCAGCGCGTCGTCGATCAGTCGACCAAGGCCGCGACAGGCCCAACCCATGTGGGTTTCAAGGATCTGTCCGACATTCATACGACTTGGCACACCGAGTGGATTCAGGACGACGTCAACCGGCGTACCATCTTCCAGGAACGGCATGTCTTCGCGCGGCGTGATCATCGAGACGACGCCCTTGTTGCCGTGACGGCCGGCCATCTTATCGCCTGGTTGCAGCTTGCGCTTCACAGCGACGAAGACTTTGACCATCTTCATCACGCCAGGTGGCAGTTCGTCACCACGTTGCAACTTGTCGACCTTGTCAACGAAGCGGCGCTCGAGGCTCTTCTTGGCATCCTCGTACTGCTTGTTGATCGCCTCGACTTCTGCCTGAGCTTGCTCGTCGGCGAGACCGATCTCCCACCACTGACTGCGTGGAATGTCCGAGAGGACAGCCTGGTCCAGGGTCGTGCCCTTGCGTGCGCCTTCCGGTCCCTTGGCGACTTCTTTGCCAATAAGAGCGTCGTTCAAGCGGGCATAGACGTTGCGGTCTAGGATCTGCAGTTCGTCGTCGCGGTCCTTCGCGAGACGTTCGATTTCCTCGCGCTCGATCGCCATCGCGCGCTCATCCTTGTCGACGCCATGACGGTTGAAGACACGGACTTCGACGACGGTACCTGCGACGCCTGGTGGCAGACGCATTGAGGTGTCACGAACGTCTGATGCCTTTTCACCGAAGATCGCGCGGAGAAGTTTTTCTTCCGGCGTCATTGGGCTTTCGCCCTTCGGTGTGATCTTACCGACCAGGATGTCGCCTGGATGCACTTCAGCACCAATGTAGACGATGCCAGCCTCATCGAGATTACGCAGCGCCTCTTCCGAAACGTTTGGAATATCGCGTGTGATCTCTTCGGGCCCGAGCTTCGTATCACGCGCCATGACTTCGAATTCATCGATGTGGATCGACGTGAAGACATCCTCGGACACGACACGCTCAGAAAGCAGGATCGAGTCCTCGAAGTTGTAGCCCATCCACGGCATGAACGCGACGAGCACGTTCTTGCCAAGCGCCAAATCACCAAGATCCGTTGATGGGCCGTCAGCGATAATCTCGCCTTCACGAACCCGGTCGCCAACATTCACCAGCGGGCGCTGATTGATGCAGGTGTTCTGGTTCGAGCGTTGGAACTTGCGTAGACGGAAGATGTCGACGCCAGGCTTCGAAGGATCTTGCTCTTCGGTCGCCCGGATAACGATACGAGTTGCATCAACCTGATCAACAACGCCGGTACGGCGCGCAACGATGGCAGCGCCAGAGTCGCGGGCAACTACTTCTTCCATGCCGGTGCCAACCAGCGGCGCTTCCGCCTTGATCAGCGGCACGGCTTGGCGTTGCATGTTCGAGCCCATCAAGGCGCGGTTGGCGTCATCGTTCTCAAGGAACGGGATGAGCGCTGCTGCAACGGAGACCAGCTGCTTTGGCGAGACGTCGATGAGGTCGGCGCGCTCGCGCGGCACCAACAACACGTCGCCTTGGAAGCGGCACGTGATCAGTTCATCTGTGAGATTGCCTTCCCCGTCGACACCAGCGTTCGCCTGGGCGACGTAGTGACGACCTTCTTCCATTGCTGAAAGATACAGGACCTCATCCGTCACGCGGCAATCAACGATGCGGCGGTATGGACTCTCAATGAAGCCATACTTGTTGACGCGCGCGAACGTCGCGAGCGAGTTGATCAGACCGATATTCGGCCCTTCTGGGGTCTCAATCGGGCAGATCCGGCCATAGTGCGTTGGGTGGACGTCGCGGACTTCAAAGCCCGCACGCTCACGGGTCAAACCACCTGGCCCAAGCGCCGAAAGACGTCGTTTATGCGTGATCTCGGACAGAGGATTAGTTTGGTCCATAAACTGCGAGAGCTGCGAGGAGCCAAAGAACTCCCGGACAGCTGCTGCAGCTGGCTTGGCGTTGATCAAATCCTGTGGCATGACAACATCGATATCAACGGAGCTCATACGCTCCTTGATCGCGCGTTCCATACGCAGCAAGCCAACCCGATATTGGTTTTCCATCAGCTCGCCGACTGAGCGAACACGCCGGTTGCCGAGATGGTCGATGTCGTCGATGTCACCTTTGCCATCACGCAGATCTACCAGCGTCTTGACGACGGCCAGGATATCCTCGCGACGCAGCGTGCGCACCGTGTCTTCGGCGTCGAGCTCAAGGCGCATGTTCATCTTCACGCGGCCAACGGCCGAGAGGTCATAACGTTCTGAATCGAAGAACAGGCTGTGGAACAGCTGCTCTGCCGCTTCCAACGTTGGCGGCTCACCCGGGCGCATGACCCGGTAGACGTCCATCAGCGCTTCTTCGCGGTTCGTGTTCTTGTCCTGCTTCAACGTGTTGCGCATGAACGCACCAGTGTTGACGTGGTCGATGTCCAAGATTTCGAAGGTTTTGACCTTCTGGTCCTTGAACTCAGTCAAGACTTCGACGGTCAACTCATCGCCGGCTTCGGCATGGATCTGACCTGTTTTCAGATCAACGAGGTCTTCGCCGAGATACGAGCCTGCCAGATCCTCTGATGACACCAGGATCTCTTTGAGACCGCCTTCAGCCAGTTCACGGGCCTTGCGGGCCGTAATCTTGTGGCCTTCCTTGACGACAACTTCGCCGGTCTTGGCGTCAACCAGATCAGCAACGGGCGCTTTACCGCGCCACTCTTCGCGGTCGAACGGCTTGCGCCAACCGCCCTTGGATTCTTTGATGTCGATCTTGTTATAGAACGTTGTCAGGATCTCTTCGTCGTCGAGGCCGAGCGCGTACAACAGCGCCGTCACCGGAATCTTGCGGCGGCGGTCGATGCGCACAAAGACAATGTCCTTGGCGTCGAATTCGAAATCAAGCCATGAGCCGCGATACGGAATGATCCGCGCCGCAAACAGCTTCTTGCCGGAGGCGTGGGTCTTGCCACGGTCGTGGTCGAAGAAGACGCCTGGCGAACGGTGCATCTGCGAAACGATGACGCGCTCGGTGCCGTTGATCACAAAGGTGCCGTTCATCGTCATGAGCGGCATATCGCCCATGTAGACGTCTTGCTCTTTGATGTCCTTGATCGACTTTGAGCCGGTTTCTTCGTTGATATCAAACACGACCAAACGCAGCTTGACCTTCAGCGGAGCCGAATAGGTCATGTCACGCTGCATGCACTCATCAACGTCATATTTTGGTGGTTCAAATTCGTAATGCACGAACTCAAGTGTCGAGCGACCAGAGAAATCCGAAATCGGGAATACTGATCTAAAGACAGCCTGCAAGCCCAAGTCCAGGCGACCGCCTTCAGGCTCTTTCACCATCAAGAAATCGTCGTACGAACTCTTTTGGACTTCGATTAGGTTTGGCATCTGGGCGACTTCCCGAATCTTGCCAAACTTTTTGCGGATACGGTTACGGCCGTTGAACGTTTCAGCCATAGGGGCTCCTCATGTCGTTCGCGGGTGACGAGCCCGCGCCCTCGGGGGTCAGTGCCTGTTTCCAAAGGGCTGATCCGGTGAAAAACCAGCCCCGTCGATCGCAGAGACGCCAAACTCTGCTCAGAAACGGCTCGCCGGAGAGCCCGACACAGGTCCATGACCCGCTCAGATTCTCCGGAGAACCGTCGTTTCCCCAGGGCTTGAGACCCTGGGAAAGCAACCACCGGGACGGCGCCAAGCACCGCCCCGGTAAAACCAAATTGGCTCTTAAGTGAGTTCGACGGCTGCGCCGGCGTCTTCGAGCTTTTTCTTGATTTCTTCAGCTTCGTCTTTCGTGATGTCTTCCTTGACAGCTTTGCCGCCAGCTTCGACGAGTTCTTTAGCTTCTTTCAGCCCAAGGCCTGTGATGGCGCGGACTTCTTTAATGACGTTGATCTTCTTTTCACCAGCTGATTTGAGGATAACCGTGAACTCGGTTTTTTCCTCAGCAGCTTCAGCAGCTGCGGCAGGTGCGGCCGCGACAGCAACGGCTGCCGAAGCTGAGACGCCCCATTTTTCTTCGAGCATCTTGGCAAGATCAGCTGCTTCCAGGACAGTCAGCGCTGATAGGTCGTCTGCGATCTTTGAGAGATCAGCCATGTGTCATATTCCTTCGAGTTTGAACCTGTATAGCGTATAACCGGCTCGATCAGAGCCGTTGTCTCAGTGTGACCCTCAGGCCGCGTCGCTCTGATTGGCTTTAGCTTGAACAACACGCGCAAGCTGTGCACCGGGCTCTTGGACGAGTTGGGCAATTTTGGTCGCAGGTGCCTGAATTAGGCCGACCAGTCTGCCACGGAGCTCATCAAGAGACGGTAGAGCTGCGAGCGCTTTCACGCCGTTTGCATCCAATACCGAGCTGCCCATTGCGCCGCCCAGGATGACAAGTTTGTCGTTTCCCTTGGCATATTCGACGGCGATTTTGGCAGCAGCGATCGGATCATCTGAATAAGCGAGGCACGTTGGCCCCTTCAGAAGATCCGCGATGTCACCAATCTGGGCATCTTTCAACGCGATCTTTGCCAGCCTGTTCTTGGCCACTTTGACCGAACCACCAGCCGCACGCATGCGGTTGCGGTAGTCAGTCATCTGAGCCACGGTCAGGCCGGAATAGTGGGTCACAACAACCACGCCGGCGTTGTTAAACACCTCGTGGAGGACGGTGACGAGTGCCTCTTTGGCAGCTCTTTCCACTTGCTCTCTCCTTGCAATGTACCAGCCTGGCCCTCAGGCATGGCCGGCACGATCTGCACTCTGCCGTATTCCAACATCACCACCGAAGCGGTGCGCAAAGAATACGACGCTCGGCCTGTCCTCGCTGATCTTCCCTCGTTTAAGAGAAGCCGGCGAGCCGCAAGAGGTTCAAACCAGAAGACCGCCACCCTTGCGCCGAAGCGCTGGCCGCAAAATCCTAATCTGTCTCCCGTCTCATGCAGGCCTTCGTAACGCCATCGGGCGATTGCCGTGAGGCGTCGGGATTAAGCCGGCTCAATGAGCCAGCACCTGCAATCTCGGACAGGCTGGAACCGGGATCCGTTACCGGACCGGCTCCGCCACCAACAACTCGAAAGCCGTTGGATTTGGTTGCTGCGCCAATACTATTGCTCGGCGCCGCGAATTGTTTGTCAGCCGGGTTCTTAAGCGGAACCGGACAGGACTGATGAGCTATCAACTTTTACGCCTGGCCCCATCGACGATTTGATCGAGATCTTCTTGATGTACGAACCCTTGGCGCCGGTTGGCTTGGCGCGGTGCACGGCATCAACGAAGGCACGGATGTTTTCAGCGAGGTCGCCATCACTGAAGCTTGCCTTACCAACGCCGGCATGAATGATCCCGGCTTTTTCAACACGGAATTCAACTGCGCCGCCTTTGGCCGACTTCACTGCTTCACCGACATCCATCGTAACCGTACCAACGCGCGGGTTCGGCATCAGACCACGGGGGCCAAGCACCTTACCGAGACGGCCAACAAGACCCATCATGTCTGGCGTCGCGATGCAGCGATCAAAATCAATATTGCCCTTTTGGACTTCTTCGACCAGATCTTCAGCGCCGACAACGTCCGCGCCCGCAGCCTTGGCTTCATCAGCCTTAGGCCCTCGAGCAAAAACGCCGACACGAACCGTCCGGCCCGAGCCCTTAGGTAGGTTGCATACGCCACGAACCATCTGGTCAGCGTGCTTTGGATCGACGCCCAAGTTCATGGCAATATCGACCGTCTCGTCGAATTTGACGCTGGCTTTTTCCTTAAGCAGCTTCAGAGCTTCTTCGAGTGGGTAAGCTTTTTCGCGATCAACATCGTTGCGAGCTGCGCGAATACGTTTTCCATTATCAGCCATGTTGGTTATCCTTTAACCTCAAGGCCCATGGAACGGGCGGAGCCTGCAATAATGCGAGCGGCCTGCTCGACATCGTCGGTATTGAGATCAGCCATCTTTGCCTGAGCGATCTCGCGAACTTGATCCATCGTCACTCTGCCAGCAACGGCGCGTCCAGGTTCTTTGCTGCCTGCCTTCAGATTAGCGGCCTTCTTCAGGAAGAACGACGCTGGCGGCGTCTTCATCTCGAACGTGAAGGACTTGTCACCAAACACCGTAATTTTTACTGGAATTGGCGTGCCAGGCTCGATATCTTTCGACTTGGCGTTGAAGGACTTGCAGAATTCCATGATATTGACGCCGCGCTGACCCAGCGCAGGGCCAATCGGCGGTGACGGATTGGCTTGGCCAGCCGGCACCTGAAGGTTGATGTAACCGTCAATCTTTTTCGCCATTCATTTTCCCCTTGTGACGTGACCGGCCGCAGCCTGTCCGTCTGGTTGCACACATGCGGAAAGCACTTAACTTTCCTGGGTTAGCGGTCTAGCGGACTGGCTTCTTGTCCTCCCGCACGTCGTGATCGCAGCAACTGGCTGCCATCAGAACTCTCTCTCAGACCTGCCTCAGCAGACAGGCCCATTTGTCTGCAAAAGCAGACGGGTCAACTCGCGATCTTGTCGACCTGATTGTATTCCAGCTCCACAGGCGTCGGTCGGCCAAAAATGGATACCGCAACTTTGAGACGTGCACGTTCTTCGTCGACCTCTTCGACGGAACCGGAAAACGAGGCAAACGGCCCCTCTGCAACCCGCACCTGCTCGCCAACCTCGAACGTGATCGTTGGGCGCGGCCGCTCGACACCCTCCTCAACTTGATTGAGAATGCGTGAAGCTTCCTCATCAGATACCGGCATCGCCTTATTGTCAGCGCCAAGAAATCCGGTCACTTTTGGCGTATTCTTGATCAGCAGGAAAGCGGCGTCGGTCATTTCCATGCGCACAAGTACGTAACCGGGCAGGAATTTGCGCTCGGTTTGCACCTTGCGTCCGCGACGCACCTCGATCACCTCTTCGGTTGGCACGACAATATCTTCGAACAAGTGCTCGAGACCCGCCTGCTTAGCGCGCTCACGGATAGAATCCGCGACCTTGCGCTCGAAGTTGGTGTAGGCGTGCACAATGTACCAGCGCTGCGCCATCAGATTGACATTCCCAGGTTCATGGATGCTTTCTTGTATCCGTTCAGCGCCTCAATCAGCGCTTCGTTTTGTCCATCGACCAACATTCTCGTGGTCAATTACCGGCCAATTCCCAATATGAGGCTCACCAGCCAGCCCATTGCCTGGTCCGCAAGCATGAAAAAAATCGACGCCAGCGTCACCATGATTAGCACCGCAATCGTCGTCACCCAGGTCTCGTTCCGCGTCGGCCAGGTTACCTTAGCAACTTCCTGGCGAACTTCCTGCACAAACTTAAATGGGTTCACGTTGGCCAAACCTTTTGTTTCGAACCCATGCGACAGCGCTATAAACCGACAGCGCGGCGAACAGGCACCCTCTAAATCAACCCACAATCCAGCACATCTGCAGTATCGCCGACACGCCGCGGACTGAACACAAAAAGCCGACCCAAACCGCGTTTCGGCTTCGGCCAGTGACGACATATTCATGGCAGGGGCAGAAGGATTCGAACCCTCGACCTACGGTTTTGGAGACCGTCGCTCTACCAACTGAGCTATACCCCTAAGCGCCCCGCGCTACGCTTGGGTCAGGCTGAATAACCGATCTTGGCGTCAATCACAACTTTTTTCTTGACAAGTTTTCAGAAATATCCGGCAGCTTGAGTCATTGGCACAGCAACCACTCGCAATACACTCTATAATCCGCGACAAATTTGTCTGGGACTGGCCGTCCTGCACTCTTCGCCTTTCCATCAATCACGAGATTACTCGGATTGACGGGCTGACTTCCCCGATCAGCTCGCTAATCTGGAACCTTCAGAGGCGCGATGCGTCACTTGCAGCACTGCGTGTTCGGATACTTCGCTCCACACTAGTTTCAGCCCGATCAGGTATGTGGCGATCAATATGAGCTGCGGCATTCCCGGGAGACTGCCCGTCAGCGCGAGCGCGGGGACCATCCAAGCTGCGAGCAAAACCAGTCGATACGCAGCGGGAACCGAATAGGGCCCCAGGATAAGCCACAGAATTGCCGCAGCCGACGCGGCAACCACCGGCGCGAACTGCGTAGAGCCAGCCGCTGCCTCCGCTCGCGCAGATCGCGTCTGGTTGCGCCAGGTGAATGACTGTTGCGGCCTGAGACCATGGCGTCGCGGAATCTCCGAGATCACGACGCCCGGCCCCAAACTTTCGGTGACGACCTGCGCATTGAAGTCATCCGGCCATTTTCGACGCCGCCCGACACCACTGATGACCTCTAGCCGCTGAAAGTCGTTGCTCTTGTGGTCAACTGTAAGATCAACCTTATGGTCAAATCGATCTCACTCCATCGCGACGCAATATCATCGAGCTTAGCCGAAGAGAGGAGGTGGGATCGCAGAATCGCTTACCATGATCCGCATACCGTCGGCGTAGGTCCGTAGCTTACTATGCGAATGCTCTGTTAGTTGTTTTCATTTGGACGAGAGCTGTCAGTTTTAGGTGGAATCGAGTTTGAGCCCTGATAACCGCTATAAAGCATGGTCGCTCCATCGCGCAGAGGCCTGCGCGATGATCAAAATCGCCGCGTCGAATGTTGCTCATGAATAAATGGAGCGGGTGAAGGGAATCGAACCCTCGTCTTCAGCTTGGAAGGCTATTGCTCTACCATTGAGCTACACCCGCAAGTTGCACACACACGATAACACAACAAGATCACGTCATCGCCGGTTGGCACCATGTATTAGTTTTCGCGCCATCGCCAATGGCACCAGGGTTGGTGGAGGGAGTTGGATTCGAACCAACGTAGGCATAGCCAACGGGTTTACAGCCCGTCCCCTTTAGCCGCTCGGGCATCCCTCCGAAACCAATTCCTTGGCGCATCGCACGTTTAGTAAGCACTTCTGTCTGCAAGCTTCAATCCAACTCCGAACAAGGAACAAATGTCTCCTGCGGGTCTTCCCGACGCGAACAGAAGCCGTGTATATCTTCGGCTGAAGCCGGGCGTCAATGGCAGATTTCGCGCAATTGCACCATTGCACTCAAAAGTACGCAACTTAACGTCAGCGTTTCGCGCTGCTCTAGCCCCTTCCTCTGTCCCCAAGGCACCCACAATTCGATGACGAATAATAATGACGATCCCGGGCATTCTCGAAGTTCACCTCGCAATGCCCAGCACCCTGGGGAACGAGGCCCAGAACACCGGAGTTCGAGACACAAGCATAAAAACCGGCGCGATAGAGCCGCCCCGCCTGGCCGACGCCAGCAACCCACCGATCAATATATATACGGCTTGCACGCAGTCGAGTTTGCTCTCAGGCATCCTGCTCGCGGCATTCAAGCCATCTGGGCGACAGAAAACGCCGAGCGCAAGCTTGCTGAGGCCATTGCCGTTCGACCCAACCCGGTCAATCGCGCAACGCCACGCGATCTTGACCGGTTGGTTGGCGTGGACGCCGTGCATCAAGGCATTGTTGTCGAAGCCGCACCGCTCCTGACGGTCGAATTGGCCGATATTGCAGAAACAGCGATCGCGGCCAACCGGCCGATTATTTTGATGGATCAGGTAACCGACCCGCATAACGTCGGCGCCGTGCTTCGTTCTGGCGCAGTTTTTGGAGCTGCCGGCGTCATCATGACCCAGCGCCATAGCCCGACGCTCGGCGGCGCACTTGCCAAAGCCGCCTCAGGCGCACTGGACCTCATGCCGATCTGTCTCGTGCAGAACCTGGCCAAGACAGTGACAGAACTACAACAACAGTCATTCACAGTGATCGGCCTTGATGGCGGCCACGACAATCGCTTGCTTGAAGACGGCTTAGCTGAGCGACATGGCAAACCACTGGCTCTGGCACTTGGTGCGGAAGGCAAGGGATTGCGTGAACTTACGAGGCTGTCATGCGATGAATTGTGCCGGATTGGAGGAGATGGACCAATTACGAGCCTCAATGTCTCAAATGCGGCCGCCATTGCGCTGCACTTAGCAGCAATGCAGCGGCGAAACTAAGCAACTCTTAAGGTCTCAGCCGCCAAACCGGATCAGTCTTTTCCGCGCGACGGCACCTAGCATTCTGTTGCTGCACAAAAAAACCACCCGTCAGAAATGAGGGGTGGCCTTGCTGCATCGCCCTCAACAGACAGGACTGCCTACCAATGATGGCGCCGGTGCCGATGTGGTTTCGCCGTGCCATGTGGATGGCTGTGATGATGTTTGCTGATGTGCTTTTTATGGTAACCCCATGATTGGTGATAGCGCGGCGCGGCAAATCGAAAACGGCGATTTTTCACCTTGCGCGCAGGACGCCAATATGGGTAATATCCGCGGTGTTCGTAGCGATAGGCATACGGATCCGACGCGGAATGTCGATCGTAGCGCTTCCATCCCGCCATTGCTGACGTCGGCGCTAGTACCCACTATCTCTAATGGATGAGTCGTGATTCAAGTGTTGCATGAATTGCATTTTTGAAGCGACCCGGATCGTATTGACGAAGGCTGAGCGTGCCGAGCTTGATCGTTTGGTGCGCTCAACGAAGACGGAGCA
>CAJQQK010000119.1 GCA_905480435.1 uncultured Hyphomicrobiaceae bacterium | reverse complement strand
CGACCGTGAATCCCTTATCGCAGAGTTATGCAGCAGTCAGCGTTGAACAGCCCTGCATTGAGTACGAAGTCGTAGAGTTAAACAGCAGAGTTGGAGCTTTGGTCCGAACCGAGATGACGACCGCAGCTGTGGACTGTCCAGATAACCTTGCGGCGCTATCTCAAGTCTCAACCAAGCGGAGGTGTTTGTCGAAGATTGAGAGGACGCGTCGCAAATCAGTGCCGCGTTTGAGAATTTGGCCGCTGGCAGAGATGACGCAGAAGGCGCCTTGCTTGCGGGCTAGTTTGGGGTTCTTTTCGACGCGGTAAATTGGCATCTCGCTGGAGCGGCGGAAGATCGAAAAGACAGCGCGGTCTTTTTCCATGTCGAGCGCGTAGTCGCGCCATTCGCCGGCTGCAACACGGCGGCCATAGACGTTGAGAATGATATTTAATTCTTGTCGGTCAAAACAAACCGGAGGTTTGGACCGCGTACTGGTCGACGATATTATGCGGGTAACATTGCCCACCGACGGCGGGCGCAAAATTATTGGGTCACTATCACTTAGACCATCTGTCATTGGCGGCTCCGGTTCGACTGTTCGCTCATCCCAGGTTCATATTTCCTGTGATTAGATGAGATTGCAAGAGCCGCTGTTCAGTGCCTCTCCGCATTGTTTCGCGTGCCTTGCAACAAGACGAAATAAATATCACGAAACGAACACATTATTTCCAATCGTGAGCCTAAGTTAGATGGTTAATTAGGATCATAAGCAGTTCGGTCCAGTCCGGTTAGTCTCGGAATTCAGCCCCAAGTCCCCCGAGGTCTTCTCTCCCCGGACTGGACCAGCACTAAAAACGTCCAAGTCTCTCTCCTAAAGCCGCGTCGCTTCATTTCCCCCGATGAAGTGGCGCGGTTTTTTATGTTTGAGGTGGGGACGTGTAACGAAGCGAGTGCTTCGGCGAGCGTCTGCTCCTCATCCTAACCTTCTCCCCGTAAAGGACAGGGAGAAGGGACACCGCTTTTATGTGGTGCGAGCGCAGTGCCCAAAATTGGTTGCCGGTTCTAGGTATATGGGTGCGTGTGGTCTCGCGCTTGGCGAGAGCTACTCCGGCATCCAGTCGGCAGCGAGGATGGGGCCGGCGTTGGCGGTTTGGAGCAAGACGGCGCAGCGCTTGCCGCCGGCTGCGAGGACGTCCTGGCGGCGTAGGCGGATGGTGATGGGCTCGCCGGTCCACATGCCGACCGGTATCATGTTGCGCACGACATTGTGGTAATGGATCTTGCGACCGCGGTTTTCGCCACGTTTGATTTTTACCGTGACCTCGGGGCTGACAGCTGCAACGTAGATGGTGGCCGCTTTGGCAGGTTTGGCGCCCAGGCCGATCTGGATAATGAAATTTGATTGATCGGTCTTGAGGGTCATGGCGATGCGATGGCCGGAGAGACGGCTGGCGGAGCGCTGGATCGCGTGATCAACTTGTGGCTTGATGCTACCAACGGCATGATTGAGGCCATTGGCGACGATTTGAGGCGTGTAGACTTTGCCGTCGCCACGGGCACTTGCGTAGGCACGTTGTCGTTTCGTGTTGGATGGCTTGCCGAGCGTATCTTTCCAGCCGAGGTAGTCCCAATAATCAACGTTGAACGACAGTGCGATGATGTCGGGGCGGTCAACATATTGCTTGAGCAGTGCGTCGGCGCGCGGGCATGAGGAGCAACCCTGACTGGTGTAGAGCTCTACGACATTCTTGGAACCGGACATGGCAGCCGTTGCGGAGACAGCACACAGCGCTGTCGCTGTTAGGATGTGTCGGGCAAGGCGCGTTATGACGGTCATGCTTGAACGGTCTCCTCAATACTTCAGTGCCCAATATATCCCTTTTCGTGAGATCAATAGCCAGTAACGAATGGGTTATGGAAGCTCTATTTCGCTCACGGGCCGCACCGGCCAGCAGAGCTGGCCTGGCCCTGCGCGGGCGCGGCGCTAAGCGCCGGGTCGCGGTGCTCCCTGGGATGGTGACCTTGAGGTGCTCTGGGAAATGAGTGGTCCGGGCCCCATTCCCACGGGTGTGCTGCGGGATGGCTCTAGGAATGAGAGGGTTTTACCTCTCACGGCTCCTTGCTAACGCTCGGGCCTGCGAGGGCGCGGCACAATGCTCGCGTTTGGGTGCTGCGTACGCGGCGCGCCGGCTCGTGGGGACCATTCGCAAGAGATGGATGCCGGTTCAGGTAGATTGATGTCGTTGGGCGTAAAAAACCGGGCCTCTGAAGGCCCGGTTGATTGGTTGTGTGATTTTGCCTGCGCGATTAGGCGGCTTTTGCGAGATTGCGCAGGACGTAGTGGAGGATGCCGCCGTTGCGGACGTATTCCAGTTCGTCAAGCGTATCGATGCGGCAAAGGATTGGGATTTCCTTCTTGCTGCCATCCGCATAGGTGACTTCGGCGACTGTTTCCATGCGCGGTTGGATCTCTGTGAGGCCGCGAATGGTGACTGTTTCGGCGCCTGTTATGCCGAGTTTGGCCCAGCTGTCACCGTCCTTGAAGGTGAACGGGATGACACCCATGCCGACCAGGTTTGAACGATGGATGCGCTCAAAGGACTCTGTGATGACGGCGCGGGCGCCCAGAAGATTGGTGCCTTTGGCGGCCCAATCGCGAGACGAGCCGTTGCCGTATTCGCCGCCAGCCATGATGACCAGTGGGACGCCTTCCGCGTGATAACGCTCGGCTGCATCGAAGATGTACATTTGGTCGCCTGATGGATGGTGGACCGTGTAGCCGCCTTCGATGATGTTGCCTTGGTCGTCTTTGACCATGTTGTTCTTGATGCGGATGTTACCGAAGGTGCCGCGCATCATGACTTCGTGATTGCCGCGCCGGGTACCGTATTGGTTGAAATCTTGCGGGCGGACCTGGCGTTCGAGGAGGTAATCGCCAGCCGGGCTTTCCTTCTTGATGGAGCCTGCCGGTGAGATGTGGTCGGTTGTGATCTTGTCGCCGAAGAGACCGAGGATGCGGGCATCGACAATATCTTCAACCGGAGCTGGTTCGGCTTTCATGCCATCGAAGTACGGTGGGTTCTGGACGTAGGTTGAACCGGAATCCCAGGCGTATGTCAGGCCGGTCGGGGTTTTGATGCCCTGCCAGTTTTCGTCGCCGTCAAAGACGTTGGCGTATTTGGATTTGAACATCTCGTTGGTGACGTTTTCAGCAACGAAATCGTGGACTTCCTGGTTGGATGGCCAGATGTCGCGCAGGAAGACCGGGTTGCCGTCAGCGTCTTCGCCGAGGGCTTCGGTGGTGAGGTCGATGTTGACCGTGCCAGCGAGTGCGTAAGCGACGACGAGGGGTGGGGATGCGAGGTAATTTGCCTGCGCATCCGGGCTGACGCGGCCTTCGAAGTTACGGTTGCCGGAGAGAACCGCAGAAGCAATCAAGCCGTTGTCGTGGATGGTTTTGGAGATGTCAGCATCGAGCGGGCCGGAGTTGCCGATGCAGGTGGTGCAACCGAAACCGACGATGTCGAAGCCGAGATCGTTGAGGTCGTTCTGCAGATCAGCCTTTTCGAGGTAGGCCTGGACGACCTGGGAGCCTGGTGCCAGTGAGGTTTTCACCCACGGTTTTGGCTTGAGGCCTTTGGCGTTGGCGTTGCGAGCCAGGAGGCCGGCTGCGATCAGCACGCTTGGGTTGGAGGTGTTGGTGCACGACGTGATCGAGGCGATGACGACGTCGCCGTGGCCAAGATCAAAATCTTTGTTTTCGATCGCGAAGCGTTTGCCGAGTTCGCCGGCGTCACGCTTGTATTCGTTTGAAAGTGCCGTTGCGTAGCCGGATTTGACGGTTTCGAGGGCCAAGCGGCCTTCTGGGCGTTTCGGACCAGCCATCGAGGGCACGACTTCTGACATGTCGAGGCCGAGCGTGTCAGTGAAGATGGGCTCGCCGCCGGTGCGGAACAGGCCTTGTTCTTTGGCGTATTTTTCCGTCAGCTCAATGCGAGCATCAGGACGACCGGACATCTTCATGTAGCGGATGGTTTCGGCGTCGATTGGGAAGAAGCCGCAAGTGGCGCCGTATTCCGGTGCCATGTTGGAGATGGTGGCGCGGTCAGCGAGCGTCATGTTGTCGAGACCAGGGCCGTAGAATTCAACGAATTTTGAGACGACGCCCTTCTTGCGCAGCATTTGGACGACGGTCAGGACGAGGTCAGTGGCGGTGACGCCTTCTTTCATCTGGCCGGACAGTTTGAAGCCGATGACTTCAGGGACAAGCATGGATTGCGGCTGGCCGAGCATGGCGGCTTCCGCTTCGATGCCGCCGACGCCCCAGCCGAGAACGGCGAGACCGTTGACCATCGTGGTGTGGCTGTCGGTGCCAACGACTGTATCAGGATAAGCGAATTTTTCCGGGCCGTCTTCGTTGGTCCAGACAACGTTCGAGAGATATTCGAGGTTGACCTGGTGGCAGATGCCGGTGCCTGGCGGCACAACACGGAAGTTGTCGAAGGCGCTCTGGCCCCATTTCAGGAAGATGTAACGCTCGGCGTTGCGCTCATATTCGAGCTCAACGTTTTTCCCGAAAGCTTCCGGCGTGCCGAATTCATCGATGATCACGGAGTGGTCGATGACGAGATCAACGGGCACGAGTGGGTTAATCTTGCGCGGGTCACCGCCAAGCATGTTCATGCCGTCGCGCATCGCAGCAAGGTCAACGACGGCTGGAACGCCGGTGAAATCCTGCATGAGGACGCGCGCTGGGCGGAAGCCGATCTCGACGCCAGCTTTGCCGCGATCTTGCGCCCATTTGGCGGTGGCGATGATGTCGTCTTTGGTGACCGTGCGGCCGTCTTCATGGCGCAGCAGGTTTTCGATGAGGACTTTGAGCGAGTATGGCAGGTTCGATATATCGCCCATGCCGTTCTTGGAGGCCTCAGGGAGCGAATAAAAACTGTAGGTTTCGCCACCAGCGGTGATGGTTTTCTTGGATTTGAAACTGTCTAGGGATTTTGGGGCTTGCGCGGTCATGGCGGAAGGTCCTCCTGGTTGGACGTTATTCTGGAGCCGCGCCGCCGGTGTGCCGGCGAATGGGAGCGTGCGCTGGCGGCAGCGCTCCTGTCGCGTTAACATATTGTAATCACTATGCGATTTCTCAGTGGGGGTGCCGCACCGGGACGTCGATACGACGTCTGCAAATCGCTCTGGTAGCGCTATATAGACGCTAGTTGGGGGTATTCGCTAGCCCAAGTGGCGCGATATTCTGATTATTTCGTTCATGGTTGGTGAAGATCGGGTTATTCCCTGCGAAACCACAGACCTAGCGAGGATGGCAGATTGAGCAAAGCTGAGGGCGGGTTGTCGGTTCGAGATCTGAGCGTCGAGCGTGGCGGGCGGACCGTGATTGCTGATCTGTCGTTTGAAATCGAGCCTGGACAGGCGGTGTTGCTGACCGGGCCTAATGGCGCCGGCAAGACGACGCTGATCCGGACGCTGGCCGGGCTGTTGTCACCGATCGGCGGGGTTATCGCGCTGCAGGGGGCAGCAGTGGATGATCAGTTGAGCGAGCAGTGCCACTATGTGGCGCACACCAATGCGGCCAAGACGGATCTGACGGTGCGGCAAAATTTGCGGTTCTGGGCGCGGTTTATGCGTGGTGTGCCGGGCGCGGAAGAGGCGGCGATTTCTGAGGTTGGGCTTGCATCGCTGGGGGATATTCCGGTTCGGTATCTGTCAGCTGGACAGCAGCGGCGGGTCGCGATTGGGCGGTTGCTGGTGGCGAAGCGGGCGCTGTGGTTACTCGATGAGCCAACGGTGTCGCTGGACGCTGCGAATACGGCGAGGCTTGAGAAATTTGGCAATGCGCATTTGGCGGCTGGCGGCATGATTGTTGCTGCAACTCATATACCGCTGGATTTCAAGCCAATGGTGGAACTGAAGCTGTCGCCGGTCGCGTTTGATGCCGAGGTTGATGATTTGTGGGGTGAACTGCCGCCGCTGCAATCTGGGGCTGAGGCATGAGCGTGTTCATGGAGTTGCTGCGTCGCGAGCTGGCCGCGGCGGTGCGTGATGGTGGTTCGGTTGGCACGGTGCTTGGGTTTTATGCGATTGCGGTGGCGATGATGCCGATCGCGATCGGGCCGGATCTTAAGTTGCTGGGTCGGATTGCGCCGGGGGTGCTGTGGATTTCGATGCTGCTGGCGGCGTTGTTGTCGCTTGGCCGGTTATTTGAGCGCGATGTCGAAGATGGCACGCTTGATCTGTTTGCGATGAGTGCGGTGCCGCTCGAGGTGATCACGGTGGTGAAGAGCCTGGCGCATTGGTTGACGACGTGTCTGCCGCTGGTGCTGCTGACGCCGGTGTTGGGTCTGTTTTTGAATGTTGATTTTGCAGCTGTGCCGATGATTATCGTGACCATGTTAGTTGGGACGGTTGCGGTGAGTTTTCTCGGGGCGATTGCGGCGGCGCTGACGTTGCGTTCGAAGCGCGGCGGGGTGCTGGTGGCATTGCTGGTGCTGCCGATGTATGTGCCGACGCTGATATACGGAATTTCGACAGTTTCTTTGTTGATGCTGACGCCGGGAAGTTTTGTGTCGCCGCTGTTGCTGCTGAGTGCGATATCACTGGTGTCGCTGGTGATCGGGCCGATTGCGTCGGCAGCTGTGCTGCGATTTCAAATGCAATGAATGAGGGTGCCGTGACTGGAAATCAATCGAGTGGAAATGATGGTCAGGTTCAGCGCTCCAACGCGATCGTCGTGGTGCCGGTGATATTGTTTGCGGCGCTGGCGATTGTGTTCGGGTTTTCGCTGAAATCAAGTGACCCCTCGAAGTTGCCGTCCGCGTTGATTGGCAAGTCGGTGCCTGCGGTTGATTTTCCGGCGCTTGAGGGCCTGGTTGAGAAGGGCAAGCCACTGAAAGGTATTGCGGCCGCTGATCTCGCTCAAGGCGAGGTGACGGTTGTCAATTTCTGGGCGTCGTGGTGCGGGCCGTGTGTGCAGGAGCATCCGTTGTTGGTCGAGCTTGGCCGGCGTGGGGTGAAGATTGTCGGGATTAATTATAAAGACCCGCCGCCGGGTGGGCGCCGGTTTTTGGGGCGCTATGGCAACCCGTATGCAGCCGTTGGTACGGACGCGAAAGGGCGTGGGGCGATCGAGTGGGGTGTTTATGGCATGCCGGAGACGTTCGTCGTCGATGGCAAAGGCCGGATTGCGTATAAGTATGTTGGGCCGATCACGGCGCAGGCGCTGGTTGAGAAGGTGATGCCGGCGATTGAAGCTGCGCGGGGGAAGTGAGGCTGGCCGTGGTGTGTGTTGAGGCAACCTCGAGCCTGTCGTGCTCAGTTGGCACTTAGGCTAGATGGGCCATATTCGGTCGTTTCGGTTACCGTTGCTCAGGGCGGACACGCGCGATCAGCTGTCAATAACGTCATCCGTTCTATTCTTCGTCACGCCATTAAACTTATAGGATGCCACTACTGCGACAACGACAATTATTGCCATTGCTGGAATCGAATTGAGCGGAAAGTAATTATCAGTCCATTCGTATCCGAAGAACTCAGTCGACTTTCCCCGGTAGTCTTGAAATGCCATCAGTATCCGGGTCGTTAAGATCATGGTGGCTGAGACAATAAGGAGATTGAACGCAATCGATCTGATGGGACGCATGTCGGCACTCCTTGGTTGCAGGCAAACATAATGCAAGACCGGGAAAGATTGGCTTAATTGATATGATTAGAGAATCGTCAATTGGTGTTCCGAAATGGGTCGAAAATTGCCAATCGTTGTAAGCTGATCTGGCTGGCCGATTTGGGCGGCCAGCCACTCCACCAACTCTGTGCTACTGACGTTCGCTTTATCGCTCGATGCAATCGGGCGCGTGCTCAAGTGCACGTCGAGCAAAATAGTTGAAGCTTGCTCCGACGAACGGCGTGCTAAGTAAGAAATCGTGCGATCTCTCGGCCATGTGTGATGGCACAGACGTCACTTTTCCAGCGGCCTTTGCCAACAGAAGCGTGCGCGCATTGCGCTCCATATATACTGCCAGAATGGCCGCCTCTTCTACGGTGGCGCCCGCGACCAAGTAGCCGTGGTTTGCAAGCAGAATGGCTCGTTTGGAGCCAAGCGCATCAGATATCAGTACGCCTTCTTCATCGGATATTGGCAGACCTGGCCATTCGCGTAACCAAGCTACGTCTTCATTGAAGAAGGTGGCATCCATGTGAGCTACCTCAAAAGGCTCATCAATCATCGAATAGGCGGAAACATGAGGTGAGTGAGCATGTATGATGCAGTTAACGTCCGGACGCTTGTCGTAAACCCACATTTGAAAGCGCTGGGCAGGATTGGACATGCCTTCGCCCTCGAGAGTTTTCAAATCGGTATCGACGAGAATTAGATCCTGTTCGCGGACGTCCTCGAAACCAAATCCAAATGGCATGGTCCAGAACGTGCCATCTTCATCACCTTTGGCAGTCATTTGAGTAATGATGCCGGAGCCATGTCCCTCCATGCCGAGATACTGGCATGTTAGCGAGAATTTTTGCCGGGTTGTGTAATTCTCAATTGCCAGTGTCTCAGCGAGTTCACGGTCAACACGATCTGCATAATATTTCGAGTCGCGTTGAATGATGTTTGACTGAGCCATATTCGCTCCTGTTCGATTTTCTGTGAGACAATGCAATGTGTACGCATTTGATGAAGGCATTGGGCAATTTGATGCCTAGTGGGCAACTTGTTGTCTCAAAGGAAACTATCATTGTCAATGATGAAGGATCAGCGCTGGCTGCGCTGCGCCATCTCCACCGACCATTCATGCGCTCAAATAGTGATGATCAGGACGGTTGAGGTGTGCCACCACAAGGCAATTGCGACCTACCCAAGGTATGGAATTGTCCAGCGGACTACTTTTTGTTAGCCACAGGACAATCTGTTTGACGTTGCCGTGGTTTGATGTGGTCTTGGTTTGTCGTTGCTTGGGCATGTGAGAGGTTTTCATGCAGTGAAGAAATCAAATTTAACTGCCCAATCAGGTCTGATATCCAAGGATCTACGTCGCCGAAAAGGTCTGACCTTGGATCAAATTGCTGACGCAGCCGAACTTAGCAAAGGACATTTGTCACGCTTCGAACGTGGTGAGAAAGCTCTGTCTGTTGCGTCAATGCTGAGGCTTGCTCAAGCATTAAATACGACCGTTGGCAGATTGCTGGGTGAGGAGTTCGACAAAGACGGAATTCGTGTCGTCAAAGCCAAAGATGCTTCATCTGTCAGCGTAAATAACGAAACCGATAGTTACATCTATCGCACGCTTAGCGGTCCCGAGAGCGCAGAGCAGGTACACACATCAATCGTTATGAATATACCTGAAAACGGTACTCAAACCTCCGAGTCTTTTCATGGAGGCCGCGAGCTACTTTATGTACTGAGCGGTGGAATACGGGTTGAACTGGCTGATCAGATCATAGAGCTCGATAGAGGTGATTATCTCGAATTTCCAGGCCATATTCCGCATTCGATTGTTAACTTGGCCAATCCCAGCAGCATACTGCTGATCATCATAAATGCTGACCACCTGAAACGTAAGAACATGACATGAACTGACTGGCCTGAAACCGCCCGGCAACTATTCCGGGCCAGCATTCGTCTGTGCAACGGTCGTGCAGATGTCAGGGCTGTTCAACGCTAACTACATGAAGCGATAATTGAGCGGCCGTGTGATGTCGAGGACGTTGTGCCACATGGCCTGCGAGATATTGTTTTCGCCGTTGGCACGCAGGATATTGAGGGCGAAGCTACGTACCCT
>CAJQQK010000118.1 GCA_905480435.1 uncultured Hyphomicrobiaceae bacterium | reverse complement strand
ACTCCACACGTCGGCGCAGATTACATGTGGGTCGGGACGGAAAAGCGGGCTCAGCAGGGGGTCGAACAAAAAAGCCAATCCCTCAGGGTAGCAGAAGGCACTGAGACCGAGGTTACCCACTCAGTTCGTCGAGGAGCCCATTTCCTGGCGCTGCAAGCCACCAACAGTATTAGGATTTCGTTAGTTTGCCAACAGTAGGAAATAACAAGATGATCGTTGTGATGAGGGTGCTGATTATACTGACCATGTTATTCGGTGTAGTAGAATACGACCACTGTTCGCAAACAGGCATCCCCGTAGTTTTGCCTTGGCTATCTACATATCTTGATGTGCTATTTGACTTATTTCAATTTGCAAAACTCGGCGGAATTTTAACTGAACAGATACAAATTTGTGCTTGGTCTCGTAGCCTGTGGTTAGGGATATTTGCCTTAGTGTTGTTGGGTTGGTTATGGATTGAAAAAAGGGTGAGTTTGCGTAAGCGCAAACGTCAAAACCAGCTTTCAGATTCTATGACTGCACCCGCTGCTAGCAACGTGGCACGACTAGCTGCTGAGCGTCATCACAGACCAGCAATTATTGGGACTGGTGCAACGCTAATGTTTGGTGGGGGGCTCATAGCATGGGGCATGTTTGCACCTCTTCACTCAGCAATAATCGCGGAAGGACGCATACAGGTTCAATCGAAC
Organism: uncultured Hyphomicrobiaceae bacterium; assembly: GCA_905480435.1. GTDB lineage: Bacteria > Pseudomonadota > Alphaproteobacteria > Rhizobiales > Hyphomicrobiaceae > CAJQQK01. The sequence continues at coordinate 3,222 of CAJQQK010000118.1, read as the reverse complement.
AAAAAGACGCTCGATCACCTCGACGGCGGCATTGTCTCGGAATTGCACATATTAGAAGGTGCTGCGGTACAGAAAGGGCAATTGCTTCTACGACTAGATACATCAGAGATCCAGTCTCGCATAGCGGTCTTGGAGCGAAGAATGGATATTCTTTCAGCGCAACGAGCACGCCTTCAAACTGAACAGGCAGGTGCGAACGAGATCATCTTTCCCCTCAGATTGATCGATCGAGCCGCAGGCGACAAGAGTCTCACATCAATGCTCAAAAGTCAAAATGTGCTTTTTCAAGCTGATCGAGCAGCCATCACAGGAGAGGAGAAGCTCAACAAGCAACGCATTAAGCAGATCACCCAACAGATAGCTGGAACTAAAGTGCAGATGGAATCTCTGTCGGAACGTTTGAGTATTGCTAAAGCGGAACACAAGCGATTGAAAAAATTGTATGATTCCAGATTGGTAAAGGTAGAACGGTTGTCAATCTTGAAAGTACAAATGTTGGAGCTGTCCGGCCAGATTAGTGAGCAGCGGACAGCACTCGCGCAGGCACACGTTGCGATCGATGAGGTTCGATTGAAGCTGGCTCAAGCCACGCGGCACCGAGCTGCACAAGTCGCTGGTGAAATGCGTGACACTGAAAACAAGATCTTGGAATTGCCTCCCCAATTGTCGGCGTTGCGACAGAAGTTTGCTAGGACTGCGCTACGTGCTCCGGTCAGTGGAACCGTCATTGGCCTGAACAAGTTCACCATAGGCGGTGCAATCAGACCAGGAGAAGCCATCTTACATATTGTGCCAAAAGGAGATACTTTAATAGTCACAGCACGTTTTTCGCCCACGGACATTGATGTTGCCCGATCTGGTATGCGGGCAACAGTTAGGCTATTGGCGTTTAACACGCGTGACGTCAATCCCGTTATGGCCAAATTAGACCGCATCGCCCCTGACGCGACGAAAGATGAAGTTACGCAGCGATATTATTTTGAAGGTATTGTTCATTTGGATCCGACAGCGGTATACTCTTTATCGCAGGACCAAGGACTTTCGCTCAAACCAGGAATGCCAGTCGAGGTCACAATCCCAATCCACGCAAGAACTCCGCTAGAGTATTTGATCGATCCGCTACTGACACATTTTCGCCGAGCTATGATCGAAGAATAACAGCGGTTGGTTTTGGCCTATGGTTGAAGATGTTTTTATCTTGTGTGCTTCACACACTGCTGTGTAGGAGTCGATATATTAATGATTGATGTCGGGGGTAGACTTAATGATTGATGCGGGAGGTTCTTCCACCGCTGCAAGCGGGGCAGGAACGGTGGAGCAATCACAATCGATCGCCCACCGTTATGTTGAGACAACACAATTGAGCGATACCACATATGCCGACGGCATTGCTCGTTTCATGCTCGGACGGGGCATTCTAAAATTGGAGCTTTATCGGGTCGTTGGATACGACAACAACACCAAAGAAGAGCTTCGAGCGTTTTCAGGTACCATTGCTCTACCGTTGCTGGCCACCACTGAAATCGCTGATGTCTTACGTCAGGTCCGAAAAACCGTGTCGGCCATGACAAAAAAATAGGATCTCAATCTTGGGGACTCAAACCCTTAAAGCATGTTTCCTCAATCTCTTGAATTTTCCGACGTGTTGGATCGGATGACTGAGCAAGCGCGGGCGGTTAAATTGCCGCAAACATGGAGTGTGTTATGTTAGACTCATCGGCGAACGACAGGCACATTGATGGCTGCGGCTGTAGTGCATGCCAAGCTGAACCCCAGTTCGAATTTGTTGAAGACCGTAACCCGCAGGCGGCTTCTCCGACTTTCTCGAATAGCCAAGTTATAGGTCAAATCAGTTCTTCATCCGTTTGGTCGGGGAATTCAATTTCGTTTGGGTTCCTTCAATCATCTCCTTCATGGGACATTGGATATGAAGGAGATGGTTTTAGCGCCTTCAACTCAACACAAATCTCAGCGACTCGTTTAGGTATTTCTCTCTGGGACGATCTGATCAATGACAGTTTTGTTGAAGCAGTTAGCAATCAGCAAAACGCTAATATAAAATTCGGCAACACCACCACGTACATCAGTTTTGCTCACGCCTATTTTCCTGGAGGCAGCCCGTGGGCGGGAGAAGTTTGGCTAAATGCAAACACCTATACCTATTTGCAGTTCCCCGACGTTCTTGGCGAAGGTAGTTTGTCCTACGCCTACATGACAATCATACATGAAATCGGCCATGCCTTGGGTCTGAACCACCCAGGGAACTACAATGGGGGATCTCCAACTTATGCAAACGACGCAGAATACGCACAGGACACTCATCAATGGACAGTGATGTCCTATTTCAGCGCTTCAAACACAGGGGCGGATTGGAATGGCGGTGACGGCGGTTGGGGATATGCGCAAACACCAATGGTCCATGATATCTTGACAATCCAATCGATGTACGGGGCCGATACATCTACGCGTTCAGACAGTACGACATATGGGTTTAATACCGACACCAATTTGGCAGTCTATGATTTTACGCAGAATAGTGCCCCCCGATTGACAATTTATGATGCTGGCGGAATTGATACGTTGGACCTGTCTGGCTTCCAAAACCGTGCAATCATAAATTTGCAGCCTGGGACTTACTCATCCGCTGGTGGCACTACCAGTACGATGACTCATAACATTGGAATTGCCCATAACACTTGGATTGAAAACGCAATTGGTGGATCAGGCAATGATACGATTTACGGCAACGCCCTAACAAACACCCTAACAGGAAATGCGGGTAACGATTCACTCTACGGATATGATGGAAACGATACGTTCTTCGGTGGTTCCGGGACCGATTGGGTTTACTTCGAAGGGGCGTTACTTGATTATGTTGTAACTGTGTTAGACACGTCATTAGAGTTTCTGGATACATTTACAGACTCTGTCTGGAATGACGTGGAGTGGATCCAATTCACCGACGCTAGCTATACCTATTCGGATTTGGAGAACCTATTTCGAGAAGAGATAGAGATCGAAAGCAATGGTGTTCTTAAACTCTTGATACTGGGCGGACGCTACAGGTTAGAAGACACCGACGGTACGACGTCTGAGATTACCTACAACGGTAGTCCAGTCGGACCAAACACGTTCGCCGGGTGGCAAGCAACGCAAGTAGAAGCTAACAACAACGGCGGCTACGACCTCCTGTTCCTACATACCAATGGTAGTAATATTGTT
>CAJQQK010000117.1 GCA_905480435.1 uncultured Hyphomicrobiaceae bacterium | reverse complement strand
CAGACGTGGCGCCGATTGAAAGGAAGAAACCACTTGCCCAAAATCATCGAGGGCGTCAAATTCTCTGACGGCATCGAAGTGACTGAGCCGACACGAAACGCCGCCTGATCAGCCCGTCACCCAAATTGCGGCATAGCTCGTTGCCCGGATAGGCCGGGCCGAGCCTCACACAAGGAGGGCGAGTCATGGGACATCATAGCGAAGCTTTCATCGGCATTGATACATCGAAATTACGCAATGCGGTGGCCGTTCTGTTGAATGGTGGAGACTCTCGTGTAGCCAATAATTATGCGTTTACGCATAGCTGGTCCGCCTGCATTTTGCACCGCAATTATTCGCCAACCTAAGTCGCTGATGTCGACAAGAATATTGTGTGGCTAAAATATCCTGATATTTGCAACGAGCGAATGCCAGTGTGACCATTGAGCGCTCTCTCCCCCGTTGCTGAACCGGTCTTCTGAAACCGACAACCACGAGCTCGTCGGCGGGCTCTGCTGCCCCTCATAGATCACTTTAACCTCATCCCGGTCGGGATACCCGATCGCCCTGGCCTTGGAATCGCTTGGTGCGCCATTAGGAGAAACCGCGGCCCACTATGACAGAAGCCGCCGCTAAGCTTTGTGGCTTTAGCCAATCGGAAGTCGCAGTGGCCCAGTCTATCTGCGCAGATGAGGTATTCGTTAAATTATGAATTTGATTGACTGAACAGAGACCCACGGATCTTTCAGGCAATTGCAGTTGCCGCTCACTATCATGGCCACATGTTGAGCCGGCAATGGTTTCGGGTCCTGATAGCCGTTGTAGGTTAGTCCTGTGCCCGAACGAATACGGCATCATACTCGAGGAGGCCGCCGTTGAATTCTCGCGAAACCGTAGAGAAATCGTAAGGTTCGAAGCCATTTTCTCGAGCAAAGTCCATAATCTCCCAATGGTTTGACGCATTTTTATATAAATGACGGACTGCCATTTCCGTTGATATGCCACAAATTTGCTCGATACGTTTACCCGCTCCGTTTAGTACGGCGAGATCGTTCCCCTGGGTATCGGTTTTAAGAAATACGGGGACATCTTTTGGAACCGATAGCTCGTCCAACAGCGCTTCTAGAGTTTTGACCTCAACGTTGACTTGTTTCGATACTTTTGCCGTTTTTTGGAAACGTTTCTTAGCTAAATCCGTGAAGTCATACAATGACGTCAGACCGTCGGTGGTACCTGCGACGTTCAACTGCGCTTCGCCTGGTTCGGAGCCGAGGGCGATGCTAAGCAACTCAGTCTTGCCGTCGTGTTGGATGATGTCATTTAGAGCGGCGTGGCATTCCGGGTTTGGTTCGACGCAAATTATTCGACCACTGTATCCAGCCCCGCGCACCTGCTGATGAAACTGTCCAAGATTGGCGCCGCAGTCTACGACCAATCCCACCTTGAACCTGGAAAAGATCATTCCGAAATAGTCAACCGGATCGTCTGATTTAAACAGCGGCTTGATGCTGTAGCCGAGACGCCGTGCCAGTTTTTTGATCATTTGGTTTTTTCATGCCTCTGTTGCTTCGCAATTGCGAGCTGACTAAGCTTTTCAGGAGATACGATACACGGCTTTGTTCGATGGAATGCGGTGGGGAGCCACGATGACAACAATAACAGGCGTTGTGATCCGGCGTTGGCCGTCAATCGCCGTCGGCATCTCAATCCGCTTACATACTGGCTATAGTAAAGCTGGCGCCATGCCCTTACAATCAAAAACGAAGAAGCGGCTCGCCAACACAAAAGCGCGGGTCAAAAAGCCTAAATATCGGATAGATGTTAGGGAGCTTCGGGAGTGGTCACCTGAATGTCATCATGTCAAGTTCACCGCATGATGATAGTTTTTCGAGGTGACCGACGATCAAACAAATATTTTCGATACTTGCGCTCTGGAGGCAACCCGTTGGTTCCCGTGCAGGCTTTCTCATGCTATTTGTCAAAAATACTAAAAACGCTTGAGCTAGCAATGGTTAAGTATCTATAGCCGCATGCGCAATTCCCATCCAGACTTTGATGCCATCGTCCAGCTTAGTGGCGGTTTTGGCAACCAGTTGTTTCAATATGCATTTGGTATGCAACTTGCGGCGGTGCATGGGCGCCGGGTTGGCTATGATGTCGCATTTTACAATCGACGCAACAACATTGCCCACAATCGCCTGCAGTTGATCGAGTTTGGATTCGATGTACCCACTGTTCGGGAACTGCCTCATGGTTACGTAGCCGCGCGACGTTTGAAGTGGCTGCCGCCATCTGTCCAGCAGGCCTTGTTTGGGCTGTCCTACGTAAAGTGTCCCGCTACTCGATTTTCAGTTGCTGCCCCGGCATCGGACCTGACCTATTTCGCTGGGCTTTGGCATAGCCCAGGGTACTTCGACGCGATTGACGACAAAGTCCGCACGGAGTTTCGCATGCGATTGCTTGCCGCCAACAAGACTGCAAGCGTTCCGCGCATCGGAACGGTTGGCTTCCATGTTAGGCGCGGCGATTATCTGACCCACAGGCAATCATACAACCTCGACTATCAAGCTTATCTGTCAGCCGCACTCGCCAACTTGACCGAGTTTGCCGGGAAATCGGACTTGCTCGTTTCCGTCTACACCGACGATCCAGATTGGTGTGAGGCTAACCTCAAGCTCCCGCAGATCGAGATAAATCGCGGTGGAGGTATGCTCGATGACTTCATCGGGATGATGCAATGCGAACACAAGATTATATCGAACAGCACGTTTGCATGGTGGGCTGCTTTTTTGGGTGAGGCAGAGGGTGGACTAGTCTTGGCGCCGAAACGCTGGCACGCGAAAGCCGACGGCGATGAAGCGCAAATTTTGAGAAAAAGCTGGATCGTCATTGATGAATGAATGTCATGGTATTGCTTGGATAAGTGCTCCAGCTTGTCATTTAACATGTCACGGAAATTAGAAGGCTCCTCGACGAATTGAGTGGGTGGATCAGGTGTTTTTGGGTGGTCGGTTTGCTGCTTATAGGTAAACTCCGTTGTGTCATGGAGCACCAGCACAAGCTCGTCAGTTTCTGCGAAACGGTCACGTGTGGAGTGAAAATGTCCGGCAAGAATGTCCGTTTCCGTAACCCGCTCATTGGATAAGAACCGATACGCAGCCTTGGTGTTCGCCCAATCCTGGCAGACAAACGGAATGCTACCGCCAGTCGTGCCTGCGATGCTTTTCAAAAACGTTAGAAAACGTCGCTTCAACCGCGCGTCTTTGAATGAACAAGCGGCACATTCTCTTTCAACCCACGTGTCGTTGTCTGAAACGCTCGTACCTGTATCAACCTTTGCCGATTTTGACATCACCATCGGAGCACCCCTTTCCCGCGAATCAAGGTGCTCTGAGATGAATCACATACGAGCCAGTTCGTTCAAGCATTAAACTCAAAATTTGTGGGTAATTGAAAGCTCAGGCGTACGCTCTGATGTCCTTTTTCAAGTAATATTTGCACGTTCCATCTCCACGACGTTTCTCTACGCCGTGTTTCGTGAAGTTGAAGCGCTCATAGGTGGAGGCGAGGCCTTAAGACGTCGGTGCTCATGCTCTGATGCG
>CAJQQK010000116.1 GCA_905480435.1 uncultured Hyphomicrobiaceae bacterium | reverse complement strand
ACGCTCTGATGTCCTTTTTCAAGTAATATTTGCACGTTCCATCTCCACGACGTTTCTCTACGCCGTGTTTCGTGAAGTTGAAGCGCTCATAGGTGGAGGCGAGGCCTTAAGACGTCGGTGCTCATGCTCTGATGCGCGGGTTGGTTACCGCATGTCCGTTTGTTCGTCTCGGGGCTGTCCCTGTCTTACTGCGGGCGTCGGCGCATATGCCGGCCACAAAGCGTCCGTCGGGCATTCCCCTGCCATGGTCCTCGCCCCCGCCTATGAGTGCGTTGTCAAGCGACGTTCAGCTATACTTCAGTTGGCATGCTGCGTCGGGCGATGTCCCACATGAAGCCAACGAGCTCTCGTGCAACAGCAGTTGTTGCAACAGTCGATTTCTTGCCGGCTTTTATCAGGCGCCGATAACGTCCAGTCAGTCGAGATTGCGCTTTCCACGCGATATCCTGGATCTCTGCTGAGACTTTCCGATGCTGATAGAGTTTTTGAGCGCCGACGCGTGGAGCCCAGCGATATGCCCAAGCACCTTCGATTAACGTACGGCGAACCCGCGCATTGCCCGTTTTGGTTATGCCCCCGCGCTGCGTTTTCATCCCCGTTGAATATTCACTTGGAACGAGGCCAAGAAAAGCCATGAGTTGTCGCGGATGCTCGAAGCGCCGTACATCACCGACTTCCGTCATGAAGGTTACAGCACCAATAAGAGCTACACCTCGAAGAGATTGCAGAGCTTCCACAGCGCCGCCCAAAGACCAGCCCGGAACAAGTTCCTCAATTGCTGTCATCAATCGATCAACACGCTCGCGCGCATGACGTTCGGCCAATACCATCTCCTGCAATGCAATCTGATGGCCCGGATGATCAAACTTCTGTTGTTGAAGCCATCGCTGATGGCGCGCACCCCAGGTCTTCTTGCCTGGGTAGGAACGTCCATGCTTGAGCATGAGCGAACTAATCATCTGACGTTTGCAACGCAGGTCTTCGACAGCGCTTTGCCGAGCACGGACAAGATCACGCATTGCTTCATGCGTTGCGTCAGGCACCCAGATCGCGGTTAGTTCTCCTGCCCGGAACAATCGTGCAAGCCGCACAGCATCGCGACGATCCGTCTTGATGCGATCTCCTGATCGAACTGGCGTGAGAGATGGTGCAATTACAATGCATTCATGACCCAGTTCGGTCAGTTGCCGATAAAGACCATATCCGGTTGGGCCCGCCTCGTAGCAAAAATGAAGACGCTCATAGTTCAATGCTAACTTCGTCACCAACCTTCGAACAGCTTCAGGGGTTGCGGCTATTGTTCCGAAACTCCGCACCTCCCCTGAACGCCCATCTTCTGCGATCGCTACTGCATGCGACGCCTTCGCAACATCTATTCCAACGAAAACTTGCCTGACTCGCTCTTTCATGATCCGCCCTCCTGGCTTCGAAGATCAACTCAGATTGAGAAATCCTCGAACTATTCGCCAGTGTCAGGCAAAACCTATCCACTGGTTCCAAAAGGACATACGGTCTTACGTTGAAGAAGCGCGGGTTGCTATCGCCAACACCTTCTTCGACAGATGCCAATACGATGATGCCGGTCGCGTTTGTAGCTTCGCCCGAGCCTGGTGTAGTCGAAGGTCCAAGCGCACGCATATCGCTCACGAACGGCATCACGATTGAAGTGCCATCCGGCGCTTCGCCTGAGGCGCTTGTTCGCTTGATTGGTGCTGCGATGGACGTGCTCTCAGTTTCGGAAGATGGGTCGCCCCTATGATGCGACCGTCGAACGATATTGAATATGTTTGGCTGGCGCGTGAGCCGCAGGACTTTCGCAAAGGCATCAACGGGCTGTCGATCGTGGTCGAGGAGCAGCTGGCGCATAATCCGTTTTCGGGCCCTCGATTATTGCTCGCACCGTCAAGATGTCGCTGATTTTAAGTTTGCCGTTGCGCACCATCGGGGAGAGTGTACAACGTGGTGAAAAATTCGTACCAATTTCGTCGGGCCTGTTGCAGGTTTGATGGAGAGATGTGTCGCATAGCGACCATAGTGTTGCGGTTGATCTCAGTTATCTATGGCGCGATGAAAATTGTCTATGAGCACCCAACAGCATGTCATCTGACATTAAAAGCTACATTGGCGAGCATCTCAGGCGGTGGTTGGCCAGAACTGGCGCTGGCTCTTCCAAAGACGAACTAAGTTTGGACCGAACTCTGGACGTGGTCGTTAGACTTGTTCGTGAGCGCTGGCGTGACTACGCACCGAAATATGCTGTTGCGTTTGCTTTTATGGCCCTCGTCGCAGGATCCACAGCCCTTACCGCGTGGATCATGAAGGACGTGATCAACCTTATATTTGTTGAACGCAGCCCAACAGCTTTAGCTTGGGTGCCCTGGGCGATCGTGGCAATCTTCGCAGGAAAAGGTGTGGCGACCTATTTTCAAGAAGTCATGCTGAGTTGGATCGGGAACAGTATTGTTGCAGACACGCAAAAACAAATTTACCAACATCTACTGGGGATGGATACCAGTTTCTATCAGGACCACCCCTCCAGCGATTTAACAATGCGCATCACCTACGGGGCGAATGCAGCCCGCGACATGCTCAATTTAGTTGCTGTCAGCCTAGGTCGTGACCTGATGACCCTCGTCGGTCTGGTTGTCGTCATGATCTCGATGAATCCAGTGCTCGCTGGTATTGCACTGCTGGTCGGCCCGTTCGCTTCATTTGGCTTGCGCAAAATGGTGCGCAGAGTGCAGAAGGCTGCTCGCAGCGAGGTGTCTTCCCTCGCAGCCATCATCGGAATAATGCGGGAAACTTCTCAGGGAGTTCGGATCGTCAAGTCGTTTCAGATCGAGCCTACCCTAAAATCAAAAATGTTCGGCGCCATAGAGGCCGTCGAAAGGCTTAGCAATCGGATCGCGCGAACTCAGGCAGGCGTAAACCCTCTTATAGAAACCTTGGGTGGCATCGCGATTGCCCTCGTCGTGACTTATGCGGGTTGGCAAGCAATTAGTCACGCGAACGCACCGGGTGAATTGTTCGCTTTCATCACATCACTCCTTTTGGCAGCAGACCCCGCGCGGCGCTTATCGAAGGTGCAACTCTCCTTGGCAACGCAGGCCATCATGGTTCGCATGATGTTTGATCTTCTGGACACACCTGCGGCGGAGACTGGCGACGAAACCGATGCCAAGCTTGTGGTTTCAAACAGTACGATCTGCTTCGACAACGTCATCTTTTCCTACAAGGCAGATACGCCAGTTCTCAACGGTTTGACGCTTGAGGCGCCGAGTGGCAACGTTTTGGCCCTAGTTGGTCCGTCGGGGGGCGGCAAGACGACGGTATTTAATCTGCTACTTCGGTTCTGGACGGCGGCCCATGGGGAAATACGGATTGATGGGCAACCAATCAACGACGTCTCAATTGCAACTTTGCGCAAACAGATCGCCCTTGTCAGCCAAGACGTATTCCTGTTTGAAGGCACTATTCGCGATAACATCTGCGCCGGCCGTACAGATATGGATGACGAACAGATTTGGAAAGCAGCTCGACTAGCACACGCGCATGATTTCATACAGGCCTTGCCGCAAAAGTATGACACGCCAGTTGGCGAGCTTGGTGCTCAGATTTCAGGCGGGCAGCGTCAACGAATATCGATCGCACGCGCCTTCCTGAAGGATGCGCCGATAATCCTACTTGACGAACCCACTTCGTCCCTGGACAGCGAAAGCGAACAGCTCATTCAGGCCGCTCTCCGTGAGTTAACACGCGGGCGTACCACGCTAGTCATAGCCCACCGCTTGTCTACTATTTTGCATGCTGATGTTATTCATGTAATTGAAGGCGGTCGTTCCGTCGAGTCTGGTACGCACACTGAGTTGCTGGCAAAAAAAGGCCGTTACAATCACCTGTTTGAAATACAATATGGCGACCAGTTGACTGACGCGGATACTGATTAGCGGACGGTGTTAGACTACGGAAGCATCTACAAGCATGGGCTTAATTGCCCAGCCAAATCTTGCTTTTGACGGTTTCGGTGGCGTTTTCGCGGCTCGAAACGGACACCGCGGAAGCCCTATCAGAAATCCAATCAAAAGGTTGCTTTTGGTTTGCGTGTAGACGACCATCTTTCCAGGTTGAGTTCGAAAGTAGAAATTTAAGCAACCTTCGTTTTGCACGCGGCACTTGCTTCGAACAGCCGGACACCGTCATCAAAATACGATTGATCTGCGTTTCTAAATTGCTCCATCGTAAGCGCTCAATCAATAACTTCTTTTGAACGTGCTAGTGTTCCGTCACTGACGGTGGATTCCCAAGGCTGATCAAATCAGTCAGTCTGTTGCGATGAAGACAGACATTACAGTGACGCCGCAGGATCGCAAGCATCTGGTGCGGCTTATCGCCGATCGCAACACGCCAGCCAAGGTCGTCTGGCGTGCGCAAATCGTGCTCGCGAGCGCCGATGGTGAGAGCGTCAAGGCCATCTGCCGGCTGACGGGCAAATCGAAACCGTGCGTATGGCGCTGGCAGGCGCGCTTTGCCGAGGAAGGCGTCGAGGGGCTCCCGCGCGACAAGACGCGGCCGCCCGGACGTCAGCCATTGTCTGACAAGATCAAAACGAAAGTTCTCACAAAGACGTCGACCGAGACGCCGCCAAACGCCACCCATTGGTCGGTGCGCACGATGGCCAAGGAGATTGGCATCAGCCACACCAGCGTGCAGCGCATCTGGGCGGAGGCTGGCTTGAAACCGCATCTGGTGCGCACCTTCAAGGTTTCGAACGATCCGTTGTTCGAGGAAAAGGTGACGGACGTCGTGGGTCTCTACATGAGCCCGCCGGACAAGGCGCTTGTGTTGTGCGTTGATGAAAAGAGCCAGATCCAGGCGCTTGACCGCACGCAGCCGGGTCTGCCGATGAAACGTGGCCGGGCGGCAACCATGACACACGACTATAAGCGTCACGGCACCACGACGTTGTTCGCCGCGCTTGATGTCAAGACCGGCCTGGTGATCGGCGAATGCCTGCCGCGCCATCGTGCAAAAGAGTTCATCCACTTTTTGCGGCGCATCGACCGGGCTACCGACAAGCATCTCGATCTGCATCTGATCGTCGACAACTACGGGACGCACAAAACGCCCGAGGTGAATGCATGGCTCGCAAAACATCCCCGCTTCAAACTGCACTTCATCCCGACGAGTTCGTCATGGCTCAATCTGGTCGAGCGGTTCTTCGCCGAGATCACCGGCAAGCGCATTAGGCGTGGCGTATTCCGCAGCGTCGGCGAACTCAAAGCTGCCATCCACGACTACCTCGACCACCACAACGCCGACCCGAAACCGTTTCAGTGGACTAAAACCGCCAAGGAGATTCTCGATAAGGAAGCCCGGGCACTTGAAAAACGCCGCGCTATCGAAAGCGGGCACCAACCGTTAGAGCCAGAACACTAGTAAAATTCAATTCTTGCGGGATTACCATGCGAGAGCTGAGCGATAAGGTAAGACCGTATGTCCTTTTGGAACCAGTGGATAGGTTTTGCCTGACACTGGCGAATAGTTCGAGGATTTCTCAATCTGAGTTGATCTTCGAAGCCAGGAGGGCGGATCATGAAAGAGCGAGTCAGACAAGTTTTCGTTGG
>CAJQQK010000115.1 GCA_905480435.1 uncultured Hyphomicrobiaceae bacterium | reverse complement strand
CCCGCGCATCAGAGCATGAGCACCGACGTCTTAAGGCCTCGCCTCCACCTATGAGCGCTTCAACTTCACGAAACACGGCGTAGAGAAACGTCGTGGAGATGGAACGTGCAAATATTACTTGAAAAAGGACATCAGAGCGTCATGACAACTCCAATTGTGACTGGTGCTCGTTGCAATTCACCATTCTGATGTCGAGCCATTAGTATGGATTTGGAGTATCGGCGATGTCGAGTCTTGGTGTTTGCGAGATGCGCTGATTAATTCATCGCAAGGGCTTCATCCTCGTCGTCTGAAGCTCTAAGGTCCGGCGCAACAATCAACGCACGCACTGGAGACATACAACATGGCAACGATCGGATTCATTGGGCTGGGCAATATGGGGCTGCATATGGCGGCTAACCTCGTCAAGGCGGGGCATACAGTTCGGGCTTTCGATATCGTTGCAGCCAACCTTGATGCCGCGAAAGCCAAAGGTGTTGAAGCTGCGAGTTCGGCCAACGATGCGGCGAAGGACTGCGAGGCAGTCGTCACAATGCTGCCTGTCGGTAAGCATGTCATTGAGGTTTATTCCGGGGGCGTCCTGGAAGCTGCCAACAAAGGCACGGTTTTTATCGACAGCTCAACGATTGATGTTGCGTCATCCCATGAGGCTCACGAGATGGCAGCTGCAGCAGGGATGCTCAGCGTCGATGCGCCAGTGTCTGGTGGTGTTGGCGGCGCCGAAGCCGGCACGTTGACCTTCATGGTTGGCGGCACGGACGCTGCGTTCGAACAGTCGAAGCCAATCATTGAAGGCATGGCAGGCAAGATCGTAAACTGCGGCGCTGCTGGCGCCGGTCAAGCTGCCAAGATCTGCAACAACATGATCATGGCGGTGTCGATGATCGGTGCGGCAGAAGGCTTTGTGTTGGCTGAAAAACTCGGCCTCTCGCATCAGGCGTTGTTTGATGTCGTTTCTACATCGTCTGGCAGTTGCTGGTCGGTTAACAATTATTGTCCAGTGCCGGGACCGGTCCCGACCTCGCCAGCGAACAACAATTTTGAGCCCGGCTTCATGACAGCGCTGATGGCGAAAGACTTGATGCTCTCTCAGGAGGCGGCGCTTCAGACCGGTGCCTCGACGCCGATGGGTGCGGAGGCAACGCATTTGATGCGGCTCTATATGTCCCAGGCTGATGTTGCCGAGAAGGATTTCTCGTCGATCATCAATTTCATTCGCGGTCACCAGTAGCGCGCTACCTTCATTCCCCACTCAACGAAAGCCGTCGTCATGATTAAGATGGAATATTATCTGTCGCTGAACTCGCCCTGGACCTATCTGGGCAGTGCGCGCTTTATCAATCTCGTCAAGCAGCACAATGTTGATGTGACAGTGAAGCCTGCGAACTTTGGTGATGTGTTTGCCCAAACGGGCGGGTTGCCGCTGCCAAAGCGTGCGCCACAGCGGCAGGCCTACCGGATGTTTGAGATGAAGCGTTGGCGTGACGAGTTGAACATTCCGATCCAGTTGGAACCCGTCAACTTTCCCTCCAATGAAGCGCGCGGCGTGCATGCCGTTATTGCCACGAAGTTGGCGGGCGGTGATGCGCTTGGTCTTTCGGCTGAGATCGGACGTTCGCTCTGGGAGATGGATCTGAATATCGGCGACATGGCTGTGATCGAAGAAGCCGGTCGACGAGCCGGCGTTGATGTTGCAGCCGTTCTTGAAAAAGCACCGAGCGCAGACGAGCTTGATGCGATGTGGCAGGCCAATACCAAAGAGGCGGTGGACAAAGGCGTGTTCGGTGCGCCGAGTTACCGCTTCGAGGATGGCGAGATCATGTGGGGCCAAGACCGCGTTCACTTCGTTGCCAAGAAGTTGGCGGAGCTGGCTGCCACTTAGCCATGATGTCAGTTGTGGGCTAGAGCAGCCTCAACCAGCCTTGAGGCCTAGTTCCTCATTCGCTCCGAGTGGCCCCATGAATTCGGCAACGATCGCGTCGCCAACAGCGTCCAGCGTTGCCGGATTCCACTTCGGTGTTTTGTCTTTGTCGACGAGCAGCGCACGCACGCCTTCGATGAATTCACCGCTTATAAATAGTCGTGTTGTCAGGCGATACTCAAGATTGAGTGCCTCTTCCAGGCTGGTCATTTCTCGCGCAGCCCGCACCGCCTGTAGCGTGAGTTTCATGGCAAGCGGCGAGCGTGATTTCGCAGCCGCAACAGCTTTGGTCTGCCATTCTTCGCTGCCGGCTTCGAGCGCTGCTAGGACGTTTTCGACGCTGTTGCCTGCAAAAACCTTGTCGACAGCTTCCTGACGATTAATCAGCACGGGCGGTGGCGAGGCTTCGGCGAAGCCTGCGATTGTAACGCCAACAGCATCGGCAGCAGGATCAACCAGGGCTGCGATAAGCTCAGGCAGCTTGGCTGACGAAACGAAGGTGTCGGCAAATCCCATCACGATGGCATCGGCTGCATTCATACGTTCGCCGAGCAAGCCCAGGTATTCCCCGAAATGACCTGGCGCATTGGCCAGAAGCCACATGCCGCCGACATCCGGCACCAGTCCGATGGTCGTCTCGGGCATCGCGAGCATAGCGCGTTCAGTGACGATGCGATGGCTGGCATGCGCGGAGACGCCGATGCCACCGCCCATCACGATCCCGTCTTGAAGCGCCACATATGGTTTTGGGTAACGTGAGATCGCGGCATTCAACTCGTATTCGTCGCGCCAGAATTGTTTGGCGTAGACGCCGCCATCGTCGCGTTTGTCATAAAAACTGAGGACATCACCGCCGGCGCAGAGGGCACGATCGCCTTCGCCATCGAGAATAATGAGCTGCACGGCATCGTTGTCGCGCCAATCGTTTAGCGCCTCTGTCATCGCCAAGACTTGAGCATAAGTGAGTGCGTTAAGCGCCTTTGGCCGATTGAGCGTGATGCGGCCGGCGCGGCCTTCAATGCGGATGATGATTTCGTTGTCGGTGTTTGCTTGCGATGTCATGCGTCAGGTGGCTCGTTTGTTGAGGCTCGGGAAATTGGGCGGGGTTAAGTTCAGTAGGCTAGCTCAGTAAGTCAGAGCCATGCGGTGGGCGTTGACCAGGTCAGCCATACTATCGAAGCGGAAATCAATTTCAGGCTGGCCACCTGGATCCATCGTCGCGCCAAAACCTTGTTGGTCGTGTCGGCGATAGATCCAGCAGGTTGCGAGGCCATGTCGATTGGCTGGCTTGTGGTCGTGAAACAAACTTTCGGCCGTGTGCAGGATACGATCTTTGGCGATGCCATTCTTGGCGAGATGCTGCAGCATGTAGTCAAAGTTTCGGTCTGACGGTTTATACGCGCCAACGTCCTCGGCTGAATAAATGGCATCGAACTCGACATCGAGGCGAGCATTGCTGGCCGCGAAACTGGCGTTGTCGACGTTCGATAAGATGACCAGTTTGTAGTGCTGCTTGAGGTAAGTGAGCGCCTCTCTCGAGTCCGGAAAGGCCGGCCAATTCTTCACCGATTGGCCGTAATTGACGCATTCCTCCCAGGAAACGCACACACCCCATTCCTCTGCAAGCCTGCGATAGACCGTGGCAAGCAGATCAAAATATTTCTTGCCCGGCGTCTGTGCTTGCTGGCCGGATTCATGCCGCGCGTGCGCTTCAAGGATTTCGTCACGCGTCAATTCGCGGTCAACTTTATCGATCAGCGGCTTGAGGCCGGCAACCATGCCGCTTTCCCAATCGATCAGCGTGCCATAGCAATCGAATGTCAGGGCGTCGAAATCAGTGAGTTTCTTACTCATCATGTCGATCTTTTCTGTTGAGTCATTTTGTCTGTGGCTCAGCCACGATTGCCGCCGAGCACTTTGCGCGCGACAACGACTCGCATGATTTCGTTGGTGCCCTCAAGGATTTGATGAACACGTAAATCGCGCACCAGCTTCTCAAGACCGTAGTCTTTCAGATATCCGTAACCACCATGCGCCTGCAGTGCTTCGTTGCAGATTTTGAAGCCAAGATCTGTCGCGTACTGCTTGCCCATCGCTGAGTAGGTTGTGGCGTTTGGATCGGCGCGGTCGAGGGCATCTGCCGCGCGATAGATCATCAAACGGGCTGCTTCAAGATCGGTTGCCATATCGGCGACTTTGAATTGCATTGCCTGGAATTTGCCGATCTCTTGGCCGAATGCTTTGCGCTCAAAAACATAGTCGCGCGTCTTGTCGAGCGCTGACCAAGCAGCCCCGACTGAGCAAGCGCCAATATTGATGCGGCCACCATCAAGGCCACTCATGGCGAAACGAAACCCTTCGCCCTCGATGCCAATCAAGTTTTCTGCCGGCACGACGCAGTTGTCGAACAGCACCTGGGCCGTTGGCTGCGCGTTCCAGCCCATCTTCCTTTCGGGCGGACCAAAGCTCAGGCCTGGTGTGCCGTTTTCAACAGCAATAGCGGAAATGCCCTTTGGGCCATCATCGCTGGTGCGCACGAAAACAAAATAGAAATCTGCCGTACCTGCAGCTGATATGAACTGTTTCGCGCCATTTAGAACGTAGGTGTCGCCTTTGCGTACGGCGCTTGTCGTGAGGGCTGCGGCATCGGAGCCGGCGCCGGGCTCAGTGAGGCAATAGCTGGAGAGCCATTCCATGCTGGCGAGTTTTGGCATCCACTTGGCACGCTGGGCGTCGGACGCATATTTTGAGACCATCCAGGCAACCATGTTGTGGATCGAAATGTACGATGCAATCGTCGGACAGCCATAGGAAAGCGCCTCGAAGATCATCGCGCCATCTAAGCGGCTGAGGCCTGAGCCGGCGTGCTCTTCGGGGACATAGATTGACGCCATGCCGAGCTTTGCCGTCTGGCGAATGACGTCGACGGGAAAGTGCGATTTCTCATCCCATTCAAGCGCATGCGGGGCGAGTTGCTCCTTGGCAAAGTCGAGCGCCATTTCCTGGATCGCGACTTGTTCCTCGGTCGGGGCAAAATGCATGGGTTTGGCTCGCTTCTGGCGGACGGATAATGTCTGTTCGGTTGGATAATGCTTAGCAGATCT
The DNA here is from genome assembly GCA_905480435.1 of uncultured Hyphomicrobiaceae bacterium. Lineage (GTDB taxonomy): Bacteria > Pseudomonadota > Alphaproteobacteria > Rhizobiales > Hyphomicrobiaceae > CAJQQK01. The sequence goes on along the minus strand of CAJQQK010000115.1, from coordinate 1,784 downwards.
AGCCCGAATTATTCATCATCGCGATGTTTGTCATCGAAAATGGCGGAGCTAGGCTACAAGGAGACTGGTGAATAGCATGATTTCCCTATGGTAGAACCGCTCGACTCTTATCCGCTGAAAAGTATCGCATACGCCCCGCTTCTGGCTTTTCGAGTGATTTGGCTCCGTGATGAACGACGTGCTGGTGAATAGTTCGGGCTCACTGTGTGACCACTCAAAATTTAGTTCTCTGGCAAAATATAGTGCTCGGGCGTGTTTGGCCGCGGAACCAGCTTGTTGTGCGTCAAAGACAGCAACAATCCAGAGTTGTTGACGACAGAGGTCGATTTTAGGATAGGTCGATTTTATTCAGGACGCGGTTGAAATTTGATTTCGCATCGAATGCGCCAAAGAAGGGTTGCCATGCATCTGTATACTGCCACGCGGGCGCACGGTCTTGAGGCATTGGCGCTGCTCGCGGCAAGTGGCGGGGCAGATTACGTTCGTCATCGCAGTTTTGACTTAGGCCCTGAAGATAGAGGACCGGTCGCAGCCCCTTATCTGCGTCATCGGCTTGTGATCGGTGAGGAGGCGGTGGAGGCGGTGCAGGCAAATTTTGCCGCAGAGCCAAAGGCTGTTTTCCTTGAGGATGTTTGTGCCAAGACGTATGCGAGCGGTTGGTTGGCATGCCGTCCGGGCTTGTTGCGGCGCTATGTCAGTGACCTGCTTAGCATTGATGTTGAAACTGACAGCCAGCCGGTACTCAGGCGCCATTTGGAAAGTGCGTGCGATGGCTGCACTGGAATAGCATGTTTTGATATCTGGGCAAAGGAAGTCGCCAGCGGGTATTTGCACAGCGGGTCGCAGCGCGCATTTGCGAGTATCTGGGTGTTTACGCTGAAGCTGCCTTGGCAGTCCGGGGCGCAGTTTTTTATCCGACACTTGCTGGAGGCCGATCTGGCGAATCTGCTGTTGCTCTGGCGCGAGGTGGCCGGTCTTGAAGATGCACCTGCCTTTTGCGTGACGGCAGATGATATCGCTCAGTTAACGGTGCAACGATTTAGGCATACGACGGGGCTCGAAACATTTGCGATGCAAATTGTTCCGGAGCCACCAGTTGCCATGACCTTGACGCGTCCGGTTTCGATTGCGGTTGATTCCGGTCCAGCGGTGTTGCTGGTTACATGCGATGATCTTCATCCTGAGAGTTGGCCTATCGAGGCCGTTGACGTTAAAGGCGTGCTGCTGGTCGAGCCATCTGACCTTTATGGTTGGTACAGTGATCAGGTTTTATCCTTTAAGCTTGCCGGACTGGACGATGCGGCGCGTCGTGCGGCCGCGCATTTTAACTGCCAGATCGCGCGCCTACCTCGCGACAAGGGGGCGTCGGAAGGGGGGTGGAACCGTCAAGAAGATCGGGATGTGCGCGTATGGTTCGAGGCGTTGGATGCGCCACAATTGATTGCCATGGTGCCAGGAGCCGGCCCATCCCAGGACGATATTGCGATGGCTTGCCAACATTTGTCGCACGCGCACAATCCACCGCAGCTCCGGTTGATACGGCGCCCATGGGATCAGGCATTCGAAGCTGCTTCCAGAGACGGTCGTGCGGCTTTTGTGGATGGAATTTCTGACGTACTTACGCAGCTTGGAGTCAATCATCGGCCTTAGCAGGCTGTTGAAATTGGCCACGTGAGAGATCGCATTCCCTGCGGAGCGGTTTTTTGAGTGGTCACAGTGTCGGCGGCGTCCTCCCTGGGCCGTTCTATCTCAGGCGGTGGCGTTGGCGAAGATCCTGGGCAGGC
>CAJQQK010000114.1 GCA_905480435.1 uncultured Hyphomicrobiaceae bacterium | reverse complement strand
TGTGATAAAAGTTCCAGGAATTCTGATGCCATGAGTGCGCTCCTTTCGAATCAAACGCACTCCTATAGATTCAGATAAATCCCCGACCGTGAATCCCTTATCGCAGAGTTATGCAGCAGTCAGCGTTGAACAGCCCTGCCCGCAGCATCACCTGAGTATCCCATCCCGCGATTTCGTGCCTTGGCGCTTCTCCGACGCGAGCAAGCGCGATAGCATCACCACGCTCACCTCGGCGCGTCTGAGAAACCTACACACAAGCCGACGTCACCGTTTTTGGTATGATCGATGTTCGATCTAAGCAGAGAGAGCAACGCAATGGCACACGGAGACTTTGTTTGGTGTGATTTGACCGCTCGCCGGATTGGTGACGCCAGAAAGTTCTATGGCGGTTTGCTCGGTTGGCAGTTCCAGAATGATGTTGCACCAGACGGCTCTGATTACCTTATTGCTTACGCCGGAAGTCAGATCGCCGGGCTGTATACGATGCCGAGAAAGTTCGATGAAATGGGTATGCCGTGTTTCTGGATGTCATACATCGAAGTCGATTCTGTTGACGAAGCGATAGATACGGCGAACAAGCAAGGTGCGAAAGTGGAAGTTGGCCCCATCAACGGCGCCAACGGTTCCGTAATTGCATTGATTCGCGATCAGCTCGGCGCAGGATTTACTGTCATCGAAGGGCAAGGCCTGGCAGCGCGGCCGGACTATCCAAAGCACGGTGAAATGGCGTGGAACGATCTGTACGTGTCAGACGCCGCCGCCGTTATACCGCTCTATCAGTCAATGTTTGGATGGGAATTTGCACAGGCAAATGGAAGTGGTCACACTTACGACGTTGCGAATAATGGTGTCGTCTGTTCCACAGTCCATCAGTCACCTGAAAGCACTCGCGGAAAAGAGCAGTTTTGGGGCATTCATTTTGCTGTAGATGATCTTGCGGCCGCTCGAAACTATGTTAGCGACAACGGCAGTATTTTGTATGAGCAGGAAGGCGCCATTCTTGTTCGCGACGGGGATCATACAGCATTGTTCATGACTGGCCTCGCCTGAACCCAACAGCATTCGATGTTAGTCTTCAGGTACTTTCAGAGATGGAACTGCCGTGGTGCGATGTGCTGTTGAAATGCTTCGCGATCTTGCAGTCGAGCCTGCCAGTTTTCCAGATTAGGCATCGCCGGGCGGTCAAGCTCAAAAAGCAGCCAACGATGAACCGTGGCGCCGGCAGGAATATCTCCCATTGAGAAGATGTCACCGGCGAGATACGCACGGCCAGTGAGTTGTTGCTCGATCAGTGCCAGTTCGCTGATCGTCTTATTTCGAGCGATTTCTAAAGCGGCAGGATTGCGCTGCTCGGGCGTTAACCTCACCAATTCCATTACCAGTGTGTGCAGCAATGGCTCCAGGTGCTCGTTGGTCCAACACATCCATTGCAAGGATCGGGAGAATACGTCGGGGGCCTGATTGTAAAGCGTCTGCGGTCCATACTTGGTGGCTATATGGGCGACGATGGCAATCGAATCCCACAGGATCACGCCGTCATCGTCCATCGTTGGTACTGTGCCATTTGGATTCATCGCCCGGTATGAATTGGAGTTGACGTGACCATAGGGCGCGGCACCGCTGGAAACGTGGCCATCAGGGCCCATCGTAGCGCTTGCTAGTTCCAGGTGCCACTCAACGTCAGCTTCTGCGCATGCCCAAAGAACGCGCTGTGTACAGATCGAGTTTGGACGGCCCCAAAGTTTCAGCATTCTGTCACCAGTCATTTTTTTGCTTCGAACCAGAAACCTATTTCAGGCAGTTTGGATCAATCCGCAGTGCTTGCCTCGCATAGTAGTGGAACGTAGCGCCCAAAGGTTTCGGTTTCAGGCGATAGTCGTGAGCGGCTCGTGCATGTTCAGGATCGAGATCTTGAATTGTGCCAGCTGACATCGCCAACAATTGCAGTCTTGCAGCTCGTTCGATATGCAGTGAGAGAACGGCTGCCTCTTCTACCGTTGAGCAAGCACAAAGTTGTCCGTGATGAGCGAGCAAGATCGACCGCTTGTTGCCGATCGCTTTCGAAATAATCTCGCCTTCTTCATCTCCAATTGGTGGTCCTGGCCATGTCGGCAGATGAGCGCAGTCCTCGTAGAACATGGAAGTGTCCATGTGAGATACCTTTAGAGGCACGCCTAACATGGAAAGCGCTGAGATATACGGCGGATGCGTATGCATAATCGACTGCACATCCGGGCGTTGCCGGTAGATCCAAAGATGAAATCGGTTCGAAGGATTCGGCATGCCCTCGCCTTCAAGTACGTTGAGGTCATCGTCCACGAGTAGAAAGTCGCTGGCAGTGATTTCGTCCAACCCCAGACCAAATCGTGCCGTCCACATTGTGCCCGAGGCCTGACCACGCCCCGTAACTTGACCGGCAATACCCGAACCATGCTCTTCTATTGCAAGAATTCGACAGCTGAGGGCCAATTTCTCACGTTGTGACCAATCAGGTGTTTCGAGATGGCGATCCATCTCAGCACTAGCGCGTTCGTCGAATTCAGACTTGGGTTTATGTAGGTCTTGCATTGGCTGGCCCTCCAATCAAAGTTCTTTCATCAGCTTTGCATGAGACCAGAACCAGGACAACGTCCCGCAGTTCGGCACGTTCAAAAATGACAGTTCAGCCATCACGCCGAGAGCCGATGATGACTTGAAGACAGTCGCAACGGGGTGCAAAAAGTAGCCACCTCCATCAATTGCGCCCCATGCGTCGGCACAACGTCCGCTGACCGAGGTTTTGCTGCCAACTTCGAGTGGTAAGAGCGACTGCAGAGGATTGGTCGTGACGGATCGCGTGAGCATAGCTCCGCCGCTTATCCCTCAGCAACCGACTAGAAGTGCTCGATTTGAGTTGTTTTCAAATGAGCGATAACCAGACTCCAAGCGAATGCGTCAACTCCATCGATGCGACAGCTGTTCACTGGCGAGAGGGTACATATATTCGAAGGACATGCTATTTCTGGCTACCATTGGTTAGTTCAGAAGAGTGCAGATCTAATTTGAGTTAGGGCGTCATGTCAGACACATTCCTGATTACCGGAGCAACACAGGGCATCGGTCTTGCGACCGCAAAAATGCTGATTGCCGACGGCCACACAGTAGTGGGTATCGCCCGACAAGCACGCGAGGAGTTTACGGGGCCACTATTCACTGCGGATCTAGCTGATAGAGAAGCAACCGCGGCCGTGCTCGATGACATTACCGCTAATTTTGAGTTCGATGGCATCGTGAATTGCGCCGGTCTGAATACGCCAGAGCTTCTCGGTAATGTCGACCTTGATCATCTCCAGCAAGTGTTCGAAGTAAATGTAAGAGCAACCGTTCAATGCAGCCAGGCCTTGCTTCCAGGCATGATCAGTCGTAGCCACGGCCGCATTGTCAACGTGTCGAGCCGAGGCGCGCTTGGTCGTCCCAAACGAACCAGTTATGGCGCGGCAAAAGCTGGCATCGTCGGTATGACACGAACCTGGGCACTCGAACTTGCCGATAAGGGAATTACAGCAAACGTCGTCTCGCCCGGGGCGACGGAAACCGAGATGTTCCGACGCAACAACTTGATCGGCCCCGAAGCGGAGGAAAATCGTCGTCGTTTCACGGCAGATATACCCATGGGGCGTTTTGGCCAACCGAGTGAGATTGCCGTCGCGATCAGGTTTTTTCTTGATCGCCGTTCGAGTTTTATCACGGGGCAGCTGCTGCATATATGTGGCGGTTCGTCAGTTGGCTCAATACCGCTCTAACCTAAAACACGTCGCGTTTAATAGGATCCTTAAATCGCCCGAAGATTGGGCGTTTTAAGGCGCATTGTGAATCCGTTTGAACGCGACATGCCGTAGTCAAGTGTTAAGGTAGGGCGGATCCGTTTCACTCGGCGTAAGCCTTGCCGAGCCTGCGAAGCGATCACGCTGTATTGCCGAGCGATTGTGGCGAAACAGAAAATTGGCTCCAACGCATACCGAAAAATGAGTCCCCACTGGGCAAACAACGAACCAAAGCAGAGGTCTGCAAGACCCGAAACATCTATGTGCGAGGTGGTAACTATCGTGCCCAACCCCATTATGCTGTGAAACCAATTTCGAATAGTGGATCATTGTCGATCACACGCTGATATGAAAGACGTGACAGATCGATCGTCTGATAGCGACCATGCAACAAAAGTTCGCTGAGGGCGCGTCCTATTGCGGGACCTTTCTGTATCCCTGCACCTGAGAAACCAACCGCGACATAGAAATTTTCTAATCCTCCAATCCATGGCCCGATGATTGCGTTACCGTCGAGCCGGTTCATGGCGTAATGACCGGCCCAACTTCGCTTTACTTTAAGTCGCTCAAATGATGGTACGCGATGTGCGAGTGCAGGCCACAACTCCGTCTCGAATTGATTGTGCTCCTCTTCGCCGATGTCCCATTTGAAACCACCGGAAACATCGTGACGTGTGAGGCCTGTTGCAAATCCACGACCTTCGGTGCGGAAAGTTACGCCGCTTGGGTCTTTGGTAAGTGGCAACGGATCAAGATGCTCTTCGGTCTCGAAGTAGAATGTTGGGCGGCTCAGCGGCTCAACTGGAATCGACATACCTGCCATGGCACAGATTTCGGGTGCCCAAGCGCCAGCGACGTTGACGATGATTTCAGCTTTCAAGATCCGTCCAGAGGCCAGGACGACGCTGTCGACACGAGAGGCACTTGCCTGCAGGCCAACAACACGATCTTGAATGTATTCAACGCCTAAGCTCATGGCTTTACGGCGCATCCCAGTCACTGCTGAATATGGGTCGATAAAGCCATCCTGTGGACCGAAAAGTCCTGCATCAATGTCGTCACTACGTAGCGCAGGGAATCGTTGACTGATTTCATTTCGGTCCAAGATTTCGTTCGGAACCCCAAGTTCCGTTTGCGTTCGCCAATTTTGTTCAACCGTCCTGACATTCTTTGCGCCAGTAACCAGATGCAAGTAACCGTATTCCCGGAATGGAAAGACACCGGGCTCGCCGTTAACGTCCATCAGCTGAGCAAAGTTCTTGTAAACAGTCTGTCCGTAGCGAGACATTTCGATATTCTCCGGCAAACTGTGCATAAGTCGCACACCACCAGCCGAGCGCGGAGCCGCAGCCCATTCGTAACTTGGGTCTGGCTCCACGATAGAAACGGCTCGCGCTTCACCGGCCATTGCCATGTGGTATGCGAGCGATGAGCCCATAATGCTTCCGCCAATGACGACGACGTTTGCCATAGATGTCATCCTGATTTCCCCGCGGTGGAACTGCAATTGATTTTAGCACAGGTTCCGAACGACAATGCCGCGTCGATCATTGATTGGGCAACTCTTGGGGCAGTTCCGAATTGAAACGTCTCAATCTAAGCTGTTTTTTCTTCGGGCAGTTTTTGTTGCAAAACCATTTTGGAGCCTCTCAACTTGGCTGCGTCCCTTACACTGCTGCCATGCGAAGTTCCGGTTTTCACCGTGATGGCCTTACGCCAATGCGTTTTGGCGGCGGCCACTTTGGCGCTTGGTTCCGCCATGGCCTTGTGGACGTTAAGCATCTTCTCCTCGGCTGAACCCGAGCAACTGGGTCGCGACGCGATCCTGACCAACTCATGATCGACAGTACGAGCATCAAGGTCCATCGCTCTGCCGACAGTGAAAAAGAGGGGCGAGAAGCAGTGCTATTGGTTACAGCACGGGCGGACGGACCACTAAAGCGTGTCGCATAAAATGCTCCCCGCTTTAGTCCCTTTAAGCTCACGGCTATTCCCTCGCTACGCTCGGTGCCTCCGCCGGGGCGGCCTTCGCACCGGGTCGCATGCGCTCCCTGCATGCTGAATCCTATTGGATGCGACATGCTTTAAGATCTACGCTGTCGCCGACGAAGAAGGACGACTTTGTGTCCTCGTCCTGCAGCATGTCGCATTTTAACAGATTCACAATCTGCCTTAAAACGCCCAATCTTCGTGCCATTTAAGGATCCGATTAAACGCGACGTGCTTTAACACCAGGAAACACCAGCCTATCGCTGTGACAAACAGATTTACAAGCAGCACAGCCGAGTTGAGCGCATGTTCGGGCGCCTCAAAAATTATCATCGTATTGCACACGGTTTGATTGCGGTCACTGAGATGTGGTGGTTGGTGTGCCTCCTGTCCCTAGGTTCGAACCTTGATCAGCCAAGCTCTTGAAAGTAGTCAATGACCTTTGCCTTGGGCACGACGTCTCCGTATTTCGCGTTGATATCGAACAGATTGGCATCGTGAGGTGCATCGTGGCGGTCGCCTGCACACTCACGCGGGACAATAACACGATAGCCATATTGGATTGCGTCGATCGCGGCGGCACGGACACAGCCACTGGTCGAGCAGCCGATCAGGACTAACGTGTCGATACCCAACCCCATTAATGTTGACTGGAGCGTAGTTCCAAAAAAACAGCTTGGATAATTTTTGACGATGACCAGGTCTTCAGGCTCCGGTGTGATTTTGGAGTCGATCTCAGCCAAAGGCTCACCAGCGACGAGTGCTCTCAGTGCCGGGACTTTCTTGACGAACAGTCCGCCGTCCATGCCGGATGGGTGATATAGCACCTTGGTATAAATGATCGGCACTTTTGCCGTTCGCGCGGCTGCCAGCAGCGGCACCGAATGATCAACAGCGTCGACAACGCCCTGGCCAAAGAATGACGCGCCCTTGGTCGTATATGCATTGACGAAGTCGATGACGATAACGGCGGGCCGCGTGCCGAAGCCGATGTTGGTGTCGAATACGCCTTCGTAGTTTTGTTCGCGGTTCTCGCTCATGAATTGTGCTCCTGAGTTTGGCTATTGGCGTGATCGTTCAAGGAGGGTTTGTCTCCTAGCCGCATTCCCATGACCGCAGCGAGTTCAGTGTCTGAAAGTGGAAAATGACAGGCCGCCGAATGTTCATCATCATCACCGACCGCACTAACGAGCACAGGATCGCTTTCAACACATTGCCGTGCCAACTGCTCACCTTCGACAGAGATCGTCGAACCACCTTGCTGTGTTGCGATGAAACGTGTCCGGAAGCAGCGCGGGTGAAATCGGCAGCCTGTCGGGATTGCGGTTCCTGAACTGATCTCCCCGTGCAGCTCGACGCGTTTGCGCTGTCGTTCCAGGTCCGGATCAGGAACCGGCACTGCCGACAAAAGCGAAATGGTGTAGGGATGACGCGGCATTGTATAGAGCTTGTCACGAGGTGCCGTTTCGACAATGCGACCGAGGTAGAGGACTGCGACCCGATCGCTGATGTGGCGCACAACGGCGAGATCATGGGCGATAAACAAATAGGCAATGTCGGTTTCGCGCTGAATGCTGCGCAGCATATTGAGAATTTGCGCCTGGATCGACACGGCGAGCGCTGACACTGGTTCATCAAGGATCAGTAGACTGGGGTCCAGGACGAGCGCACGCGCGACACCGATGCGTTGACGTTGGCCGCCGGAAAATTCGTGCGGGTAGCGCTCGCTCATTCGAGGGTCGAGCCCGACATGCTTGAGGATCCGTTCCATCCGCAGTGGAATTTCGGCTCGTGGCGTCCCGTGCACGAACATCGGTTCGGCGACCAATTCACCGACGGTCATGCGTGGATCAAGTGAACCGAACGGATCCTGGAACACCATCTGAATGTATTGACGCCGCCGCCGCATCTCTCGAACTGACAATTTTGCAAGATCTTCACCGCCGAACATGATCTGTCCGGAAGTGGGCTCATCGAGCCGGAGAACGATCCGACCGATGGTGCTTTTGCCGCTGCCGGTTTCACCGACAAGGCCAAGTGTTTCTCCGCGACGAATGCGGATTGAAATGCCATCAACCGCAGTGACGGTGTTGCCGGTGCTATTTCCGAACACGCCGCGACTACCGAAAACCTTCCTCACATCATGCAATTCGAGGATTGGCTCATCTTGCTCCGAGGCTGGCCGGAGCGTCGGTTCATTGACGGTCATCCATTCGCTCCCGTGCCGGCGAGTTCCGGCCAATGGTGACAAGCAGTGAGGTGGGTGTTCAAGTCGGTCGCCGCGAGTGGCGGTATCGCGCTCACGCAGTCGCGACGCCCCTTGCCCAAGTAACAGCGTGCTTCGAAGGCGCAGCCTGGAGGCAATTCCGCTGGGTTCGGTGGTTGGCCGTCAATCGGTGTGAGCTCTGCGTCGGCTGGAGTGTGCAGGTGGGGAATCGAGCGAAACAACGAAACTGTGTAAGGGTGCCGGGTGCGCTTGAAGACATCGCTAAGCTGGCCTTGTTCAACAACACGGCCGCCATACATCACAGCTACCCGATCTGCATGGCGTGCGACCAAACCGAGGTCATGCGTTATGAGCACCATACCCATGCCTGTTTCTGCTTGAATATCCGAGAGCAGTTCGAGGATCTGCGCCTGAACAGTGACATCAAGCGCGGTTGTCGGCTCGTCGGCAATCAGCACAGCCGGATCAAGCGCGATCGCCATCGCAATCAAAGCGCGCTGACGCATGCCGCCTGACAGCTGATGCGGGTAGTCATCGATACGGCTCGATGCAGCGGGGATATGCACGCGTTCAAGCAATCGGATCGCTTCTTGCCGGGCCGCGCGGCGCGAGATGCGACGGTGCGCACGAATAGCTTCGATGATTTGCTCACCAATCCGAAACACGGGATTGAGACCGGACAATGGGCCCTGAAAGACCATTGCGATTTCCGAACCGCGCAACGCCCGCATTTCACGCGGCGGAAGTTTCAGAAGATCCCGACCAGAGAGAAGTGCTTCTCCTCCAATGACGCGCCCTGATTTAGGCAGGAGGCCTAAAGCCGATAGGAAGGTCATCGTTTTTCCGGAACCGGATTCGCCGACGACCGCGAGCGTTTCGCCGCGTGCCAGCGACAAGCTGACATCATTGACGACGATGGTTGGCTTCTCGTTGCCCGGAAACGCCGTTTGTAGATTGCGAATCTCCAGGTACGGCTGAGCCGTCTTGGGCGACTCCAAATTGTCATTTGAGCTTTCAGGCCTTGTCTGGATGGCCATTACAGTATCCTGCCAGTCTGCCGCCGCATCTGAGGATCGAGCGTGTCGCGCAAGCCGTCGCCAAGCAAGTTGAGCGCGATAACCGCAATAGCAATGCACAGTCCTGCCGAAAACGAGATCAGCGGGTTCGTGGTGATTGTTGAGTTGCCATCGGAAATAATGTTGCCCCAGGTTGCGGTCGGTGGTTGCACGCCTAACCCGAGAAAACTCAATCCGGCTTCCGCAAGTATCGCCGTTGCGGCACTCACCGTGGCGACCACGATCACGGGCGGCATCGCATTGGGCACGATGTGCCGAAACAAAATGCGGGCCGGTGACATGCCGATGGCGCGCGACGATTCGACAAAGAGGCGCGGTTTGATGGTCAGCACCACCGAGCGCATCACTGCTGCAACGCGGGGCGTAAAGGCAATCGAAACGGCTGTGATGACGGATTCAAGCGATGAACCACGCGCGGCGACAAGAGCAAGCGCCAGTAGAAAGCCAGGGAAGGCCAATAGGATATCATTGATGACCACGATGATGCGGTCCAGCCAGCCGCCAGCTGTCAAGCGACACCCGGTTTTGACCCTTTTGCGCCACGAAGAACTGACCCACCTTTCGTCGGTTTGGATTTGGTTGCCGATGCTGGCTTGCTTAGCAGGCCGCTGCGACGTTTTTCCTTGAGGCGGTAGCTCTCGCCTCGG
>CAJQQK010000113.1 GCA_905480435.1 uncultured Hyphomicrobiaceae bacterium | reverse complement strand
AGCCCTCGCGGGCGCGCTATAGAGCGCGTCCTTGACCGCCGCCCGTCACATCGACGGGGAATGCTCTGCCAACAGGATTAAGCAGAAAACCGACCACCCAAAAACACCTGATCCACCCACTCAATTCGTCGAGGAGCCAGTAATATCCAGCACCAACGCTGTTCTGGTCGGCGCAGCGGTTGCACTTGTCTGGATGGTATGGGCATACGTCAAAGGTCGGACCATCCAGTCTGAAGCACCGTCTTCTCGCCCGCAACGCGCACCGAAGATCGTCCGAGCTTAAAGCTCGAACCTGTCGCGCTATTTGGCACGCAATTTCGACCTTGATCAGTAGCCCTGACGGCGATGTGACGTATCCAGGCTTGGCGGCTATGTCGCGCGCGGCTATGACTGAGTGATCATTCGGTCAACTGTGAGGTCCATCGAAATGGATGATGTGCTGCGTAAGCGCCTATCGCCAGAAGAACTCGAACAATACGAGCGGTATGACAGCCGTGCGAGTATCGCCGGCCACTTTGTCGTCTGGCCGGCCATTGCCGGCCTAGTTTCATTTTTTGGCGACAAGCCTGTTTCGCAGTGGATCTGCCTGGCGATCGTGCTTGCGGCATTCCCCGTGATGGTGGTGATGGGCAAGCGTGCTGGCAAAATGCGCCAGTTAGCTGAAGAACGCTTCGGTGTGATCATGGGCCAAAGCGCAGACAAAAAGAATGCGCAAGATTGATCATGGTCATCACGGATTACGCCGGCCGCAAAGCTAAAGCTCTGGGCCGGCGAACGTTAAAGCACGTCGCGCTTAATAGGAGCCTTAAAGCGCCTGAAGACTGGGCGTTTTAAGGCGTATTGTGAATTCTTGAAAACGCGACACGCTGTAGACTACGGTCAAGCCGGCGACGGTGCGCCGCCCGTTGGTCCTGCAGGCGTTGATCCGGAATCTGCCGGTCGATCGCGCCGTTCAGTCATGAACTGCTCAAATTCGCCCTTGTCCTTGGCCATCCGCAGGCGATCAAGGAACGACTGGAACTCATGCGCCTCTTCCTGAAGCCGCGTCAGTGTCTCTTCGCGGTATTCGTCGAACGCGCGATTGCCGGTTGGCGTGAAGGCTTTGGCCTGCATGCCCCAACGCTCCATTTTGCGTTCCCATTTGCCAGCAACCCGTTGCTGCCAATCCGATGCGTTTCTGCGTGCTCTACAACCCATGCGTCCGCTCCATAACATGTAAGCCAAAATGGCAAGGCCTATCGGCCAGAAGATAACGAAACCAAGAACCATCACGCCGATCCAAGCCGGCGTGCCCCAGTCGTCTAACCGGGCAACCATGTCCGTCATGCGATAACTCCCGTAAAGTCGTTGCAACTCCAATGTAAAAGTAATTTACATTTACATATTTAGAAAGCAATTGAGAGATGTCAAGGCCGCCACTAAAAAATCGATCGGAGCGTTTTCAGCTGCAAGCTCAGCTGTTCAAGCCGTCCATATAGATCAGCACGGCAGCCTCAAGCAGGTCTTCAGGCTCCATTGGAATGGATCGCCGGGTGTCATCGCCGCGTGAGAAAAGTGCCGCAATACCGTGGCTGAGCGACCAAATATGAAGCGCCATCATCATGACGGGCGGTCTCCGGCCAGCTGGCAATGTAGCAATAAGTGCCTCGCAACCATCACGCAGGACGGCAAACGCTCGATCGCTCGCCTCCTGCAGCGCCGGGTACGATTTGAACGAGAGGCCAGATTCAAACATCGCGGCAAAATAGGATGGTTCTTCACGGGCAAACGCCAGATAAGCACGGCCCATCCGCTGGAAGGCGGCGCGCGGATCAGGTTGCCCATCAGCCCAGGCATCTGAGAGGCCGGCTGCAAAAACGCCGAGCCCTTGCTCGGCAACATCCGCGAGCAGGGCGTCACGGTCTTTAAAATGCCGGTATGGGGCAGCCGGAGAGACGCCAGCAGCGCGAGCGGCCTCTGCGATGGTAAAGCCGGCAGCGCCCTTTTCGGAGATCAACAACAATGCTGTGTTGATCAGAGCCTGGCGCAGATTGCCGTGATGGTAACCTTTACGCTCACCGCTATGTCCATTCTTTGAAGTCATACGCTGTCTACTATCATGCCCCAGGGGCAGGACACTAGGCGTCTGAGTAGTGCCGCCATTAACTGCGCTTGACCGTCCTGATCGCCAACGATGTTCAGCGGTTCACTATCGCGCTATTGTCTGAGGCTGGATAGTGCTCGCTAAACGGCAATGCGTGTCACAATAGGGTTGCATGGATAAGACGGCAAAATACCTGGCGGCACTTGATCCGACCGAGGCTACGGAAAAGCCCTCTCCCGGTCCGCAATGGCCGGAAGGCATACCGGCGATCGCCCAGCCGAAACCTGAGCATCCTCTTGAATACCAGTTCCTCGATGACGACAGTATCGGCCACTATCTATCAAGGTTGAAAGAGCCTTGGATCCGCCAGTCAGAGGGCCTGCCCAATGGCGCGCCGCGTCCCCAGCCGCCTTTCGTCGACTTTGCGGCGCTCGGCCGGGACTGGACCGCTGACACGTTTCCACTCGCGCTGTGTGAGTTCCTTGCCTACAAATCCGGCCTTGCCTACCGTTCGCCGCGCCGCATCCGCCACGATCTGTTGGGTATCGATGCCAAAGGGCGGCGCTACAAGGAGGGCATGGACCAGTTCGCTTTCTTTGACACGTCGCAGCCGGGCGCGACCGTGCGCTACACCGACACTCAGGCGTTTGCATTCGTGCATCACGGCACCGGTTATCTGATCTTCCGTGGCACGACCGGGCTCTCGGATTGGTATACGAACTTGACCGGCGAACTGACCAGCGAGTCTTATCGGGATCTCGACCCGGCTCCGCAGACATTGGTCGGTGCTCCGCGACCGGCCCGCCATACTGGATTTGCGACCGCCTGGGGCAGTGTCGCGCCTGATATGGAAGCATGGGTAAAGGATCAATTGCATCACCGCCGCATCGACAAGATTGTGCTTTCGGGGCATTCGCTCGGCGGCGCGCTGGCGTTCCTTGGTGCCTACCACTTTGCGCACAAAAGCATTTGCCGGGTGCATGCCGTGATCACGTTTGGCGCACCCAAAGTCGGTGGAGAGGAGTTCGCGGCTGCGTACGAAAACCCGCAACTTGGCCTCAAGGACCGGACGCTACGCATTGAGGCTTCAGGCGATATCGTCGCTCAAATGTCCCGTGGTGGTGTCGACAAGCACGTCGGCCGCCAATGGGCATTCAATAAGCGCCCCTTGCGCCCGATCTGGCAGATGATGCTGATGTCTCCCCGAGACGTCATCGCGAAGAATGATGCGGAAGCCGATAGCAACTCGACGAAGAATGGCGGCGAAGAGAGCACGTCAAGCTCATCAGGCAGAGGCAGTAACTCAAACTAGGAGAGCGAACCAGAGCTCACGTGGCGGATGTACATCCTGCAGTTGCTGCTGGCAGCACTTTGGTACATTGCCAAGTCGCTGATCCGCGTGCTTGCAGCTCACAGCGTGGAAACGCGCTACGGGCTCTACATTTCAACGCTCTCTTATCAGAGAATTCGCAAGTATCACAGCGATCAGGCGCGTCTCACGTACATGCTGAGGCGTGGCCAGGAAAACGAGCGGATCATCAACGAAGGCGCATTCGTTGGAGCCAACGCTGATCTCGCACTGCACCTGGGTGTGGTTCGCGGTCGCCACCCGCGTACCTTCAGCTACCTCGCCAAGCGGCCGATCCGGATCCACACACCGGCAAAGCTCGGCGAATACAAAAAGAAGTTCATCAACTACATCGCGTAACCTGTTAGCTTTTGAACCGGTCGACACCGAACGGTTCAAGCAGCGGATCACGTCGATCGTCCAGAATTTCATCCGCCACCAAACGCGCAACGATGGGCGCCAGCGTAATGCCGGAATGCATTGTCGCAATGTAAAGCCCGCCAATCGTTGATGTGCGCCCGACAACCGGAAACCCGTCTCCCGGCGTCGGCCGATGCCCAACCGAGATACTTGCAAGTTCCGCGTTCTCCGCACCAACAATGCTGCTCTGGATGCGGCTGACGAGATCGTTGGCGATCTCTTCGGCGGGCACATCAGGCGCTTCACCACCGAAACTGGCACCTGCAAGCAGCGCTCCATCTGCTTTCTGGCGGACATGCAGGCCGGGCAGTAGGATATTTCTGTCGATCAGTCGAGGGAGCGGCTTGGTGGTTGCCAGTACACCGCGCCGCGTCTCCATCGGCAGTGTCACGCCGAGCGGTTCCACGATGCGTGGCGTATCGGCGCCGGCGGCAACGATAACCTCGTCAGCCTTAATCGGTGCATCGTTCATGATGACGCCGTCCACGCGCCCTTGGCCGTCAACAGAAACAGCGTCGACACCGATACCGGTAAATACCAACGCACCGGATTTGCGCGCAAGCGTAGCAAACAGAATGGCGGCAGCCGTCGCATCAACGGCACCTTCACTGTCGCTGATCGCAAGCGGCCCCTCCAGATCACGGACGGCCGGTTCGTGCTGCCGGGCCTGATCTATTGACACCGATCGGACGTCGTATCCCCAGGACGCATGGTTGGCGACAAACGCTTCCGTATCAAACCGATCATTGTCAGCATAGAGCGTGCCGCTTCGCACATAAGGCAGATCCGGTAACTCGTCCGCGAGCCGGTCCCACTCGGTCATCGAGGCAGCTCGGATGTCGTAATACGGTTTCGGATTGTGCGCGGTTGCGTTGGTCCAGGCCCAGGTCGCAGCTGTCGTCAGACCGCCAATGCCACCGGCCTCGATCAACGTCACTTGCGCACCGCGCTTGGTGAGTTGCCAGGCAATCGCAGCACCAATAATGCCGCCGCCAACAACGACAATCTGTCGGGAAGTTTCTGTCATGGCCGCGTTATAGCATCAGATCGGAGAAGCGAAAGAGTGAGGCTGTGCTTATCAAGCTTGTGCGGCAGGTGCTGGAATGGCCGGTGTAGGTGGCGCATCAGGGTAGATCTCGTTGAACGGTTTGGTACCGCCGCTCGCTTGTACGAGGTGCACGTGATAGCGCTTCAACGCACGCGGATGTGAGACGCCGCAGGAATGCGCAATGACGCCAACGCCGTAATGCATCTTGGCAACGAAATTTTTCACCCGAACGGCTTTGTCGGCTGGATCAAGCCCGCGCTGCAGGCTTTTCTGATGGGTCGTAATGCCAGTTGGGCAGGTGTTTTTGTTGCACTTCATCGCCTGAATGCAACCGAGTGCAAACATGAACCCGCGCGCTGACGTGACGAAATCAGCACCCGCGCAATAGGCCCATGCAACTTCGGCTGGTGTGATCAGTTTGCCCGCAGCGATTACTTTGACCCGATCACGCAAACCATGCTTCGTCAGGATATCAACCACCATCGGCAATGACTGCCGAACCAACAGGCCGACGTTGTCCATCAATGGCATTGGAGCAGCCCCTGTGCCGCCGTCGCCGCTGTCGATGGCAATGAAGTCTGGTGCGCTTTCGATGCCACGCCGATCGATCTCTTCGCAAAGCGCTTCGAGCCAGCCGTAAGCGCCGATCACCGCCTTGAACCCGGTCGGTTTGCCGGTGACCTCACGGACATGCGCGATGAAATCCAGCAACGCGTTGTTGTCATTGACTTCCGGATGCCGGTTTGGCGAGATCGAATCTTTGCCGCGCGGAATGCCGCGAATGGCGGCAATTTCCTTTGTGACTTTATTGCCGGGCAGGATGCCGCCTTTGCCTGGTTTCGCGCCCTGGCTCATTTTAATCTCGAACATCCGTACCTGTTCGTGCGCCGCAATCTCGCGCAATTTGTCATCGGACAGATTGCCATCTTCGCCGCGCACACCGTATTTCGCGGTGCCGATCTGAAATACGATGTCCGCACCACCTTCGAGGTGATAAGGTGACAGTCCGCCTTCGCCTGTGTTGAGCCAGCAGTTGGCCATCTTGGCGCCGCGCGACAGCGCCTTTACAGCTGGCTTCGAAATCGCACCAAAGCTCATGCCGGAGATATTGATGATCGACTGGGCGGTGTAAGGCGCGCGCGCATAGGGCCCGATCGTGACCGGTGGCGCCGTCGTCGTTTCCTCATCGAGCTGCGGATACGGGCAGTTGACAAAAATCGGACTGCCAACCGGCGTCAGGTTGCGCGTTGAGCCAAATGCGACGGTGTTGTCGCCACCTTCTGAAGATCGATAAACCCATTCCCGCTCCGCTCTGTTGAACGGCATTTCCTCGCGGTCCATCGCAAAGAAATATTGTCGGAAAAATTCCCCAAGCGTTGTGAACAGCTTACGAAAGCGCCCCACGACCGGGTAGTTGCGCCGCACCGCATCGTGTTTCTGGCTGACATCGACAAAGTACATCACGATGACCGTGAGAACCCCGATACCGATCAGAAAGACGAACAGGGTCACCAGTGTATTCATCGAATTCATCACGAACCCGTCAAACAGTGTCATGGCGTCTTTCCTCCGGCAGCATCGCGAAATTGGGTTATGTTTGGCTGTAACACGAAGTCAGCGGATCATCAGCCGTGATCATGGCAATTTGATCGAATGTGCATAAATGTTTGCGAGCGGGCGACGGCAACCCAATCGGCCTAACGGTCACAATCGCAACGTCAGAAGAGCGCCGATGGATCATCTTTTCGTATACGGCACGCTGCTTTCTAACGCCCGAGATGCACTCGGCGCTGCGATGCGGGCGCGCCTATCGAATGAAACAGGCTTCATTGGCCCGGGCTCAACACCGGGACGCCTCTATGATCTGGGCGACTATCCCGGTTTGATTGAAGCTCAGCCGCGGGACCGTGACCTGGTCATGGGTGAAGTGCTTGAGTTGCATGACGCAAACGCAACATTCCGTTGGCTTGATCTCTATGAAGACGTCGATCCTAACGATCCGGCAGCAGGGCTATACCGCCGCGTGCCGCAGCTGGCTTTACTCAATGATGGGCGCGCGATCCGGTGCTGGGTCTACGCGCTGAACGACGTGCCAGGGCAAAACACATTAATCGCCGGCGGTTGCTGGCTGTCACATGTCGCAGCTGACAATTGAATATTGACCCGCTCTAAGAGGCGAATGTTATGCGGGTTTCGCCGACACCGTCGAGCACGAAGTGGAAGTCTTCGCCGGGCTTGATGGCAAGCGTTGCAAGCACGCTGCCGGTGATCACGACCATGCCTTTTTTAAGCGGCCGACCATGTTCGCAAGCCAAGTTCGCAACCCACGCGAGCGCGCCCATTGGATCATCTGTTTTGCCCTCGAATGGTAACTCACCATTTACCGTCAGGCGGCCTTGCAATCCGTTAAGTTCCATGTCGGCCGGAGCTGGTATTGATGGCCCAAGCACAATGCCGGCATTCCACGATCCATCGACGATCAGAGTGCGCACGTCGCAATCTGCGTAGACAGCATTGCGGTCCTCGATCAGTTCAAATGCCGCCATGACTTCACCGACAGCACTGCGCACGCTTGTAGCGGTATGGCTGCCAGCCGGCCCGTCAAGATCACGAGATACGCGCACAGCCAGCTCGCATTCCAACATCACGTGGATGTAGTCGGTGGTCTTCAGAGCGGCTGGCGACGTGTGGACGCGTTTTTCAAAGATGACGCCACCACAGGGATGGTCAATGCCCATCAACTCCTGCATGACCTTGGTCGTTGTCGCAATCTTGAGGCCAGCGACGGCGCCATATTTGGCTGACCAGATATCCGCGAGCGCCGCCTGACCAGCGTAGGCATCCGCAATCGTCGGTGGATTGAGGTCCTCCGGCAGATTGCTGAAATTCTCTCGCCGATCATGTGCATCGGCAATGAACTGTGCTGCAGCCTTCGGGTCAAATGGCGCCATTGTTGTGCGTCCAATCTCTGTCTCTACGGGCCGGGCTCTGTTGTCAGCTTCAGGCTGGCGGCGGTGCTGTTTCCTTGAAGGCTGGTACCGCAGCATCAAAAGCGTTGAGCCAGGCAACCATTTTTGGGTGGCCAGCGCGCCATTTGCCTTCATGGCGAAAATCCAGATAGGCGAGCGCGACGGCGAGAGTTACGTGGCCGTAGTGCGGCTGGCTGCCCATCTCAGGCGGTGTCGCTTCAAGGTGATCCAGCGCCTGGTCGATTTTCTTTTGCTGCATCTGGCACCATGATTCAACGCGCATCTCCGCTGGGCGGTGGCGCGATTCATACACAAGCATTATCGCAGCATCAATGATGCCGTCACCAAGTGCGCCGAGCGTCAGAGCCCGCCAGCGTTTAGCCCCTTCACCGGGGAACAAGACAGGTGATGCAACCTGCGCATCAAGGTATTCGCAAATCACCGGGCTATCGTAGATCGCCATGCCATCGTCGGTAATCAGTGCCGGAATTTTCGATAGAGGATTGGTGTCACCAACGTCGGTGGCGGAGACGGTTTCGAATATGATCCTGTCATACAGCCCCTTCAACTTGGCCGTTATTTTGACCTTGCGCCCAAACGGCGAAGCAGGCGACGACAGAACTTTCATAAGATACCTATTCGTGAGTTGTGTGAGACGTCAGCGTGCCCGTTCCGCAAGGAGTTCCATCAAGGGCGCACCAGCAAGCTGTACGCATCGTGCCGCGCCACGCGAGCGGCATCAAGCACAATCGCTAACACCTGTGTGATGAGAGGTTAAGAACCCTCTGGTGACGAATGTTATGCTTCGATATGTTGCCGCGCCATTGCCCCCAAGGGCGCGCATCAGGAAGGTTACATTCGCCACGACCAATACGTATATCGGCCCCAGTATCTGGCACGAGAGCGTCGGAGCATCGGTGCACCACTCCCGGGAACATTGCTGCCCACTCGGGAAAGAGCTTGCCCCGCTTTTAATCACAAGCCGACGGCACACCGATCTCCTTGACGAAATTTAGTAGCCCCTTGCCGGACAAATTTGAAGCCGTGACAAAGCACCTTTGGCATTTCCTTTGTGGAGAATAATTTCTGGCAGCCGATCAAGCGTGAACGAGACCGATGAGGTAGAAATCACTTGACGTTGTAAACCCAATCGAACTTCCGCATGAACATTAATTATCACGGATCTGAGTTGATGCAATCAACCGGCGGACTGCTTCGCCGCACCGTCACAATCTTGCAACGAGGTCATTGCAATCGCCCTTGGCTCCCGCAGTTTTGATGAGTTCCTATCGTGCATTAAAAACTGTTTCCGCGCAGCACGCCCAGAAGTCAGCGCGCGAGACAGATCGCGGTCGCGAGTATCGCACAAATGGCGACCATCAGTCTGCCGCCGATGCAGCCTCGTAGGTGTCTGTAGCTTGTAGCCAGGCCGCTTCCAGGTCTTCCAACTGTTTGGTCAATGCGCCCCGCTCACGCGTCACTTGCTGGGCACGCGCACCGTCGTCGGCGTAGATCGTGGGGTCGGCGAGGACGGCATCAAGTTGTGCGATTTGCGCTTGTGCCTTCTCGACGGCACGCTCAGCCTGCTGCATCTTTTTTCGAAGCGGCGCCAGTTGCGCGCGCAGCTCAGCTGCCTTGCGGCGTTGCTCGGTGCGATCGATACCGGGATCAGGCTCGGGAGCTGGCGCAGTATCTGGTTGGGTCCGGGTCCGCTCAGGTGATACCTGTCGCCGGCGGCGTCCACTGCGCGCCTCCAGCATGCGACGCCGGTAGGCATCCATGTCAGCGTCGTAGGCCGTTACCGTGCCGTCTTCGACGACCCACAGGCGGTCAACCGATGCGTCGATTAAGTGCCGGTCATGGCTGATCAATATCACGGCACCTTCGTACTCGTTGAGCGCCTGGATCAACATCTCGCGACTGTCGATATCAAGGTGGTTGGTCGGCTCATCGAGAATGATGATGTGCGGCGCATGAAATGCAGTCAGCATCAAAAGCAGCCGTGCCTTTTCACCACCGGATAGTTTTGCACAGGCCGTGTCAGCCTTCCCGACACCAAACCCGAACGCACCGAGCCGGGCCCGCTTCTGGGCCTCGGTCGCATCCGGCAGCAACCGCGCGATATAGTCGTAGGGCGTTTGTCGTTCGCCAAGTTCATCAAGCTGATGCTGCGCGAAGTAACCGGCTTTGAGCTGCTTGTGGGCGCGCATCTCACCAGCTTCAAGTTCGATTTTGCCCGCGAGCAGTTTTGCGAATGTGGATTTGCCATTGCCGTTTTGTCCAAGCAACGCGATCCGATCGTCATGATCGATCCGCAGATCGAGGTGATTGAGCACCGGTTCGCCAGGGACATAGCCAACAGCGCCCTGCTCGATCTGGATGAGTGGACTTGCGAGCATTTTGGCTGGGTCAGGAAACCTGATCGGTGCCACCGGATCGTCGGTCTCGGCTGCAATCGGTTTCATACGCGCGAGAGCCTTGATACGGCTTTGCGCCTGGGCTGCTTTGTTGGCTTGAGCCTTGAAGCGTGTGATGAATTTTTCGATACGCTGGCGCTCTTGGTCCTGCTTCGACTTCTGTTTGGACTCGAGCCGTTGGCGTTCTCGTCTGGTGTCTTCGAAGCTGTCGTAGCCGCCCGTATAAAGTGTCAGCTTGCCCTTATCGAGATGCAGTATGGCATTGACTGCCCTGTTCAAAAGGTCACGGTCATGGCTGACCATGACAACCGTGTGTGGGTACTGGCGTAGATAGTTCTCAAGCCAAAGCGTGCCTTCAAGATCGAGATAGTTGGTCGGCTCATCGAGCAACAACAGCTCAGGCTCAAGGAACAGCACCGAGGCAAGCGCAACCCGCATCCGCCAACCGCCCGAATAGGCCCGGCAGGGGCGCTGCTGTGCCGCCTCGTCAAATCCGAGCCCGGCAAGCAGTTGGGCGGCCCGGGCAGGCGCTGAGTGCGCGTCAATGTCGTTGAGCCGGATCTGGATGTCGGCGATGCGGCCTGGATCGGTCGCAGTCTCTGCTTCTGCGAACAAAGCCGCGCGCTCTGTATCGGCTGCCAGTACCCATTCAATCAGCGTATCATCGCCGCCGGGCGCTTCCTGCTCGACATAACCGAGACGCGAAGACTTTGGCCACGATATCGCGCCATCATCGGGCGCGATATCGCCAATAATCAGACGCAACAGCGTCGTCTTGCCCGTGCCATTGCGCCCGACCAGACCGACCTTGTGGCCTGTCGGTATCGTCGCGTTGGCATTGGTCAGGAGGGGCCGGCCCACTATCCGGTAAGTCAGGTCATTGATTTGCAGCATGGCGCCTTATGGCGTGATCGGCGCCCAGTCTCAATCACCAAATAACTAGCTTAACCATCAAACAAGTGTCTCAATCATCAAATAGTCGACTTACCCGCCAATCACAGGGCGCAGCGAAGCAGCAATCAACTGGTCGCGCGTCGCCTGATCTCCAAGTTTAGTTTGCGTCGCGAACCACTCGGTCACCAATCGGCACACGACTTTCGGTTTGGCTTTGGAGAGTGCAGACGGGTCTGAGAATAGTTTTAAGTCCGCAGCTGTCCAGCCGCTCTTGCCAAGTTCAGTTGACAGAGCATTGAAATCGGCAGCAGTTGGCGGCTTTCGGCCATCAATTGGTGAAGCTTTGCCTTCCGCGATGGCTTGCAGAATAGCCAACATTTGCGCTTCAAGTTTCGAGCCGATATCGGGTTCAAAAAAGAGCGGCGCTACGACCGGCGAACCCTCACCATTGGAGATGAACGAATAACATTCATTGAAACCTTTCGCAGTAAGCGCCCGCAAACTATCAACAAATGAGGTGGCGACGCGCGCCAGACTGCCGGGCGAAGCAAGCAACGCATGCTGGGCGTTGTCTCGACGCAGCCGCACAAACGATGCGATCAGATAATCATTGGCTTCCTGCTTGGATTTGGTCTCTTCGCCAAGTTCGGCTAAGCGCAGCTGCGTCCAGGAGCCGAACTCCTTCTGCGCGAATTGCCAGAGTTTTGATTTGAGGATCGGCAACTCCGGCACGGGTTGGGCTGGTGCCACCGGCTTTGTCGTATTCAGGCGTGCGACCGTTGTTGCAGGTGCTGTTTTAGAGCCAGCGGCTTCTCGGCTCGCGCTTTGCGGTGCGCGCACCACGGCAACGTCGTTTGGTTTCACATCGCTGGTCAGGTCAGCAAAAAGCGCAGAAAACTGTTGCTGATTATTATAGGCAAACAATCCGCCAGCACCGAGAATGACAAACAGGAACAGCGCGGCTGCCACCATCAACCATCCGCTGCGTCCATCTGTTTCGACTTCAAGAAACTCGTCGTCATCTAACTCGTCTGGCCGTGCATTTGCGTGTTGCTGGGAGGCTGATGGGCCTGGGCGTAACGCATTGGATTGCGGTTCGGCGCCAAACATCGGGTCGGGATGCAGCGGGCGCTGGGTAACCGCGCTTGCGGTGTTTTGCGGATGGCCGAAACCGCCCGACGGTTGCACTCGAACAGAAGGATCGGCAAGACGCACCGGGGTTTGCGGGACTGGATGACTGGCGGATGGCGTGTGCTCAGGGGCAGCGTTACCGGGTTCGAAACCCGTTTGTTGATTCGATTGATAGGCCGCAGTTGATTGCGGCGCGCCGGCAACTGGCGTGCCGGTTGCTCCGGTATGCTCATCGTGCGCGACGTTGTGTTGTCGGATTGGTTGCGTCGTCTCGCCAGGGCGCAGTTCATCGGCTTGCGCCGCAGCAGCATGCGGGGCCGGCGCCGTCGTCGGCATTTGCGGTGCTGCCGCAGGAACTGGAGGCCGCGGTGGAAATACGTCTGTCGCCGGGCGCCAATCATCAAAGCCAGCCCGCCACAGCAGGTCCATTGGTTCCAAATGGCCAAGCTCGATAAATTTATCGAGCTCAACATCCGACAGCGGACCATGCTGCTGGCCTTCCCGGGCTAGGTACCATTCAATTTTGCCAGAATTATCAGACATTCATTCAATTCCCGCCGGCTCGGCTGATTGCGCAAACTTTTATCGGCAACGCTAAGTCTGTCTCGCTGAAACTTGTATTATTGACCATGCGGCTCGAGCAGGCCTGTCCGGTCGGGTCCCAAAAACTCACACTGCAACCGATACTTACACCAATTCTGGTGGATCGCAGCATACTAGAATAGTACAGATCATGAGCGTCAGGAAACGCCAGATTTATTCGTGCTCGCCACGAGCAGATATCGTCCAGCGAGCCGCCACGGTCGCCTTAGAGATATCCATCCTCCATTGAAATGGTGGATGAGCGCAAAATATGGCGGCGGGACAATAAGGATCGCGCACTGACACCCCATGTTGCGGCGCACACGCCGCAGGTCGGTTGCCTTGAAGCGTTACCCCGCCGCCGCTATAAACCGCTCGAATCCAGCATTTTTCCCGAAATTCTCCGTCAAGCAACCAGAAGGCACAAGATCATGGCCGTTGAGCGCACATTTTCAATTATCAAACCCGATGCAACGAAGCGCAATCTGACCGGCAAGGTCAATGCCATGTTGGAAGACGCAGGCCTACGCATTGTCGGTCAAAAGCGCGTCCGTTGGTCAGAGGCACAAGCTCAAAAGTTCTACGAAGAGCATAAAGAGCGCCCGTTCTATGGTGAGTTGTGCGAATTCATGATGTCTGGTCCAATCGTCGTGCAGGTTCTGGAAGGCGAAGGCGCAATCCTGAAAAACCGCGATGTGATGGGCGCAACCAATCCGGCTGATGCCGATGAAGGCACGATCCGCAAGACGCACGCCCTGTCACTTGGCGAGAATTCTGTGCACGGTTCCGACAGCCCGGAAAGTGCTGCGCGCGAGATCGCATTGAATTTTACGGATGACGAAATCGTCGGCTAAGGAAAACAACGATGGCGCGCGAACGAATTTCATCAGGCTCTACCTTTGAGCAGCAAATCGGCTATTCGCGCGCTGTCATCGACGGTGATTGGGTGTTCGTTGCCGGCACGACTGGCTACGACTACGCAACCATGGAAATTGCTGATGATGTTGTCGCCTAATGCGAGCAAACCTTCCGAAATATCGAAGACGCGCTGACGAAAGCCGGCGCCTCAATGGCCGATGTCGTCAGGGTGAATTACATACTCGCCGACCGCGAGGGGTGGCCCGACTGCTGGCCGGTAACGAAAAGTTATCTTGGTGATGCTCTCCCGGCGGCGACGATGATCATTGCCGGTTTGCATGATCCTCGTATAAAAATCGAAATCGAAGTAACGGCAAAAATTCAGCGTTAGAGGCTCGATGATGATTGCTCCGGCTCACACTCAAGCTATGGCGCGCTACAATGCGTGGCAAAATCAATCAATTTACAGCGCAGCCAACACCTTAAGCGATGCCGAGCGCGGCCAGGATCGTGGCGCGTTCTGGCAGTCGATTGACCTCACGCTGCGGCACATTTTGTGGGCTGATCAGATGTGGATGAGCCGGTTTTCGAATGCTGATGCTCCTAAAGCACTCAACCAACCGCTGTCATCCCACGATGTGGCAACCTGGGATGGTCTCACGCGAGCGCGCGTCGAGTTCGACGAGACCATCGAGATTTGGACCGCCGGCCTCACGGATACGTGGCTGCAGGGCGACCTGACTTGGCGTTCTGGGATTACCGGTGAGGATGCAACCAAGCCGCGCTGGTATGTTGTCACGCACTTGTTCAATCATCAGACCCATCACCGCGGGCAGGTGCACTGCATGCTGACCCAGGCCGGCGCCGAGCCGGAAGATACTGATCTGCCATTTATGCCGGATTGATCCGCAGCCGAAAGCACTCGCGCTATGCCGGCACTGGCGCCGCCGCGTCCAACAAACCTTCGGTTTTCAAGTCAGACCATAATGCCGCCGGTATGGCAGCCTGTATCGCCTCAGCATTGCGCTCGACTTCGTTCGGCTTCACAGCACCAAGCACAACCGACGCGACCGCCGTATGGCCAAGCGGAAAGTGGATCGCAGCCGTCGGCAGTGCCACACCGTGGCTCTGGCAGACACGCTCAATCTTCGTCACCTTCTCCAGCACCCCTGGCGGCGCGGGCGTATAATTATACGTTGCGCCTGCGATCGGGCCAGTTGCGAGGATGCCTGAATTCAGCACGCCGCCGAGCATAACGCCGACGTTTTTCTCCTGGGCAAGTGGCAGCACTTCGACAAGCGCCGGCTGCTCAAGCAACGAATATCGCCCCGCCATCAACATGCAATCGAAGTCACCTTCGCGCAGATACTTTGCTGCATAGACGATGTCGTTGGTACCGATCCCGATACCCTTGATAACACCTTGCTCGCGCAGTTCGACAAGCGCTTTATGGGCACCATCCATCGCCTCGCGATATTTCTTTGGCCCCTCTTCCGGGCCATGGCTCCAGGCGTCGGCATCGTGGATCAACAGCACATCAATGCGCGGCACACCGAGGCGATGCAGTGACGCTTCGAACGAACGCATCGTGGCGTCATACGTGTAGTCATGCACGACATTGAAATCGAGACCGCCAACGAAGCGCGTTGTCTTGGTGCGCCCCTCTGGCGCTGGTTCCAGCACACGGCCAACCTTCGTTGACAGCACATAGCTGTCCCGGGGCCGCCGCCGCAGCGCCGTACCGAAACGATGCTCGGCACTGCCTTGACCATAGAGCGGCGCGGTATCGAACATCGTGACACCGGCATTAGCTGCAGCTTCGACCGTTGCAATCGCGGTCGCATCATCGAGCTGTTCATAGATGTCACCAAGTGGCGCCCCGCCAAGCCCAAGCGCTGTGACAGTGAGGCCCGTTCGCCCCAAAGTCCTCGTCTCAAGTGCCGGCGTTGATGAGCCCGTTGATGAATTTGACATGGTGCATCTCGCGTAATGATATCCATCCCGACATGCCGGGATGGATATCGTTGGTGGTCAGATACGGTTTACTTAACCGGAGGTGCCGGCATGATATCGGTTGCGATCAGGATTTTGTTTTCTTGGGCGACCAGCGCGCCAAGCTCTCCCGATTTCTGCGTATACGTGATCCAGTCTGCATCTTCCCACATCGCAGCCCGCTTGGCCGCGCGGTCAGCAATGTCTTTGTAGGCCCAGATGTGCACGAACGAATTCACATCACCGACTTCCGTTGTCGCCCACACGACCGGTTGCCCGAGATGCTTCGTCTGTGGGGCATTGCCGTACTGCTTATAGATTTCGATGTGCTTCTTGATCATGCCGGGTTTGCAGGTGTAGGTGCGCATATCCAGGATCATGGTCGTTGCCTCCAGTTGGTTCAGGTTTGCGATGGATTAAAGTTAGCAGAAAATCTGCCGAACTGCGCAGGCACACGGTGCAGGCATTCCGATCTTGATCGGAAATGATGTGAACGCCCTCCTGGGGGCATTCCGTCTGTAGCCCTTGGCGAGACAGTGAACGTGCTCTAGCTTCCTTCCAGACATACAACGAAGGAACGCCCGCACATGGATGGCCCGCATTTGGATAACACGACCCCACTTGGCTTTTCGGCCTGCCCGCACGATTGCCCGTCAACCTGTGCGCTAGAGATCGAGTTGATCGACAACAAGACCATTGGCCGGGTCTACGGTGCCAAGTCGAACACGTATACTGATGGCGTAATCTGCGCCAAGGTCGCGCGTTACGCCGAACGTGTTCACCATCCAGATCGCGTGCTGCATCCCCTGCGCCGCAAGGGCGCCAAAGGCTCTGGCGAATGGCAGCAGATCTCCTGGGACGACGCGCTCGACCTCACCGCCGAGGCGTTTCTCAAAGCAGAGCGCGAGCATGGCGCCGAAGCCGTCTGGCCATATTTCTTTGCGGGCACCATGGGCCTCGTGATGCGCGATGGCATCAACCGTCTGCGCCACGCCAAGAAATATTCCGACATGCACGCCTCCATCTGCACAACGCTGGCATGGACAGGATTTGCTGCTGGAACCGGTGCCTTGCGTGGCGTTGACCCGCGCGAAATGGCACAATCTGATTGCATCGTGATCTGGGGCACGAACCCCGTCAATACCCAGATCAACGTGATGACGCACGCCGTCAAAGCGCGCAAGCAGCGTGGCGCCAAAATCGTCGCGATCGATATCTATAACAACGGCACCATGAAGCAGGCCGACATGGCGTTGTGTCTAAAGCCCGGTACCGATGGTGCGCTCGCCTGTGCCGTGATGCATATCGCCTTCCGTGACGGCTATGCTGATCGCGCATTCATGGCGAAGATGACCGATTGTCCCCACGAGCTTGAAGCCCATCTGCAAACTCGCACGCCGCAATGGGCCGCCGACATCACCGGGCTCAGCGTCGACGAGATCGAAGCGTTCGCAAAGCTCGTTGGCACCACACCGAAAACCTTCTTCCGGCTCGGCTACGGTTTTACCCGCCAACGCAACGGTACGCACAATATGCACGCCGCACTCTCGATCGCATCAGTGCTTGGCAGCTGGCAGCACGAAGGCGGCGGCGCGTTCCACACCAACGGGCAAATCTTCCACTGGGACAAAACCCTGATCGAAGGACTTGATGTGAAGGACACGAGCGTGCGCACGCTCGACATGTCACGCATCGGCCCCATCCTCACCGGTGACAAACGTGACCTTGGGCGAGGCCCGCCGGTGACCGCCATGCTGATTCAGAACATGAACCCGGTGCAGGTCGCGCCCGAGCAATCACTCGTCAAGGCTGGTTTCGCGCGTGATGATCTTTTCACCTGCGTCCACGAGCAATTCATGACGGCAACAGCTCAGATGGCTGACATCGTGCTGCCGGCAACAATGTTCGTTGAGCATGATGATGTTTATCAAGGCGGCGGCCAGAACCACATCACGCTCGGGCCCAAACTGATCGAAGCGCCGGGCGAATGTCGCTCCAACCACGACGTCATCTGCGCGCTCGCCAAGCGCGTCGGCGCCAAACATCCAGGCTTTGAGCTAACTCCACGCGAGCTGATCGACCAGACGTTGCAGGCATCCGGTTGGGGAACCGTTGATGAGCTTGAAGCCAATAAATGGATCGATTGCCAGCCGGATTGGGATACTGCCCACTTCCGCCAGGGGTTCGGATATCCGGATGGCAAATACAAATTCAAGCCGGACTGGGAGAATGTTCCCGTTGGCCGCAAATTCGACTGGGGCATCGCCAAGGATATGCCGCGCCTGCCCGACCATTGGGACGTCATCGAGAAGGCCGACACAGCGCACCCGTTCCGTCTCGCGACATCTCCGGCACGGGGCTATCTCAATTCATCGTTCAATGAAACGCCAACCAGCCGCAAGCAGGAAGGCGAGCCCAACGCGCTCATTCATCCAGACGATCTGGTCGATCTCAAAGTCTCTGATGGTGCCAAGATCCGCATGGGCAATGAACGCGGTGAAATCGAGCTGATCGCCACAGCCTTTGAGGGTGTCAAACGTGGTGTCGTCATTGTCGAGGGCGTCAAACCCAACGACCAGCACGCCGGCGGCAACGGCATCAACACACTGACCAGCGCCGACGCCATTGCGCCCTATGGCGGCGCTGCCTTCCACGACAACCATGTCTGGATCGTAGCTCGTTAGCCGACCCCTATTGAAAGTTGTGCACCGCTGCCCCAATTCAGCCAGACGAACGGCGTTTGTAATTCAACGTCGAAATCGGCTGCGTACAGGGAGGCGGAAAGTGCTCAACTTCAGCAATATTGCGATGACGGCAAAGTTGTTTCACAGCACCAACATTGACGAGTGGATGGAAGTAAGTGCCGAAGAGGCGGCGGCCAAGCGCCAATCAGCAATGAGCCGTCAGCCAAAAGAGGCGGACAAAGCTGTTTTGGCGTGCGAAGCCAAAGTCAAAAAAACTGCCGCAAAACCGCGCCGCTAAACTGGCAAAGTGATCCATTGGTCATTCGACGATTGATCGATATGATGGTGCTCCCGGAAAGTCGTCGGAGCCAAACGAGATGCACCGGATCGCCACGTTATATGGTTTGTTAGCCATCGCCTGTGCCTCTCTCGTGGCCACGGCGATATCGGCTGCCGCACAAGGGATCTACTCAGACCAGGCATTAAAGCGCGACGCGCCACGTCTGCAGCGTGCGGTCAACCAGATCTACATCAAAGGCGTCAAGCCGAAACTGACGGCCCGAGAAGCCGCCAGCCTGGCAAATATTCGCTTCAGCTTCCCGATGCCCCGGCCAAATGATCACATCCTGAACTTCTACGCTGGTGAATTGAGCGGCGGGCCAACGGTCATCCTACCGTTGCAATCACTGAAACTGGTTGAGGATCTCGCAACAGCATTTGCGTGGCTCTATATATCGAAACGCCCGTTTGGCCCGCTCGATATGTACTTCGCGATGCTGCAACGTAAGTCGCCTCAGGATATTGGTTCAGCCGGCAGTCGCGATATTCTGAGTGCGATCGGCGTGCCGAAGAACGTCCTTAAAAACAAGAAGATCGACAAGCTCAGCCTGGCGCTCCGCAATGAGGCATTCGCGTTCATCGCGGTCCACGAGCTCGGCCATCTGCTGTTCAAACACAAAGGCCTGCAGGATATAACTCCGGCTCAAGCCCGTGCCGACGAGGTGCAGTCCGACGTCTTCGCCTTGGACGTCTTGGCCCGAAGCGGCACGCCGCCAATGGGGGCCATAATTTACTTCCAGGCTCAGATATTCTCCATGCCACATCGTGGCGACCACAAGACGCGCGCGGCCTGGCAGAATTATCTGGCCACCGCCTCAACCCACCCGCTCTCGGTCAACCGCATCCGCGCCATGGCGAAAATGATCTCCGGTCCACTTGCGGCAAGGCGGACGACAGAAACGGAGGTTTGGCAGGACATCGGCCGACGCTTACAGGCCATGAGCACCATCTTGGCTGATGTCGAGTTGCACAACTGCATAACCCGCATCGCCGAACAGGCGCCGGTGTCCCTCCTGCGCCAAACCGGAAAAGCCGAGCATGCTGCGATCAAACGCTTGTGTCGGGTACAATGAAGCCTGCAGTTCCATTCCTGGTCCAGTGGTCAAAGACTGCTGTTTTGCGTCTTCTTGAAACAGTAGAATTGCAAAGTTGAGTATGGTTCATTGAGGCGGGTTGAGGCATTGTCTATGATATCAACGGCCTCATCAGGAAAAGCCGCGCAATGAACGAGGGACCATTCATCGTTGGTCCGGATGTCCGCATCTGGGGTACCATTGGCACCAATAAAGATGTCCACGTCTTGGGTTTCGTCGAAGGCAGCGTCAATGGCCACGAGGTTTACGTATCACCGACAGCCATGGTCACCGGCGATATCATAGCAACGCACGTTGTCGTGCAGGGCCAAGTGCTGGGCAACATTTTTGCCGATCTGCTGGTGCTCGAAGCGTCCGCCGACGTGCGTGGTGAGATCTATCACAGAGAACTCGATCTCCGCGAGGGTGCCAAGTTCGAGGGCAAGTCACGGCGCCACGACAAACCAAAAACACTTGCTGCCACGCTCAGTGTCTATGAGAACGCGGTGGTCGACGACCAAACGTAGACTTTCTTTTTTGTAAGAGCGTCGCGATGAAGCGGAGGCCCTCATCCTCCGCCCCCAACAACCCCCTTTGCCTTCAACGTCTGGACGTCATCCGTCGACATCCCGAGCGTCGCCAGTATCTCATCGCTGTCCGCCCCAACGTCGGGCGGATCATGCCGCATACCGTAGCGTGCACCGTCGACACTCATCGGCAGCCCTGGCACGACGACCTTGTTGCCACTCGGCTCGGTCATCTCAAGTAGTCCGCCTGACGCCAGCAGATGTGGATCATCATATAAGTCCGTCGGCTTCTGGATCGGCGAATACGGTAGACCAAGCGCCTCGCATTTATCGAGCAACTCGGCCTTGGTGTATTCCTTGAAGCGTTCGCGTACGCGTGGCAGATACTCATCGCGCAGGTGCACACGTTCCTTGTTACCAACCTCGGTCAATGGCAACAGGTCGGGGAAATTGAAATTGTTGCAGAAAATTTCCCACTGGGTGTCGGTGACCACGCCAACGAACACTTGTTGTCCCTCGTCGGATGTATCGAAGACATTGTAGATCGACCACGCGCCACGGTTTGCTTCCGCCATCGGCAATGGCTCAAGCCCGTTCATCGCGTGGGCTGCCATATGTTGCGACATCAGAAATGCGCAGGTCTCGAATAGGCCTGTTTCAATCTTGGCACCGGCGCCGTTTTCCTTACGCTGCAGCAGCGCACACAGGATTGAGATCACCGCGAACATGCCGCCCATGATGTCGTTGACAGAGGCGCCAACCCGCAATGGTCGGTTGTTGAGTCCTGTCATGTAGGCAAGCCCGGTCATCATCTGCACAACTTCATCAAGCGCGGTGCGATGCTCATAAGGCCCCTGCAGAAAACCTTTC
Source organism: uncultured Hyphomicrobiaceae bacterium (assembly GCA_905480435.1). GTDB lineage: Bacteria > Pseudomonadota > Alphaproteobacteria > Rhizobiales > Hyphomicrobiaceae > CAJQQK01. The sequence continues at coordinate 17,218 of CAJQQK010000113.1, read as the reverse complement.
GCCGACATATAGATCAGGCTGGGATTGTCCGCCTTCAGTGCCTCATGACCAAGTCCCAGCTTCTCCATCGCACCAGGCCGGAAATTCTCTGTGACGACATCAGCGCTGGCAACCAGCTGCTTGGCAATCGCCAATCCCTCAGGCGATTTGACGTCGAGCATAATGCTCTTCTTGTTGCGATTGAACGCGGGAAAGAAGCCCGAGCCGCCGCCTGACAAGTTGCGTGTTTTGTCGCCGCCCGGCATCGGTTCGACCTTGATTACTTCGGCGCCAAGGTCCGCCAGAATGAGCCCGCACGTTGGCCCCATCACCATATGCACAAATTCAACAACACGAACGCCTTCAAGCGGTAGTTTCGGAGTGGTCAAGCGTCTATCCTTTCGAAACGCGTTTTGGAAAACACGTGGCATTTTATCATAAGGTCAGGGAAACAATCGATGACTGATCATCGATCGCATTCGGGCGCGCCCACATGCAAGGGTGTCATCTCGTGCTTTGCCTGCGAATGAGAACAGAGGAAAATTTTTCCAGTTGAGCCCACACAGAATAGTCCGATTGAACATTTCAAAGGTTACTTTACCTTGGTAATCGTCCAAACCGCACCGCTGCGCTGAAATTCATACGGTACACCGTTTTCGCCTTCCTTCCGGTGACCTGTCAAAAGTTCCGAAAGAGCTGCGAACAGTCCGTGGTGTGCGACAAATAGAAGTGTCTCGCCCGGGCATCGCGCTAGCCAGGTGTCGATCGCAGCTTGTGTCCGCGCCACTGTGTCTGGCCATTGTTCCGCGTCCGGCGGCAAATGCCGCGCCATTGGAACATCTAGCGATATGCCGATGTCACGTTTTACGTCGTTGACGACCAATCCTTCCAATTTCCCAAAGCCGCGTTCGATCAACTGAGTATCGATATCAATCGGGATCGATATCCGCTCAGACACGATCGCCGCCGTCTTCAGCGCCCGAATTAACGGGCTGCTTACAATCCGATCGATTGGTTGCCGGGCAAGGATTGTCGCGGCACCTGCAGCTTGATCAATGCCTGTCGCGTTCAAAGGGATATCCGCTACACCCTGAAACCTACCTTCGAGGTTCCAATCGGTCTGCCCATGGCGCAGAAACAGGAAATTTGTCCAGGTATCCATTTTGACATCATCCAGCAATGCCAAGCACCGTCAAGGGCAAGCCACTACACTAGGCGGCAAAATGTGCCTTACCCCTATCGCATCACTCCTTGATCAGCAGCCGGGCGAAGTCCTCAAGCTGCTGGCCCATTTCCGCTTCCGTGTCGACGTGCTTCGGGCGCACGACGACCTCATCGGCGCCGGCCTTGAACAGCGCGGCAAACAAATTCGCATCCGGCTCCTGGCCATAAACGATGATGCGAATTGATTTTGGATCACGCCCGGCTGCTTCGGCAAGTTGGTTCAACTCTGCCCGGTGCCCGACCAGATCCTCCGGCGATACCCGGTTCGGCAACCAGCCATCAGCATGCTCGATGATGCGTTTCAGCACGCGCTTGGCCGCACCGCCAATGATGATCGGCGGATAAGGTTTCTGCATTGGCTTCGGATAAACGCGCACCGGTGGAAAATTGTAATACGTGCCCTCGAAGCCGGCAGCATCATTGGTCCAAACAGCCTTCATCGCATCGAGCGCCTCACGTGTCTGCGTCCACCGCTTCGGGAAGTCGCCGCCAAATAGTTCAACTTCTTCCTGCAGCCAGCCGGTCCCGATGCCGAACTGAAACCGTCCGCCACTATGAAAATCAAGTGCTGCCACTTCTTTCGCGAGGATCATCGGGTGGCGCTGCGGCACCAATGTAATACCGGTGCCAAGTTGGATGGTCTTGGTCACGCCCGAAGCTCGCGCCAATGCAATGTAAGGCTCGGTGAAATGCGAATACGTCCAGGGCACTTCGCCGCCTGTCGAAGGAAACGGTGATTTACTTTCTACCGGGACGGCCGGATGCTCGGCATACCAAATTGAATTAAAACCAAGCGCTTCGGCTTTGGATGCCATAAATGCCGGGTCAATCGTATAGGCCGGCAATGGTACTGATAATCCAACTTTCATGGCGGTTCCTCATGTGTTGTGCGGGGGCGGATTGTCTGGATTAAGCCTGCCATTCAGTAACGTGTGGTGCAAGCTGTGTGGGGCGCAGCGGCGCCACGATCACGGTGCGAATTGGGAAACGCGTTGTGAGCAGGCTTGGCACCAGCGCCAACCTGTTTTAGCAAGGGGCCTGAGAGTAGCGGTGCACAAGCCGCAGCGGGGATTATCCTGCGGAGGGGATACAATTGTCAGAGACGGTACGTGGCTTCAATCTGGCCGGCCTTGAGTGGTTGGTGACGCACCCAAAATTCGAGCGCTTCGTCATTGTCGTCATTGTGGTGAACGCCATAGCGCTGGGTCTCGAGACGTCGACGTCAGTTATGTCGAGCATCGGCGGCTTGCTGCAATGGCTCGATTTTTTCATCATCTGCTTCTTCGTGTTTGAAGTCGCAGCCCGGATGATCGTCCACAAAACCAAGTTCTGGCGCGATCCGTGGAGCCTGTTCGACACAGCTGTCGTCGCCATCACCTTGATGCCGGCAACCGGCAACTTCTCCGTGCTGCGCGCACTGCGCATTCTCCGCGTTTTGCGGATCGTGTCTGCATTGCCATCGATCCGACGCGTCGTTACTGGTTTGCTCAATGCTATCCCGGGCATGAGCTCGATCCTATTTCTGCTGACGCTGATCAACTACATTTTTGCGGTACTGACGACGAAGCTCTATGCCGCCACGCACCCCGAGTTTTTCGGCACCATCGGCGCGTCGTTCTTCACGCTGTTTCAGATCATGACGTTGGAAGGTTGGTCCGGTGAAGTGGTCCGTCCCGTCATGAAAGACCACCCCTACGCCTGGGCTGTGTTTGTGCCTTACATTATTGTGGTCACGTTCGCGGTCCTCAATTTGTTCATTGGTATCGTTGTTGACGCCATGCAGTCGCAAAGCGACGAAGAGCGCGACGAAGAATCCGAGCGCGAATACAAGCACATCATTTCCGAAATCCACATCTTACGCGACGAGATCCGGGAGATGCGCGCCAGCGACACCAAACCCACTTAGCCCCAAACAGAGTTTTGCCAACTTATCGCATCATAGAACATGCAATCAGGTCGGCAGTCTCCTTTTGGGAGCTGTCCACGGCGGGTTTCCCGCCGAGCGACCCGGCGTGAGCGCCGCCCCCGCGGAGGCGCAGCCCTGCCACTTGGCAGGGCGAACAGCGCCGTGAGCGCAAACAATGCGGCATGTTCGCTGGCGGCCAAATTGTGACGCTATAGTTACGCTAAGACTCTATCTCGCTGATTAGAAGACGGGGGCGTCGGGCATGTGGTTTTCGGCCAGACGAAACAAACTCAATCTTGCTCTGCAGGGAGGCGGTGCGCACGGTGCCTTTACCTGGGGTGTGCTTGACGAGTTGCTGCGCGATGAGCACGTCGAACTGTCTTGGATCAGCGGCACCAGCGCTGGTGCTTTCAATGCGGTTGCCGTCGCACACGGCCTCTCCACAGGTGGTCGCGATACGGCGCGTGCCACATTGGAGACGCTCTGGACGGCCGTCCAGAGTGCCCGCGTACCGGATCTGCTAAGCCTAAATCCGTTCCTGTCCGGCGCCGGAGCCATGGCCAACCTCAACGGGGTATTTTCGCCCTACAATTTCAACCCGCTGGGGTTCGATCCTCTGCGCAAGATCTTGGTCGAGCACATCGATTTCGATGCCATCCGTGCCAACCGGACAGTCAAGCTCCAGATCGCGGCGACCGACGTCGCAACCGGTCGCGCGCGGCTCTTCACCAGCGAAGAACTGACCGTTGAAATGGTGCTCGCCTCTGCGTGCTTGCCAACGTTGCATCATGCGGTGATGATTGACGGTCGCGCCTATTGGGACGGCGGTTTTTCCGCCAATCCGGATCTACTGTCTCTCGCATCGAGCAGTCCGGTCGGCGATACGTTACTGGTCCTACTCAACCCATTGCTAGCCCCCGATATCCCAAAGACGGCGGCCACCATTGAAGATCGCGTCAACACCATCACTTTCAACCAGCCGCTGCTTCGTGAAGTCGACACCATCGTGCGCGCCAAGGAATCTCAACTCGGTTGGTTCGCACCGCGCGGCTCTGCTGTGAGCCGGCAAAAGGCACATCGCTTCCATCTGATCGAAGCCGGGCATCACACTGCCGACCTCGCCACCGGCAGCAAGTCCACGCCCGACCGCGAGGTCCTACGTCAACTCTATCTCGCCGGCTTGCACGAAGGTGATCGTTGGCTGACCACAAACAAGCACGCCATCGGCAAACGCTCCACCATCAGTCTCCGCGATCATTTCATCAAACCGCAACTGCTGCCATCTGAGCCGTCAGTGGCCGAACCTCAACCACTACAGCATGTCGCGTTTTAACGGATTCACAATGCGCCTTAAAACGCCCAATCTTCGGGCGATTTAAGGATCCTGTTAAACGCGGCGTGCTCTAGCCAAGTCGGCTTGAGTGACAATAGCAATCCACGTGCTCTTCCGAAATACCTCAAGTATCACTCCAAAAGCCATTCGCTTTTGACACCGTCTGAAAGTGGATCGCGACGACCTGCGACGCCATCGTCAAACTGTCTGCGTTGTTCTCGTAGTCAGCGCGCAACCGCGATCGAACTTCATCATTGGGTTGAGTTTTCTTGACCGCCATCCGCGCCAGCTTGATGGCCAATTCGAAACCTTCTTCCGGTGTCGCTGTCTTGAGGCTCGGTAACCAACTCATCGGTATCTCCCTTAGGTGTTCTGTGCTGCTGCGATCATCGCCGCAAGTTCCAGCCAAGCACATACTGGCAGGATAAAATATAATAACAACAATAAATATTGTCATTTTGGTATTTCAAGTTGACTTGAGTGGACTTGTTCGGTCTAGATTGTTGAATAATATGAAAAATGGGCTTGGCGATGTCGACACGCAATGAGATTCTATCGCTCTTACGCCGTGATCCTCTGACGATCAGCGAGCTCGCTGATCGTTTGGATCTGGCACGCAATGCGATCGTTTTGCCGCTGCAACAGCTGGAAGCGGAGGGGCTTGTGGACGGCACTACCCGCAAAGAAAAGCGCGCCGGCAAGCCTGCCTTGGAATACTCGGTTGCTCCAGGGCAAGAAGATGTTGCGTCGCGTGCCTACCCGCCGTTCACCGAGATATTGATGGAGGTTTTGCCCGAGCAACTCTCAGGCAGCCAGATGAAGCGATTGATGCACCAGGTCGGGCAAAAGATGGCAGCCCGGCTTCAGCCTGACGAGCGGCAAAGTTTTGACAAGCGTCTCAAGCTCGCAACCGATTTCGTTGACAATCTGGGTGCCGAAACAGTGGTCGAAACTCAAGACGAATGCACCGTCATTAGAAGTTACAGCTGTCCACTCGCGCGTGCTGTTCGCCAACAACCATGCGTTTGCCATGCTGTCTCAACTTTCTTCGCGCAGGTCACTGGCAAGAAGGTCAAGCAACAATGCAATCGAGACGGGCAGCTCATCTGCGAATTCGTCATCACGCCATAGTTGACGCTCACCCGGTTAAGCGTTCGATGTTACGGGCGAAAAACGTGGATGGTTCCTACTTGTAGGTCGTCCCAAGCTTGCCTATTCACATCGCACGCGCCCAATATGCGCACCAGATCACCAATCCATGCAGCCGGGCTCGAAGGAACCAATATGAAAGACGTATTAACGGTCGCAACGACACTGCCCGTCGACCATCAGGACGCAGCACTTGCCGGCCGCGTCTGGCGTCCCGATGTTGCCGGCCCGGCCATCGTCGCGGTGCGCGGCGATCAGATGATCGACATCACAGCTGACGTCGCCACCATGTCCGAGTTGGCGGATCGCGAAAATCCCGCCGAGCTGACGCGCCAATCTCAAGGCGACGTGGTCGGTGGTCTCGAAGAAATTCTCGCCAACACGCCCGAGGCGACCCGCGATACGTCGAAGCCATGGTTGCTGCCACCAATTGATCTGCAGGCCGTGAAAGCCGCCGGCGTGACCTTTGCCCGCTCCATGCTCGAGCGTGTCATCGAGGAGCAAGCCAAGGGTGCACCCGAAAAAGCGGATGCTATTCGCCACCAGATCGCTGAAAAACTCGGCGGCGACCTGCGCTCGCTGAAACCCGGCTCGCCAGAGGCGCTTGCTCTTAAGCAAACTCTGATCGAGCAGGACGCTTGGTCGCAATATCTCGAAGTCGGCATCGGCGAAGATGCGGAAATCTTCACCAAGGCACAGCCGATGTCAGCCGTCGGCCACGGCATGGAGGCCGGCCTGCATCCGCGCTCGATATGGAATAATCCAGAGCCGGAAGTCGTCCTAGTAGTCACCTCAGACGGGCGTATCGTTGGCGCCACACTTGGCAACGATGTCAACCTGCGCGACTTTGAAGGCCGTTCCGCATTGTTGCTCTCCAAAGCCAAGGACAACAACGCGTCCGCCGCAGTCGGCCCGTTCATTCGCTTCTTCGATGGCGCCTTCTCGCTCGATACCGTTCGTGCGATGGAAGTGAACCTCAGTGTCACCGGCGACGATGGTTTCGAGATGATCGGCTCGTCCTCGATGTCGGAAATCGCCCGCGATCCGGCCGATCTCGTCGGCGAACTGATCGGTAAAATGCATCAGTATCCTGACGGCGCCATCCTTTATCTCGGCACGATGTTCGCACCAACCAAAGATCGCGGAGCCCCGGGCATGGGTTTTACGCACAAAGTCGGCGACATTGTCACCGTCACGACGCCATCGCTCGGCCGCCTGACCAATCGCATGACGCTGGCCAACGAGGCGCAGCCTTGGGCGTTCGGCACCCGCGCCTTGATGCACAACCTCGCCAAACGGGGCCTACTCACGTAGTCTGCGTGTCATTCCCATTTGCAGGAGAACCTCTCATGTCCTCAGATACGCAAACAGCCGAACGGCAGTCATTCTACATCGACGTTGAACAACAGCCGTGGCAGCAGACCCACTGGCCAGGCATCGAGATCAAAGTTTTGATGGAAGACAAGGCAACCGGCATGACCACGTCGCTGACCAGGTTTGCACCAGGCGCCAAATTGCCCGATCACGTCCATATCGGCATTGAGCAGAGCTACGTCCTTGAAGGTTCACTTGTCGACCATGAAGGCGCCTGCACCGCCGGCAACTTCGTCTGGCGCAAAGCCGGCAGCCGTCACGACGCGCATTCCCCAGACGGCTGTCTCGTGCTCGGCTTCTTCCAGAAACCAAACCAATTTTTCGATGAAGGCGCTTAGACCCTCGACCCAAGCAATTCCAAACCGCGCGTTCACTGCCAAACCACTCCGGTAGTCGCGTCCTCGGAAAACACGTTAGTGTTTATCCGGGGCTCTTCGCGCCAGCTAGGTTCCACGAGCGCGCTGCTGTCACAGAAAAACGAACACTGATGCCTGACATGATCCGTGTAACGCCAACGATAGAAATCGACGAGGATGAACTCGTTGAGGCGTTCGTTCGTGCGTCCGGTCCGGGTGGACAGAATGTCAACAAAGTCGCCTCTGCGGTTGAGTTGAGGTTTAACGTTGACCGAACCGAAAGCCTGACAGCGGCCATCAAATCACGGCTCCGACGCATCGCTGGTCGACGCCTCAATCTGGAAGGCTGGATCGTCCTCAAAGCCGATCGATATCGCAGCCAGGAACGCAATCGCAGTGATGCCCGCGAGCGCCTCGTTGCCATGATCGCGGAAGCAGCCGTGCCGCCGCGCCCGCGCATCAAAACGAGGCCATCGCTCGGTGCTAAGAAACGCCGCCTCGAAGCCAAGAGCCGTCGCGGCAACGTCAAGAAATTGCGCTCTGGCAAGCCGTCGGATGACTAACCCCAGGTCTCCTGACAGCCAATGTCAGCAATGCCGCGCATCAGGGCTAGCATCAGTTGACCGTGTCACCGCATAAAGTGCACGGTTCCGCTTCGAACCGGACTGCAATTAATCACATTCTTCCGGGTCACATTGCGCCTACAATGGCACTCAAGCATCTGGCGAAACATATAACTCACTCAACAGACGTCTCACGGCAATCGGCCCTCAATCATTTCGCTGGCGGTCTGTTGACGGACAATTTAGGAAGCAAATTCATGTCCAACGCCACAGCCAATCAGGCCAAGAAGGCAGCCGTCTTTAAGGCCATGCATGACAGTTCCGACATCTTCGTCATTCCAAACCCTTGGGATGCTGGTTCGGCCCGCATGATGGGGAACGCCGGCTTCAAAGCACTTGCCACCACCAGCGCCGGTTACGCTTTCAGTATCGGTCTCGGAGATGGCGGCATTACGCTTGAGCAAAAACTTGCGCATTGCGAAGACGTCTGCGCCGCAACATCCCTGCCGGTTACAGCCGATACGGAGAACTGCTTTGCCGATGACCCAGAAGGCGTCGCCGAAACGGTACGTCGCGCTGCCGCAACTGGCCTCGTTGGCTGCTCGGTCGAAGATTTCGTCCGTGAAGCACCACCAACAATCTATGATTTCGACCATGCTGTTGAGCGCGTCGCAGCTGCCGTCGAAGCAGCCCGTGCCCTGCCTTTCCCGTTCCTGATCACAGCCCGTGCCGAGGGTGTCCTGCGCCGTCTTGGCGATCTCGATGATGCGATCCGCCGTCTGCAAGCCTTCGAAAAGGTTGGCGCCGACGTGCTCTACACGCCGGGCATCAAAACCATCGACGAAGTCAAAACCGTCATCGGCGCGGTAACAAAACCCGTCAATGTGCTTGCCACACCCAATATGAAAGTCGCTGAACTTGGCCAGGCAGGTGTGCGCCGGATCAGCGTTGGCGGTGCGCTGTTTCGCACGGCCATGACAGGGTTCTTTGACGCGATGCGCGAAATAAGTGACAAGGGCACCTTCACCGAACTCAGCAAAGCCCCGACTGTGGCTGACATCGTCGGCGCACTCAAATAGGGAAACAACAGATCATGGCCGGACGGCTTGAAGGCAAGACAGCGTTTTGCACGGCATCGGGTGCCGGCATTGGCCGGGCAACAGCAATTGCATTCGCTCGCGAAGGCGCACGTGTCATCGCATCTGATATCGATATGGGTTCGCTCAAAGACCTCGCGGACCACGGCATCGCCGAAACCCATATTGTCGACGCTCGCCAGCTCGCTTCGATCAAGCGCAGCGCTGACACGATCGGCCCTGTTGATATTCTCTTCAACGCGGCGGGCTTCGTCCACAACGGCACCGTTCTTGAGTGCTCCGACGAAGACTGGGATTTTTCGTTCGATCTCAACGTCAAGTCGATGCATCGCACAATCAGCACCTTTCTTCCGGGCATGGTTGAGCGCGGCAAAGGTTCCATCGTCAACATCGCGTCAGTGTCCGGATCTGTGATCGGCGTACCCAACCGCTATATCTACGGGACCACCAAAGCAGCCGTAATAGGCCTCACCAAAGCGGTCGCGGCAGACTTCATGAAGCAAGGCGTGCGCTGCAACGCGATCTGCCCCGGCACTGTGCAGTCCCCCTCGCTTGATCAACGCATCAAAGATCAGGCGGCTGCCTCCGGCCAGTCCGAAGACGAGGTCCGCAAGGCCTTCGTTGAGCGCCAGCCGATGGGCCGTCTCGGCAGCGCTGAGGAAATTGCTCAAGCAGCCGTGTACCTTGCATCTGATGAAAGCGCCTTCTCAACTGGCCAGACCATGTTGGTCGATGGCGGCTTCGCGCTGTGATCGACGATGTGCCGTTGACGCTCGGTGCGGTGGGGTTGATCAGGGCAACGCCTGATTATCGTCCCGCCGTCGAGCGTCTGCAGCGCGCGTCAACTGGGCCGCAACGCCGTTCGCCGCTATACTGGACAGCCTCTGACGGATTTGATCGACTGGTATAGCCGTAGCGGTTATGAGATTGAACGCACTGAACAACCGCCGGATCGGAGCATTGTCCACATGCTCAAAACGCTCTCTTAGAGGATCAACGATGACGAAGTTTGCGGCCAACCTGTCTTTCATGTTTACCGAAGTCGATTTTCTCGACCGGTTTGCCGCCGCAAGCGAGGCTGGGTTCAAAGCCGTTGAGTACCTGTTTCCGTACGACTACGCGCCGGAAGAGTTGGCAAGCCGCCTCAAAGCCAATGGGTTGACACAGGCACTGTTCAACCTGCCACCGGGAGACTGGGAACGTGGCGAACGCGGCATGGCAGCATTGCCCGGTCGTTCAGCTGATTTCGAGGCAGCAGCCCGCAAAGCCGTTGACTATGCAGCAGCACTCGATTGCAAGCTTCTGCATGCGATGCCGGGCCTGCGCCATCACGGCGCCAACTGGGCCGACTACATCATCAACCTCAAAGCGGCGACAAAGATCGCAGCCGACAAAGGCATCACGATCATCCTCGAGCCGATCAACGAAATCGACATCCCAGGCTTCTTCCTCAACACGACATCAATGGCCAGGGCTGCGATCCATGAAGTCGGCGCCGATAACATCGGTTTGCAGTTCGATCTCTACCATCGCCAGATCCAGGAAGGCGACGTCGCGCGCGCCATTGCCGAGTACGCGCCACTCACCCGCCACTATCAGATCGCAAGTCCACCCGATCGTGGCGAGCCGGATGACGGCGAGATGAACTACAGTTATTTTTTCAAAAAGATCGATGAAACAGGCTTTGATGGTTGGATCGGCTGCGAATACAAGCCGCGCGGCGCAACCACAGCCGGCCTCTCCTGGCCCGCCAACTGCGGCGTCACGCTTGGCGGCTAGTCCGCGTCCGTGGGCGCAGCTGTGCCCGAACCACACGTGACGGCCTTCAGCCGCGTCAAAACACAACGAACAAGATCCAACGAAGGACAACCAGCCCAATGAATATTCTCATCATCGGCGGCGCCGGCATGGTCGGCCGCAAGCTGGCCGAGCAACTCGCCAAAGACGGCACCCTCGGCGGCAAGCCAATTACGGCGATGACACTCTACGATGTGGTGCCACCAGAAGCGCCAGCCGGCGCCTCATTTCCGGTCACTTGCGAAACCGGAAACCTGCCGGCTGCTGGCGAAACCGACCGACTTGTTGCAAGCAAACCCGATGTCATTTTCCATCTTGCAGCAATCGTCTCAGGCGAGGCTGAACTTGAATTCGAAAAAGGCTACATGATCAACCTGGGCGGCACCCAGAATCTGTTTGAATCCATCCGCGTCGCTCAGTATGCCCCCCGCGTTGTGTTCACCAGCTCGATCGCGGTATTTGGCGCGCCGTTCCCCGAGGCGATCCCCGACGATTACCACCTCACCCCCCTGACTTCGTATGGCACCCAGAAAGCCATCGGCGAGTTGCTGCTGGCGGATTACACCCGCAAAGGTGTCTTTGATGGCATCGGCATCCGACTGCCAACGATTTGTGTGCGTCCGGGAAAACCCAATAAGGCTGCATCCGGCTTCTTCTCGAACATCATTCGCGAGCCACTGGTCGGCAAAGAAGCCATCCTGCCGGTTTCCGATGACGTGCGCCATTGGCATGCCTCGCCACGATCAGGCGTGCGCTTCCTGATCCGTGCCGCCACCATTGATGGTGATGAGGTCGGCCCGCGCCGCAATCTTGGCATGCCCGGCGTCTCGGTTACCGTCGGCGAGCAGATTGAGGCGCTTGGGCGCGTTGCCGGAGGCGATGCTGTTGCCCGCATTAAGCGCGAACCTGATGAGCTGATATTGTCCGTTGTAGCCGGTTGGCCGCGCAATTTTGACATCCGTCGTGCGCTTGACCTTGGCTTCGAGGCGGACAAGTCGTTTGACGAGATCATTCAGGTTCATATCGAAGACGAACTCGGCGGCAAGATCGGATAGGCCGCACGCGCTATCGGGAAGCGCGGCAGTTTGGTTGCGCGGTCGCGCAGAATTGACCTGAATTGCATCGTGCCGGCTTTGAGTAAAAGCCAGCATATCGCTATGTGATAGTGACTTACCTGTTTATGACGGCTTCTGACTAAACAGTTGTAAGTGAACTAAAATCGCTTCTCGGGCACATTCAGTGTCAGGAGCAGTGGGAACTGACCAGAAGATCGAATTGTGTCCCCATTGGCGCCATAGTCCTGGGTCGATATCGTGCAATGCACCGACACGAGGGAGTCGGACACCAGTAGGCCATACAACTCGCCGGAGAGCGGGATATGCGCGAAAAATGCGTGATCGGTTGCGGTGAGCCGGTCATGGATCTCAAACATCTACCGGATGCTTGCAGTTTGCAGGCATACACATGAGCAAATGGGGCTAAGAATGACTGATATGTCTTCAGCGGTGACTGTTAACGACGCGGCAGAGGCCGGCACGGGTGAACGTTCTCTTTCCGAACGCATGCGTGCTAGTGCTATATTCGGGATCCCGCGTTACGCGGGCAACACAACGAAGCCAGAGGGCACCAAGACAGATATGTTCCTCGATATCGCGCGGACGACCCTGCCGATTGATTTCCAGGGCCGCGAGGTCAAACTCGAAGCGCATGCCTACGAAGATGACACCGCCTCCTATCAGGCGATGGCTCTCGTGCACCGCAATTCTGATGCACCGCCTGCAACTGAAGCAGCGATCCCGGTCGTGCGCGTTCATAGTGGCTGTGTCACCGGTGATATTTTCCATTCGATGCGCTGTGACTGCTACGCGCAGCTCCAACTCTCGCTTGAGAAAGTCATCGGATCTGATCTCGGGCTGATCATTTATCTGCCGCACCACGAAGGCCGCGGCATTGGTCTCGTCAACAAAATCAAGGCGTATGCCGAACAGGATCGCGGTCTCGATACTGTCGACGCGAACCTCTCGATCGGAGCGCCTATTGATGCGCGCGACTATGAGTTGCCAGCAAAGATCCTGAAAGATCTTGGTTTCGAAAAGATCCGCCTCATGACCAACAATCCGCTCAAAATGGATGCGTTGAAGCGTCACGGCATTGACGTTGTCGAGCAGGTCCGCACGGTAACGGAGCCATCCGCGCATAACGAGCGTTACCTTGCGACCAAAAAAGAGCGCATGGCGCACAAGCTGTAGTTGACGGCATTCCGGGCACGTCCCGGAATGCCTCCTCCGTCGGGCATATCCAGAGCCGAAATTATATAGCCTCGAGCGTCGCCTCGTTTGGGCGCCGCATGCAACAGCATGTCGCGTTCTAAAGGATTCACAATGAGCCAGTAAACGCCCAGTCTTCGGGCGATTTCTGGCACCGATTAAACGCGATGTGCCTTAGGTGGCGTACATTCTGTTCCGCGCTCGACAACAACGTATTGTTTGAAAAATAGCGCAAGCTCTCGTTTGCTCGTATGGTTGGCTAGATATCCGAGCCGATTACCATTTACGAAGCACTTGTGAGCGAGCCCGTGACGAACACCAAAACAATTGCCATTGTCGGCGCCGGTCAGGCCGGTGCGCAGGCAGCCCAATCTTTGCGTAATGAAGGTTATGACGGTCGCCTGTTTCTGATCGGTGATGAGCCTCAGGCGCCATATCAGCGCCCGCCATTGTCCAAAAAATATTTGTCTGGCGAGTTCGAAGCTGAACGACTCGCTTTGCTTCCCGATAAATTTTACACGGATAGCGCCATTGACTGTCTGTTTGGCGTACGCGCCGACAACCTTGATCTGGACGCCAGCGAAATACAGCTAAGCGATGGTTTTAAGATTTCGTACGATCAACTCCTGATCACGACCGGTAGCCGTTCGCGCGCCCTGCCCATACCAGGCTCTCACCTTGAAGGCGTTTACGCACTGCGCTCGATCGCTGATGTCGATCAACTCCGCCCGAACGTTCAAAGCGGCCAGCGCGTCAGCATCATTGGCGGTGGCTACATTGGCCTTGAAGTCGCAGCCGTCGCCCGCAGCCTGGGTCTCGACGTCCGTGTCATTGAGGCCGCCGATCGCATCATGGCCCGCACGGCGCCCGAGGTCGTGTCGCGCTATTTCACTGATCTGCACCGATCGAACGGTGTCGCTTTCGAACTGGGCGCGGGAGTCCAGTCAATCTCGCGTTCTGAAGAGGGCGAACTTTCGGTTGCAACCACGGCCGGCACATTCGCGTCCGACTGGGTCTTGGTGGGCATTGGCGGTCAAGCAAATGTGGAGCTTGGTCAAGCCGCCGGTCTGACGATGGACAATGGCATTGCCGTCGACGCGCATTGTCAAACGTCAGCCGCCAACGTATTTGCCGCTGGCGATTGCACGAGTTTTCCGAGTGCTAAGTACGGTCGCCGGATACGTCTCGAGTCCGTCCAGAACGCGATCGATCAGGCCAAGGTCGCAGCCCTCTCGCTGCTCGGCAAAGGCGAAGCTTACGACCCAGTGCCATGGTTCTGGTCCGATCAATATGACACCAAATTTCAGATAGCTGGTCTCAGCCAATTCGCTGACGAGCAGGTCGTTCGTGGTGATCCAGCCTCGGGCTCTTTCGCGGTGGCCCATTTGCGTGACAACAAGCTGATCTCGGTCGACGCGATCAATACGCCCCGCGATTACATGCTCGCCCGCCGCATGGTCCCAACCACATCAGAAGTCGACCGTGCGGCGCTCGCTGATCCCACCACGCCATTGAAAGAGACGATCCAGACAGCGTAGGCGAAATCTTTTCGGATTCAATCCTTTACGACCTGACAGGGCGGAGCAACAAAGTCAGAAACTCGCAGTAAGTTTTCGGGGTGCTTTGCACAGACGTCACTGGCATCCACCTCTTGCGAGCTGTCTCAGCGAGCCGGCACGAGGGCCAGCCCGCCCTAGCGGGCGAACAGGTCCGCGAGCGAAAGAGCCTTTTTATATATCCAAGCTCTCGGCGAACGCGGCACGCTCTTGGATAAACTTGAAGCGCGCTTCCGGTTTCGAGCCCATCAGTGCATTCACCGCACGCCCGATCTCCGAGCGATCACCATCGCCAAGTTCAATGCGTAGCATCGCGCGGTGTTCAGGATCCATCGCGGTTACTTTCAGCTGCTTGGCATTCATTTCACCAAGGCCCTTGAAGCGACCAATTTCGATTTTCTGATTGGCTTTAAATTCGCCACTGTCCAGTATCCGAACCCGCTCCGCATCATCGCGGGCATAGAGCGTTTTAGTGCCTTGCGTCATCTTAAACAGCGGCGGCACCGCCATATAGAGATGCCCCTTCTCGATCAGCTCTGGCATCTCTTGATAGAAAAATGTGATAAGCAGCGATGCGATGTGCGCACCATCAACATCGGCATCCGTCATGATGATCACCCGCTCATAGCGCAGGTCATTGATGCTGAAATGTTTACCGATACCGCAGCCAAGCGATTGGATGAGGTCAGATAGCATTTGGTTTTGCGCAAGTTTCGCGGATGTCGCGTTGGCAACGTTCAAGATCTTGCCGCGCAGTGGCAGCACTGCTTGTGTCTTTGGCGCCCGTGCCTGCTTCGCCGAACCGCCAGCCGAGTCACCCTCGACGATAAAGATTTCGGTGCCTTGCTTCGACTTGGAAGCGCAGTCTACAAGCTTACCGGGCAGCCGCAATTTGCGCGTCGCTGACTGCCGCGAGATATCACGTTCGGCGCGTCGTTTGAGGCGATACTCGGCCTGCTCGATGTTCCACTCCAGCAGTTTTCCTGCTTGCTGCGGAGAGTTGACCAGCCAATGGTCAAAGGCATCACGCACGGTATTTTCAACGATACGTCCAGCTTCAAGTGTCGCCAGTTTGTCTTTCGTTTGTCCTTGGAATTCCGGTTCGCGAATGAACACCGACAGCATCGCAGCGGCGGTCCCAAACACGTCGTCGCCGGTAATCTGGGCAGCTTTTTTATTGCCAACCATCTCGCCGTAAGCTTTGAGGCCTTTGGTCAATGCTGAGCGCAAACCCAACTCATGCGTCCCGCCATCCGGCGTCGGAATCGTGTTGCAGTACGAGTTGACAAAGCCGTCGTGGCTGGCGGTCCAGCCAAGCGCCCATTCAACGGAGCCGTGTCCGCCTTCTTTATCGATGCGACCAGAAAACAGATCCTTTGTCACCATCGTATGGCCAGTTGTGCTCTCCTTCAGGTAGTCGGAGAGGCCGCCGGGAAAGTGAAACACGGCTTCGGTTGGCGTGTCGTCGGTGATCACTTCCGAGTCGCACGTCCAGCGAATTTCAACGCCGCCAAACAGATACGCTTTTGAGCGCGCCATCTTGAGCAGTCGCGCCGGTTTGAACCTCGTATTCGCCCCAAAAATCTTATCGTCCGGCTTGAAGCGGATCGTCGTGCCGCGTCGGTTCATGATCGAGCCAAGCTTTTGTAGCTTGCCCTCGGGGGCGCCGCGCGAAAATACCATTCGGTACAGTTGCTTGCCGCGTGCAACTTCCACTTCGCAAATCTCGGAAAGTGCGTTGACGACCGACACACCAACACCGTGCAAACCGCCGCTGGTGCTGTATGCTTTGCCGTCGAATTTGCCGCCCGCATGCAGCGTCGTCATAATAACTTCAAGCGCCGATTTGTTCTTGAATTTTGGGTGTGCATCAACTGGGATGCCGCGACCATTGTCGCTCACGGCGAGATAGCCCTCAGCGTCAAGATGGACTGTGATCCAGCTCGCATGACCAGCAACCGCCTCGTCCATTGAGTTATCAATGACTTCGGCAAATAAATGGTGCAATGCCTTTTCATCGGTACCACCAATATACATGCCGGGGCGACGACGAACTGGCTCAAGCCCTTCAAGCACTTCGATGTCGGCGGCTGTATAGTCATCCTCCGCATCAACGGATGTCTTGCGCGATCGAGCTTGTTTCGCTGCCATAATTTCCCTCTGGAACCGCGCTAAAAACCTCAGCGGGCCGATCATCGGTCTCACTGTCCTGATCCGAGATGCCGTGCTTCGCGTTTGCCGTGAACAGATCGCACCAACCCTCTTGGTGGCAGTCCTGCAGGCGCACCGTGGCGAATCTCGGACGTGTCAGAGAATAACCGGATCGCATGGGGCTGTTTGCTTTTCAAGTTGTATCGTGGCCGCGGCTGTTGGTGTTAGTGTTAGTGTTAGTGTTCTGCTGTGTTTCAAACAGACTCAGATCCTTTACCTTGCGTATAAATCCGTAGACGTCATTTGTTGCAGCTGTTGTAAAACTGCACTAGGAGCTGTGGACAGTTAGCGCAGCCATAGAACGATAGCAGCTATTGTTATCATGGACATGTAGTTGCGTGCTGTCTTCTCATACCTTGTCGCGACGCGTCGAAATTGTTTGAGGCGTGAGAAGCAGCACTCGACG
>CAJQQK010000112.1 GCA_905480435.1 uncultured Hyphomicrobiaceae bacterium | reverse complement strand
TCAAGGAAAAACGTCGCAGCGGCCTGCTAAGCAAGCCAGCATCGGCAACCAAATCCAAACCGACGAAAGCCTAGCCTACGACGAAAGGTGGGTCAGTTCTTCGTGGCGCAAAAGGGTCAAAACCGGGTGTCGCTTGACAATGACCAGTGCCCTGCCCGGCGGCACGAATGAAGCGATTGCTGGCAGCAGATCCAGCAAGGGAGCGCCAGTAGCAGCTTCCTCGCACCGTTCAGTCTTCACTGTCCGCAACAGCAATCAGCTGCCGATGACCAAGGGATTGACCGTTGCACTGAACAAGTCATTGCTGATTGAGCTGCCACGCGAACTGCGCGACGTGGTCGTATCAGACCCCGCCACTCTTGATGTGGTTGTGCAGTCTTCGAACCGCGCTTACTTGATCGGTAAGAAATACGGCCAAGCCAACGCATTCTTTTTCGATGCCCATGGCGAACGCATCCTGACGCTTGAAATTCAGGTCGAACGCGACACATCTGTGCTCGATGCGCTGTATCATCGACTGATGGCCGGCTCTAACATCACGACCGAAGTGATTAACGACACCTTGATCCTGACAGGCAGTGTGCGCAATCCAAGCGATGCGACCAAAGCTGTTGAAATTGCGCGTCGCTTCGCGGTCTCAACGAAACCTGGCAGCAACACGGTCAGCGAGCTCAAGGTCATCAACATGCTGGCCGTTGACGGTGAAGAGCAAGTGCAGCTGCGCGTAACCATCGCGGAAGTCCAACGCCAGTTGCTGAAGCAGTTCGGTATCAACTTGGGGGCGATTGTCAATTCAGGTAATTTCTCGACATCAATTCTGTCCCAGAATGCATTACCGCTAACGGCTGCCGCCGGCCTTGGTGCTTTGCCAATCCCTGGCATCACTCCTGCTACTAACGCTCTTGCCAACTACGCTTTGGGACCCACGGCCAATACCTTCGGCAATTCCGGTGTATCCGGTGGTTGGGCATCCGGCGGCAACAACATATCCCACGCAATCCGTGCTCTTGAGAGAAATGGTCTGGTGCGCACACTTGCTGAACCAAACCTGACAGCTGTCTCGGGCGAAACGGCCAAGTTCCTCGCCGGCGGTGAATATCCAATCCCGATCGTGGATGGCAACGGCGCTCTGGCGGTTCGCTTCAAAGAATTCGGTGTCGCCCTCGCATTCACGCCAATCGTCATGTCAGAAGGCCGGATCAGTTTGAAGATTGAAACAGAAGTTTCCGAATTGACCACTGAGGGTTCAGTAAGCTTGTCGGGTATTCAAATCCCGGCCTTGAAGAAGCGTCAGGCGAAATCAACGGTTGAACTTCCATCAGGTGGCTCGATCGCTCTCGCCGGCCTGATGTCCAACGACACTCGGCAAAACGTCGACGGAATGCCCGGACTTAAAGATTTGCCGGTCCTCGGCACTTTGTTCCGCAGCCGCGACTTCATCAAGCAAGAAACCGAGCTGGTCGTGATTGTCACGCCTTATCTGGTCAAGCCGATTGCTCGCAACAAACTGGGCCGACCAAGCGATGGCCTGGCTGCGGCAACGGACATGAAAGCCAACTTCCTGGGACACCTGAACCGTATCTACGGCAAAGGCAGCACAGTGAGTGCAGGCAGCACTAAAGACTTTGGTTTCATTGTTGAATAACGCCAAGGCTGGAGACTGATTGATGACTTATCTAGTAGAAAAACCGGCCTTGAGATCTTCTGGCCTTTCCCGTAGCGCATTTCGTATCGCGATGGTCGCCATGGCTGCATCGGCTGTTGTTGCCTGCCGCCCGGGCCATACCGGTCCGCAAGTCGCCGGATGGAGCCTGATTGAACCAACTGAGCGCCATCCGATCCTGGTATCGCAACGTCCTGTTACGCTGTCGCTACCAGTTCGACGGGGTTCTTATGGCCTATCGAACTCATCACGGCATCGGGTCGCCCGTTTCCTTGGCAAGTTCCGAACAATCGATACCGGCAACTCCAAATTGGTGATTTCTGCGCCAACAGGTCGAGCGAATGAGGTTGCTGCCATGCAGGCTGTTGCCGAAGTCCGCGAAATGATCTCGGACGCTGGCTTCTCACCGACAATCGTGCACGTTGAGACCGCACCTGGCAGCAGCAATGTCCGGCTGTCGTATCTCAGCGTGGTTGCCAAGGGGCCAGAATGCGGTCACTTCCCAACAAATCTGGGACGCGCGCCGAAGAACGCTTCGTCCCCAAATTTTGGCTGCACAACCCAGAAAAACTTTGCGGCAATGATCGCTAATCCTGCCGATCTACTTGGACCGCGCACCATGACACCTCGCATGGCGGATCGCCGTGACCATACCTACGGCGGGTACGTCAAAGGCGAAAGCACAACTGCCAAGAAGAGCAAGGATGAGAAAGCTTCTACTCAGAAGACCGAGTAAAGATCGAGGTTGGAGACCATACTATGTCTAATCAGAACCAGAACGTTGACGATCAGCCGGTGGCATACGACGATGCACCAGCAGCAGACCAGCACGAAGCATACGACGAAGCGGGTGTCCTTGAAGGTGGCGATGTTGCCATCTTTGACGACGGCCAGGACGATTATGAGTTTGCCGAAGCTGCAAGCAACGCACGCCCTGTTCCACGGATCTCGATCCAGTGCTTCTGCGAAACGCCAGACACAGCCGAGGCGATCCAAATCGCAGCGGAAGACCGTCGTCTCGCCAAGGCACACGTAAGTGTCCATATGGGAGGCGCTCAAGCCGCCGTTGCACACTACCAGGAAAGTCCGACACCAAACCTGATCATCATTGAATCGACTCTTGAGGGCGATGAGCTGCTGTACCAGCTCGACGGCCTCGCTGAGTGCTGCGATGCCGGCACCAAGGTGCTTGTGATTGGCGCGCTCAATGACGTGCTGCTTTATCGTGAACTGCTGCGCCGCGGTGTCAGTGAATATTTGGTGGCGCCAATGAGCCCGCTGCAGCTTATGGAAGGGGTCTCCAATCTCTACAACGATCCCGAAACGGACCCAGTTGGTAACACCGTTGCCTTCATCGGCGCCAAGGGTGGGGTGGGTTCTTCGACGATCTGCCACAACGTCGCCTGGACCATGTCAGAGTTGATGAATACGGAAGTTGTGATCGCCGACCTCGATCTTGCGTTCGGTACAACCGGACTCGATTTCAACCAGGATCCTGTTCAAGGCATCGCGGAAGCTCTTGCCAGCCCTGAGCGTCTTGATGACCAGTTACTTGATCGCCTCCTGACCAGGTGTACCGATCGCCTCAGCATCTTCGCGGCACCGGTTATTTTGGACCGCGACTACGACATCTCACCAGATGGCTGCGAGATGGTCATTGATATCGTGCGCCAGAATGTGCCGGACGTGGTCGTCGATCTACCCAATAGCTGGTCAGACTGGTCGAAACGCATCCTGACTCAGGCAGACGAGGTGGTCATTACCGCTTCACCGGACCTTGCCAACCTGCGCAACGCAAAGAACATCGTCGACCTTCTTAAAGCTTCGCGTACCAACGATGGCCCGCCGCATCTCGTTCTCAACATGGCAAATATGCCAAAGCGCCCGGAAATCGGCGTGAAAGAATTCTGCCAGAGCCTCGACCTTGATGCGTCCGCAGTGATTGAGTTTGACAGTGAGCATTTCGGCCAAGCCGCCAACAATGGCCAGATGATCGAAGAGCTCAGCAAGAAGGCAAAGGCTGTTCAAGCGTTCCACACACTCTCTGCTCTCATCATGCATCGCAAAGAGAGCGTGATCCAAGCGCCATCTTCATCATCCGGACTGGGTCCGCTTCTCAAGAAGCTGAAACTGAGCAAATAGGAGTAGCACATGTTCGGAAAACGAACGGGCGATCAGAGCGCACCGCGCAAGCCTGCACCAGCTCCGGCTACTGCTCCCAAGGCAGTGGCGAGGCCGGATGCAAGCGAAGAGCAAGTTGCCACGAAGGCGCCCTCACCGGCACCGGAGCCGGTGCGCGAGACGGCCCCCCCGATGGAGCCAGCCGCAAACAACTCAAACGGCCGTTCTGAAGACTACTATGACGTCAAGACGACCGTCTTCAACGCGCTTATTGATACGATCGATCTTACTCAGCTCGCCAAGCTTGAGCCGGCCGCTGCGCGCGAAGAAATTCGCGATATTGTCAGCGAGATCATTCAGATCAAAAACGTTGTCATGTCGATTGCTGAGCAGGAAGAACTGCTCGAAGATATTTGTAATGACGTGCTTGGCTATGGTCCGCTTGAACCGCTACTGGCCCGAGACGACATCGCAGACATCATGGTCAACGGTGCAGAACGGACCTTTATCGAAGTCGACGGCAAGGTGACGCTCTCCAAAATCCGCTTTGCCGACAACGCTCAGTTTATGAATATTTGCCAACGCATCGTGAGCCAAGTTGGCCGACGTGTTGATGAGTCAAGCCCGATATGCGACGCGCGTCTGCCTGATGGCTCTCGTGTCAACGTTATCGCACCACCTCTGGCCATTGACGGTCCATGCCTTACTATTCGTAAATTTAAGAAGGATCGTTTGAAGCTCCAGCAGTTGGAGAAGTTCGGATCCATCTCGCCGGCTGGACGGCGCATTCTAGAGATTATCGGGCGGGTTCGCTGCAATATTGTCGTTTCCGGCGGTACCGGTTCCGGCAAAACAACGCTGCTCAATTGCATGTCCGCGCCGATCGACCAGGATGAACGTATCATCACCTGCGAGGACTCGGCGGAACTTCAATTGCAACAGCCACATGTTGTGCGCCTCGAGACGCGCCCGCCGAACCTTGAAGGTGAAGGCACGATCACGATGCGTGATCTGGTCAAGAACTGTCTGCGTATGCGCCCTGAACGCATCATCGTTGGTGAGGTTCGTGGCCCCGAGGCATTTGATTTGCTTCAGGCCATGAACACCGGCCACGACGCCTCGATGGGTACGCTGCACGCCAACTCACCTCGCGAAGCTATTTCGCGTATGGAATCTATGATCATGATGGGTGGCTATACGCTACCAACGAACACCATTCGTGAGATGATCACTGGATCGGTTGACATCATCGTGCAGGCTGCCCGCCTGCGCGACGGCTCTCGTAAAATCACGCACATCACCGAGGTGGTGGGCATGGAAGAAGAAGTCGTCACGTTGCAAAATATCTTGGTCTACGAAATTCTGGGTCAAGACGAAAACACCGGAAAAATTATTGGCCGCCACCGCTCGACAGGTATTTCCCGCCCACGCTTCTGGGACCGGGCCGAATACTATGGCGAGCATCATGCCCTCGCAGAAGCACTTGCATCGTCTGAAGTCGCAGACTCTGACGGCGCGGTGATGGGAGATTGATATGATCACGCCGGAGATGATCCAGCTTGGCGCCATGGCCGGGGCTGCAATTGCGGTCGCAGCCCTCGCCTTCACGTGTGCCTATCCGTTTATAAGTAGCGATCGCGGCGCTGATCAGCGCCGAAAGAGCGTCACGGAAAATCGTGGTGCGCGCAAAGCCCGCATCGTTCAAGTCGAAGAGACGAACAACCGCAAGCAAGCCGTCGCTGAGACGCTCAAGGAAATCGAAGACCGTCAGGCGAAAAACAAAAAAGAATCGCTGCGGATCAAATTGCAGCGTGCTGGCCTCGAAATTTCGGTTAAGACCTTCTGGCTTTCCAGCCTTGCCCTCGGTCTTGCCGTAGCTGTCGGCTCCTATTTTGCTATGCCGACCATGCCGCCGATCGCTTTCGCGGCATTTGGCTTCGTCGCCGCTTTCGGCTTCCCTCGCTGGCTGATTAACTTTTTGATCAAACGCCGGCAGACCAAGTTCGTTACGTCCTTTGCTGATGCTATTGACGTCATCGTTCGTGGTGTGAAGTCGGGCCTGCCACTCAACGAATGCCTTGGCATCATTGCGCGGGAAAGCCCCGAGCCTCTGCGCAGCGAATTCCAAGAAGTTGTCGACCAGCAACGCGTCGGCGTATCACTGGCGGAAGCCCTGGAGCGCTTGATGGGACGTATGCCGTTGCCGGAAGTGCGCTTCTTCGCAATCGTCATCGGCATCCAACAACAAGCTGGCGGCAACTTGTCGGAAGCACTTGGCAACCTGTCAGGGGTGCTGCGCGCGCGCAAACAGATGGCAGCAAAGGTGCAGGCATTGTCGGCTGAAGCGAAAGCGTCAGCAATGGTGTTTGGCTCGCTGCCGCCTGGCGTCATGACGATGGTTTACGTCACAACGCCCGACTACATCGCAATCCTTTGGACGACCCAGCTAGGCCAGTTCATGGTTTTCTGCGCCGTTCTTTGGATGAGTTGCGGACTGTTTGTGATGAAGAAAATGATCTCGTTCAAATACTGACCACTCTTATCGGTCGGATACTGAATGATCTTGTAAGAGCATTTTGAGAAGGATTGGCAAATTTCGTCATGATGGATTTTATTGACATGATCATGAAGCCGCAGCTGCTGGTAATGGCAGCTGCGGCGATCGCCGCCTTCGCAACGGTGCTAACCATCGCGATGCCGATGCTTGACCGTGATCGGATGGGACAGCGCGTTCGCGTTATGGCGACCGAACGCGATACGATGCGCGCTACGCGGCTTGCTGAACTAAAGTCCAGAGATGGTGCCGGGACCAAGCTTCGTCAGGCGCCAAAGGGCTTCATGCAGCAACTTGTTGACATGTTCGATCTGCGATCTAAATTTGAGACCGTTGAGCTTAAGCAACAGCTGAAGATGGCCGGCATGCGCGGCCAGGCACCACTCTACGGCTTCGTGTTCTTCCGGATGATCATGCCGCCGCTCGTCTTTGTGCTGGCTTTGATTTATGTATTCCTGATCAACCCAGACTTGAAGTATCCGCCACTCGTCAAGCTGATGATGGCAGGCGGTGCCGGCTTCCTCGGCTTTTATCTGCCAAGCATGTTCCTTTCAAACCTCATCGCACGCCGACAGCAGGCTTTGAAGAACGCATTTCCTGATGCCCTCGACATGCTGTTGATCTGCGTTCAATCAGGCATGTCAATCGAGCTCGCGTTTTCCAAGGTCGGCAAGGAAATCGCCGCCCAGTCCGTTGAGCTGGCTGAGGAGTTCAGCCTGACAACCGCGGAACTGTCCTATCTCCAAGATCGACGCCAGGCATTTGAAAACCTGGGAGCAAGAACAGGTCTGCCAGGCATTAAGTCAGTTGCGACCGCGCTCGTGCAATCGGAGCGCTACGGTACACCGGTCGGTCAGGCGTTGCGCGTCATGGCAAAGGAAAACCGAGATATGCGCATGTCGGACGCTGAGAAAAAGGCCGCCGCGCTGCCACCGAAACTGACGGTGCCAATGATCATCTTCTTCCTACCAGTGTTGTTCGTGGTAATTATCGGCCCGGCCGCTATTCAGGTTATGGACATGCAGGAGAAACGCGGCAGCAGCGTTACCGAACCTGCGCCGAGCACGCGCTTCGCAACCGTTGATCCTCTCGCCAGACGAACGGCCTGATCACAAACGACAATGTTGTCCAAAGGGCGCCTAAAGCGTGTCGCATAAAATGCTCCTCGCTTAGTCCCTTTGGGCTCACGGCTATTCCCTCGCTACGCTCTGGACCTCCGCCGGGGCGGCGCTCGCGCCGGGTCGCATGCACTCCCTGCATGCTGAATCCTATTGGATGCGACATGCTTTAATAAGGCGCTCTTTTTTGTGTGCATCAAGCATGCATGTTGCGGCCCTCAGAAATTTAACATTGACATATTTTGATAATTCTAGAAATATCGAAATATGAAAGATGATCCGACTCACACCACAAATATTTCGCTCGAGCTTGTTGAAGCGGCACAAGGCTTTGCCGCCATCGGCTCGGAACCGCGGCTCGAAGTGTTACTGGCGCTCGTCAGGGCAGGGCCCGGCGGGCTCAATGTTGGCGATATTCAAAAGCGCCTCGACATGCCGGCTTCGACGCTTACGCACCATTTGCGGTTTCTTGCAGCCGCTGGTCTGATCGAACAGACCAAGGACGGCCGCTCCATTCGCAATCTTGCCGCTTTCGAACGTATCGAGGAACTCGCAGCTTATCTCTTGAGAGAATGCTGCGTCGATCAATCGGGATCAACTCCCGTCGGAGGATCACATGACCACGCTCGTTGAAACGTTAAAACACATTAAGTTGCCGCGGCTCGACGGCGCTTGGGCAACCATTGTGCTGATCCTGATCGGCCTTGCGGTGCTTACGCCAGCGCAGCTGCCGCTTTCAATCATGCTCGCTTTGAAGGCTTTGGCAAGTACCGCCCCCTACATTCTGTTTGCAGTGCTCGCCGTTGCATACCTAAAAGCAAGCGGCGCCGAAGCCATCGTCGCGAAAGCATTCGAGGGACGCCAAGTCCGAATGATCATGTTGGCCGCATTGATGGGCGGCCTGTCACCGTTCTGCTCATGCGAAGTCATACCATTCATTGCAGGACTGCTCGCGCTTGGCACACCGATCGCACCCGTTATGGCATTCTGGTTGGCGTCGCCGCTGATGGATCCGGCGGCTTTTTTGATAACCGCTAGCGCGCTTGGGCTGCAATTTGCCATTGCCAAGACATTCGTTGCTGTTGGCATGGGGCTACTTGGTGGCTTTGCCATGTATGGTATGACGCAAAGCGGCTGGTTCGCCGATCCTCTGAAACCAAGAGAAAGCGGCGGAGGATGCTGCGGCCCTTCCCCGTTTAAAGGCAAGCCGGTCTGGCGATTTTGGCAAGAAGAAAAGCGCCGCGACATGTTCTTTCGGGAATCTGTTGCCAACGCACACTTTCTCTTCAAGTGGCTGTCATTGGCCTACCTGCTTGAGAGCTTGATGCTCGCCTATATGCCGGCTGAAACGATCGCGCGGGTTCTCGGCGGCGACGGACTGATGCCAATCGTGCTGAGCGCGTTGGTCGGTGCACCTGCCTACCTCAACTCCTATGCCGCACCACCACTTGTTGCCGGACTTATGGAGCAAGGCATGAGCCCGGGCGCTGCCATGGCCTTTGTTGTTGCAGGCGGCGTTAGCTGCATTCCGGCAATGACAGCCGTGTTTGCGCTGGTCAAACGGCAGGTATTTGCAGCCTACGTGGTTCTTGGATTTGTTGGAGCTGTGCTCTCAGGTGTCGCCTACGGCTTGGTCGCTGTGACCTGATCGCCGGTGTCTGCAGCGGGTGGAACCGCTGCGTCAGTAGCTTGATCGCTGCCGATCTCGTAGACGGCACCAACGGTTGTGCCGAGACGATCGACTTCTGTCTCCAGCATTTTGAGTTCTGCTTGCAGGCTTTGGACGGCCTTGGCAAAATCGCCAACTGACACGGCGTTCGGGTCTGTCGATGCAGCCGCCAGGGTCTGCATCATCTGATCAAGATCGGTAATTTCTGTGCCCATAATTTGTGCCTCAGCTCCGTTTTGCGGTGAGGGGATATGGGCGTACCTTAGTGGCACAACGGTTAACGTTCCGTTTACGAATAAGGCCAGATTGCACACAAAACAGTCAGGCTACAGCCGCATCGGGCTGATTATTAGCCCCATGTCGACCTTATAATCAGACTTAGTATAGTGGCGCGCTAGAACAATTTCAGACCGGGCGGGATTGGCAGGCCGCCAGCTAAGCCTTGCATCTTTTCCTGCATCTGATTTTCGGCTTTGGTTTTGGCATCCTGAGTTGCCGCAACAATCAAGTCTTCGAGGATTTCGATCTCATCAGGCACAGCAAGGCTCGGGTCAATTTTGATTCCACGCATTTCCGATTTGCCGTTCAGTGTCACGACGACCAGCCCACCACCGGATTGACCGGTTATTTCCATATCGGCCAGCTCAGTCTGCATCTCCTGCATGCGCGACTGCATCTGCTGCACCTGCTTCATCATTCCCATTATGTCTTTCATCGCCCGTGTCCTTCAATCAGGTTGTAGGTCTTATCCGTGGCTCTATTGATCGTGCTCGCCGTCGCCATCAACAACAGAAGCATCCGTGTCAGCTGCTAATCTATCGCGGACATCAACGACTTTCGCTTCCGGAAATGCTTTGAGCAGGGAGGCTATCGCTGGCTCCTGCTTGGCTTCTTCGATTTTTTCAGCGCGCTTAGCACGCACGACTTCGCCTATCGTCGGCTCAACGGCTTCGCGACCAACAGAGACGACCCATCGTGCCCCAGTCCATTCCGACAGCTTCCGGCCGAGCTCTCCGGCAAGGCCTTTGGGTGCGCCAGGCAGAGGGAAAATTTCGACATGTCCGACATTGAATGCAACGAGACTGACGTGTTCCTCGAGATGAATGCGCAGACGGGCATCGCGGTGCGCACTACATAGGTCCAGGATGTCCTGAAACCCCATGATCTCAATCGCCGGTTGAGAGGCTGCAGTCGCCACCGCAACTGTGCGGTCAGGTTGCTGCTCGACTTGCTGGACGGCCGCGGCCGAACCTGTAATCGAAGCCAGAACAGGTGCGCCTTGCGCGCTCGCCGTTGGCGCGCCACCACCGCCACCGCCCATAGCATTGCCGCCGCCTCGCGCGGCTGTGCCTCCCCCACCGATGGCCTTGATGATTTCATCTGGCGTTGGCAGATCAGCGGTATGGCCGATCCGGATCAGCACCATTTCGGTTGCAGCGACAGGGTTCGGTGCTCGGCCCGCCTCCTCGATGCCTTTCAGCAACATCTGCCAAACACGCGCCATCAACGGGACAGACAGTTTTTCAGCAAGCGTGTCCGCGCGGCCGCGCTCTTCGCCAGACATCGCCGACGACACCGCTTCTTTACCAGCGGCTTGGATGCGCGCCGTTACGTGTACGGTCTCGGAAAGATCGGTCAGCACCTGGATTGGATCTGCACCGTCACGGTGAAGCGCTTCGAATGCGCCCAGCGCATCAGCGATTTTGCCACTCAGCAGCAATTCGAGGAGATCAAATATCCGGCCACGATCAGCCAGGCCGAGCATGGCGCGCACAGACTCTGTTGTGACCGTGCCCTGTCCCATTGCGATCGCCTGATCAAGGATCGACAAGCCATCGCGCACAGATCCTTCGGATGCCCGCGCGATCAACCTAAGTGCATCTTCATCGGCCGTGGCATTCTCTTTGGTTGTGATATTTGCAAAATGCTCAACCAGCACAGGCACCTCAACGCGACGCAAATCGAAGCGCTGGCATCGCGACAGCACAGTTACCGGCACACGTCTGATTTCAGTTGTTGCGAAGATGAATTTGACGTGCTCCGGCGGCTCTTCGAGCGTCTTCAGGAGCGCATTGAATGCGCCCTTCGAGAGCATGTGGACTTCGTCGATTATGAATACCTTGTAACGCGCCGTCAGCGGACGGTAGCGGGCACTCTCGATAATCTCACGAATACTATCGACACCGGTGTTCGATGCCGCGTCCATTTCCAATACGTCAGGATGGCCTGACTGGATAATTTCAGCACAGTGCTCGCCGTAGCCGTCGAGTTCGACCGTCGGTTTATCTGTCAGTCCAGGTTTTGAATAATTGAGCGCTCTCGCCAGAATGCGGGCAGTTGTTGTCTTGCCGACGCCACGAACCCCCGTCAGCATATAGCCCTGGGCGATGCGGTCGGTCGCGAACGCGTTTTTCAGCGTCGTGACCATGGCCTCCTGGCCGATCAGGTCCGTAAACGTCTCCGGCCTGTATTTGCGCGCCAGAACGACATAGCGCTCTGCCGTGCTATCGCCGTCATTACCATCAGCTGCCATCGTGGATACTCCCAAAACGCAAGCACGTTGCTAAGGTGCTGACCCTAGTATCCGAACCCTGGGGCCGGATAGGGCCGCCGGCAATCATATGCGATCACCTCGCCAGCACAAAGGCTGGCCGACAATTTACCGCGAGGTTTGCAGGAGAAAGTGGGAGGCTGAACAACGACCCATATCGGACTCGTTAGGGCTGCTTCCTTCCGGATCTGACCCGGTTGGCGAGGGACACGTCCGCGCCAACCTCCCAGCGCCTATATGGACCGTTCAGAAGTAGAGAGCAAGATGTGGCTGTAAAATTTGACACCAATGGTAGTTGTATCGACCTCACAATAGATCACGGACCCGACTGCCAGACCGGACCAATCCCAAAATCCTCAACTTGTTCGCTCGTCTCGTTGCGTGGGTGCGGGGGCTATGCTTTGGTCGGCGCCGATGGAGGAATAATTGCATGTTCAAAGCTAATATCGCTGCCGCAGAGCAACTTAATCGACATAGTGACAAGCGCAGTGAAGAAACCTTCATTGCCGAGCAGATGAATGCAGCAAATACACGCTTCATCGTACTCGTTGGCGAGAAGCCGGTTATTCAGTCTTCAGGACTTGGAGAGGAAGGGTCAGTGCGTTGGTTCTCTTTGGCAGATCTCCAGTCATACGGTTTTCCAGTTGAGCAGTCGTACTTTTTGGGCACCCACCCCTCTGACGGCGGCGGACGTTTTGCGCTCGCGATAACGGAAGACCTTGCCAAAACGGCCACCAATGCAATCGAAACGATGCGCCCAGCTGTTGATCTCAGAACGCTTGCCAAGAACGAAGTACTACCAAGCGAAGAGCTTTCGACAATCGGCATGGCCAAAGCACTCAACCATTGGCACGAAAATGCGCGCTACTGCGGTCACTGTGGAGGCGCGACGGAGATTAGAGATGGTGGTTGGCGGCGCGTCTGCTCGCCATGTGGTCGACAGCACTTTCCACGCACCGACCCGGTTGTGATCATGTTGATTGTTGACCCGTCCGGTGAGCGATGTCTGCTCGGGCACGAAGCAAGATTCGAAACAAACATGTGGTCAACCCTGGCAGGGTTCATAGAGCATGGCGAAGATATCGAGCACGCTGTGCGCCGAGAGACAATGGAAGAAGCCGGTCTCAAGATTGGCGACGTGCGATATCACTCGACGCAACCGTGGCCGTTTCCGCATTCTTTGATGATCGGCTGCCATGGTATTGCCGAGACCTCTGAGATCACAATCGACCCCAAAGAGATTCAAGAAGCGCGCTGGTTCTCTCGCAACGAGATCCTGTTGATGCTCGACGAGTCTCATCCAGACGGGATTTTCGTGCCAGGCAAGCAAGCTATTGCGCGCTCTTTGATTCAGTCTTTCGCTGACGGCGAAGTTGTATAGCCTTGCACATGTCGTCGGGTAACGAACCGCGTTAAGTGCAGCGCCGTTGCCAGACATAGCAGGAGCCTTCGAAGCCGGAACTGCAGCGACGCGCGAGCCGGCGGCATTGGTGCCGCGGACGATTGCGACGGCTATACCGCCGCCTTTCCCGATATCGCCGGACCGTTCGCTCTCTGACGGGACGCCTAGTGACGCGACGCGGTGGTGGAGCCTCATCAATCTGTTCAGGCGCTCGGAGAAGCCCGGTCTGTGGGAACTGACTTAGCCGAGGACTGGCAATCCGGCGTTCGGTGTTCAACGCTGGCAGCGGGGGAGTTGGAGGGCGCTCAGTACGCAAAGCCGCCGTTGCCGACTGTCGCAACTCCGGCTTGGGCGCCGCCTTCTTTACCGGTTTCTCGATTGCTGACCTTTGAGCATTGGGCCATTTTTCAGGCAACGGCTTCAGCTTGATTGGTGCATAAGGGTTCGGCGCGCTGCCTTTGCCCTTCTTAAGGTTAATGACAACCACATCACCGGATGCCGGATCGCTGCGCTCTTTGGCGGCAATCTCTGGTGAGCTGGTTTGAGCTGCCACGGGATAGGTGGCGGCGCCCATGATTACTGCCAATCCGCCAAGGCAGAGACCTCGACGCCATGCAGCGATGGTTGAGCTTTGTGATTGATGAACTCGGCACATGACAAATCCTCTCGCATCACCCTGCCCTGCCTGAGGGCAAATCAAACCAAACATCAAGACGGAAGCGACAGTCGTGAATTTTTGCCAGAAATCACAGCGATCGTGAAGCGTTCCTAATGTCAACGCATCCGCGCGCGCAATTCCGTCGCGACTTTTGCAACAATCAATGCGAGCCTTTCTCTTGCCCCCGCGCTTGAGCATCAGAGCCGGAGTGCGAACCGCCAGCAGCACCGATACCAAGCGCAGCTGGTGGCTGAGCTGCGCCAATGCCCGCAGCCGTAAACGTCAGATCAACCTTGCCCGCTTTGGCGAAGGTCAGCTGCACAGGAAACGTCTCATCTTTCACGATCGGCTTTTTCAGACCGATGAGCATGAGGTGCAGGCCGCCGGGTTTGAACTCGGTCACTTCCTGGGCCTTGATCTCAACCCCGTCTTCAACTTTGCGCATCCGCATCACGCCGTTTCGCATGCTGGTTTCATGTATCTCAACACGCGCAGCAATCGGCGACGAGGCTGCTTTCAGGATATCGATCTTGTTGCCAATATTGACGATCGCCAGATAGCCAACGCCCAACGTCGATCTGCCAGGTGTTGCGCGCGACCACGGCGCTTCGATCACGAGGTTGCCGACCTTGGCATCCTTCGCCTGCGCCATTCCCGCACCTGCCGCGAGCACAAGTCCGGCTGCAGCGGCGGCCACCGAATTCTTAGTCGTGCTCCGTACTAGGCGAAATACTGCACTGGCTAACCGTGGGTTGCTCATTGTTCATGTCTCCGTCGGGCGGCTGCAAATGTGGTTGAGCCGAGATTGGCAGATCAACCATAGCAATGCGGCTTGCCTAGTATAAGATGATTGTGGTTTCCTGACGCACATCCACTTGTTCTTGTTTTGTTTGCCACGCCAAATTCTTATTGCAGCCACATCCAAACCAGAATCGCGGTCGCATTTAGAACTCGTTATCCGAATCGGCGTGAAGTGATCCCAAGAGATGCCGCGATGACCCAGTCTCGAACTGACCGGTCAAGCGTGGCGCCATATTGGGGAGGGGTTTGTAAATGTTGATGAGTGTTGCTGGGATTGCGCGTAATGCGGGGATGTATCCGGAACTTGCCGGTGCCCGTGTGTTAGTTACAGGCGTACAGGCGTCGCGTGGAGTGGATCTGGTACGTGCGTTTGGTGATCATGGTTGCCGGCTTGTGTTGCAGATCCCTGAGATATCGCCCGAAATTGATGCGCTGCTATCGCATGTCGCGCAAACTGCTCTCGACATCCATGTTCATCATGATCCAATTGACGAAGCTGAAGATGCCGTGCGGTTTTCTCAGTCAGCTGCGAAATATTTCGGCGGCCTCGATATCGTCGTCAATCTGATCGCCCTCGATACGGGTGATCTCAACGGTGCGACATCGCTTGAAGATCTCGAAGATCTGATCTCGGAACGGTTCCAGGCAGCGGCACGAACAACGGGTGTCGCGGCCAATCGCATGGGGCTGACCTGGACGCATGGCTCAGTCCTCAACATTCTGCGGGTTCCAGAAGCACGCACTGGCGGGGAAGCCGCCGTTATCGGAATTGCGCGGACCGCGCTCACAGCCCTGACACGCGGCGAAGCCCAAAAATGGGCCGAGCAATCCGTTCGCATCAATGCTGTCGCGCCGCGCGCGATTTTGGGTAGCGGACTGGCTGACGACGATTGCGTCAGGTCCGAACCTGATATGGCCGCGCTCGCACTGTACCTTGCTTCGCACGACGGCGAAGGCCTGACCGGCATGGTGTTTGAAGCTGAAGGCACGGCCAGCGCTTACTGACTAAAGCAAGTCGCATTATATGCGCCTCGCTTTAGATTGTTTTCGCTCACGATGCTATTCCTCGCTACGCTCGGGCACCTCCGCGAGGCGGCTGCGCCGGGTCGCATGCGCTTCCTACATGTTGAATCCTATTGGAGATGTCGTGCTTTAGCGCTTACTTGGACGTCGGCAAGCTTATTGCATTATCGGCTTGTTACATTATCGGCTGGGCAATCGATCTATCCGGAATGCTCGTTCGATTGCCGACATCCTGCCTTGATCGCAATTGCCGTTAGGACGGCAGCGTTAACGTCGTCTTAACACTTGGATGACCATAGACCTGGGCGGTTAACCGATCTTGGCAGCTCATTGAGAAAATGAGCCGACCTGCGAAAAAATTGGAAGCGCTGGCCTTGACAGACGGCCGCACCCACCATATTTCATCCAACAGCAACTTAGCACTCACCCTTATCGAGTGCTAACAAGCCACTCTCCGTTACCTATTATCAATGAACCAGCCCACTAAGGAGCAGGTATTCCATGAAATTCCGTCCTCTTCACGACCGTGTGGTCGTTAAGCGCGTCGACAGTGAAACCAAGTCAGCCGGCGGCATCATTATCCCCGATACGGCTGCAGAAAAGCCCATGCAGGGTGAAGTGATCGCTGTTGGCCCGGGTGCCCGCAATGAAAACGGCGAAGTCGTCGCTCTTGATGTCAAAAAGGGCAACACTGTCCTGTTCGGCAAATGGTCCGGCACTGAAGTCAAAATCGATGGCGACGATCTCCTCATCATGAAGGAGAACGACATCATGGGCATCATCGAGTAACCCACTCGGTTTTCCCACTCTCGTCATTCATCCATCTAGTACACTGGGAGACATCACGCTATGTCAGCCAAAGACGTTAAATTCTCAACAGACGTACGTGACCGTATGCTGCGCGGCGTCGACACGCTCGCAAATGCTGTCAAAGTGACCCTCGGCCCAAAAGGCCGTAACGTCATCATCGAAAAATCCTTCGGCGCACCGCGCACAACGAAAGACGGCGTCACCGTCGCGAAGGAAATCGAACTCGAAGACAAGTTCGAAAACATGGGCGCACAAATGGTGCGTGAAGTCGCTTCCAAAACCAACGACGTTGCTGGTGATGGTACGACAACTGCAACGGTTCTGGCTCAAGCCATCGTTCGCGAAGGCCTTAAGGCTGTAGCCGCCGGCATGAACCCAATGGACCTGAAGCGCGGCATCGACCAGGCAACGATCCACGTCGTCGCTGAAATCGGCAAGCGTTCGAAGAAGGTCAAAAGTTCAGAAGAAATCGGCCAGGTTGGCACGATCTCTGCGAACGGCGAATCTGAAATCGGCGCCATGATCGCTGAAGCTATGCAGCGCGTTGGCAACGAAGGCGTCATCACAGTTGAAGAAGCCAAGGGCCTCGAAACTGAGCTTGATGTTGTTGAAGGCATGCAGTTCGACCGTGGCTACCTGTCACCGTATTTCATTACGAACGCTGACAAGATGATCACGGAACTCGAAGATCCGTACATCCTGATCCACGAGAAGAAGCTGTCCAACCTGCAGGCAATGCTGCCAATCCTGGAAGCTGTCGTTCAATCTTCACGCCCACTGCTGATCATTGCAGAAGACGTTGAAGGTGAAGCGCTGGCAACTTTGGTTGTCAACAAACTGCGCGGCGGCCTCAAGATCGCTGCTGTTAAGGCACCTGGCTTCGGCGACCGTCGTAAAGCTATGCTCGAAGACCTGGCGATCCTGACCGGTGGTCAGACGATCTCTGAAGACCTCGGCATCAAGCTCGAAAGCGTTACGCTTGACATGCTCGGCACAGCCAAGCGCGTCACCATCACCAAAGATGACACAACAATCATCGACGGCGCTGGCAAGAAGAAAGACATCGAAGGTCGCGTTTCACAGATTCGTGCGCAAGTCGAAGAAACAACTTCGGATTACGACCGTGAGAAACTGCAAGAACGCCTGGCGAAACTCGCCGGTGGTGTTGCTGTCCTCAAAGTCGGTGGCGCAACGGAAATCGAAGTGAAAGAGCGCAAAGACCGCGTTGATGACGCGCTCAATGCAACACGTGCTGCTGTCGAAGAAGGTGTGGTTCCTGGTGGTGGCGTTATGCTGCTGAAAGCAAGCGCCCTGCTCGACATCGAAGGCGACAATGACGACCAAAACGCTGGCATCGCGATTGTTCGTAAGGCGCTGCAAGCTCCGATCCGCCAGATCGCCGATAATGCCGGTGTTGAAGGTTCGATCGTGGTTGGCAAGGTTCTCGAAAGCCGCGGTGTTGCATTCGGTTATGACGCTCAGAACGACGTTTACGGCGATCTGATCGAAAAAGGCATCATCGACCCTGCAAAGGTTGTCCGCACAGCTCTTCAGGACGCATCTTCGATCGCTGGCCTGATGGTCACGACGGAAGCCGGTGTTGCTGAATCGCCGAAGAAAGATGGCGGCGGCGGACCAGCAATGCCTGATATGGGCGGAATGGGTGGCATGGGCGGCATGATGTAATCATGTCGTTCTGACGTCAGAACGCGAAGAATGAGAAGCCGCCCGTGGAGTATTCCGCGGGCGGTTTTTTATGTGGTGGTCCAATTGGGGCGCCGCAAGCGCCGGGTTCATGGAGGCTCGCTTGAGTTCCCGCCTTCGCAGGCATGACAAAGTGGATGGCGCGCGGGAATACTGAAGCGGCAGTTCTATTTCCTACGTGCCATGCGCGGCTGATGGTCGAGCATTGTCAGGCAGCATCTGCCTTTTTAACAACTGCGGACGCTTCGCTGCCCTCTGACTGCTTTGCGAGCACGCCGCGTTCAACTCCGAGTATCTGGCGGGCGAGATATTTGGAATAGATCCGGCACTGCGAAAACGATCCTCCGGTGAACCAGAGGCCGGGCTGGCCGGTCTGCACCCACATGTTGTTGAGTTCCTGCGTTTCTGGATCGACATCCCAGACTTTGCCGACGCGGTCGGCGACGTCGCTGCTGAACAATTCCCTGACGACGTAGGACGGCCCCTTGTAGCCGGTTGCCAGGACGATGAGATCGGCTGGTTTTGTCGTGCCATCTCGCATCTGGGCGCCTTCGGGAGTGAAGCGTTCGATGTCGCGATACTGGATCAAGCCGACTTTCTTATCCGCGATCAATTCGGAACAGCCGGCGTTGAAATAATAACCGCCGCCGCGGGTTCGGTATTTTAGCGGCCAACCCGTGCCGTCATCGCCGAACTCAAGCTCGAAGCCGGCCTTCTCAAGCCCATCGAGGATCGGCTTATCAAGCTCGCGGACTTTGGTGGTGATCAGCTTGTGGTTTTGCTTGATCAGCGCCATCGGCACCGAGGTGTTGAACAAGTCCAGATCTTCAGTGCGTTTGCTGTCATCAAGGTAAGTGCCGTCATAGAGCTGCGCACTTGGTTCGACGTTGACGATCAGTGTCGGGCTGCGTTGCACCATCGTGACATCGGCGCCGTTGGCATACAGTTCCTGGACAATGTCGTGGCCACTTGTGCCCGTGCCGAACACCAGCACACGCTTGTCCGTCCAGGCTTCGCCACCCGCGAACTCGCTCGAATGTTGGACGGTGCCCTTGTAGGCGTCCAGCGTCGGAATTTCCGGCATATACGGCATGCCGCTGACGCTTGTTGCCATGATGATATGTGCGGCGCGCAACTCGCGCGTGCTGCCGTCTGATTGGCGCAACGTTGCGGTCCACTTGCCGGTCACGTCATCGTAGGTTGCGCCTTCGAAGCGGGTTTCTGTCCAAAAATTGAGATCCATCAGATCGACATAGCTTTCCAGCCAATTGGCGACCTTGTCCTTGGGGATGTAACGCGGAAACGTTTTGGGAAACGGCATGTAGGGCAGATGATTGACCGCCGTTACGTTGTGAAGTTTGAGGCTGTGATAGCGCAGGCGCCAGTTGTCGCCGACGCGCTTCATCCCATCGACGATGAGCGTGTCGATGCCGAGTTGCTTGAGTTCGACCGCCGACGTGATGCCGGCATGACCACCGCCGACGATCAGCACATCTGGTTCACGGTCCGCGTAAGTTTGTTCCAATTGGCGCCGATCGAACCAATTTTCCGTTGTCGTTGAGCGCTCGTGGTTGAGGTCTTCCGGGCTATGCTCGGGTTGCTTTATATCGCTGTCGAGTTGATCGATTGCCGTCATTAAAGACCAGGCGATCGGCAGGCCGCCCTCTTGTTCCGAACCGCGTTTGAAGCGCACGATGCCGATGCCCGTGCCGATATCCGTTCGGAACTTGAAGACGGCTTCAACGACCTCCTCGCCGGCCACGACATTGTTACGCGGCGGATGAAGTTCAACGGCAAGTTTGAAATTATGGGCGCTAGCCTCAGCGCTTCGCGCCAGCAGAGCATCCAGAACAGCATCGCTACCGCTGGTCGTTGCAAACGCCCAGCTGATGCCGCAGATGTTGCGCCAATGGCTATCAGATGCAAAGAGCTGGCTCAGTTGCGCGCGATTGCGATTAGCGATGGCCTGATCAAACGCGGCGATCCATTCTGCGGCAATGACTTCGATGTTGCGTTGCATGCGTTCTTCCATATTCAAGGCTTGGCTTCCTATTGAGGGCCCGGTTAGTTTTCCGGCTGCAGTTGATTTTTAGTTCGGTATTTGTCCGGTCGCCATGCGGGCGTGAACAGGCATGACGCTTGGCCAATGCCAACGATCGCTAAGCCTACGGCTGCGGCAACGAACAACGTCGAGACCTCCCAGGAGCGCGAAACCGCCATCCAGCCGACAAGAGCAATCATTGACATCCGCAAGACGCTAACCGTCACCGGGAACAGTAAACGACCCGTGCCCTGGCTGGCAAAATACAATGCCTGGCCCGCACCAAAAAGCCCGAAGAGCGGCGCCGCAATACCGAGATAGAGCGCGCCGTAAGCATAAGCTTCGGGGTCAGATGTGAAGCGGCCAAGCCACAAGTCAGGGAGTATCCATACAGCCAGTCCGATGGCACCTGTTATCACGCTGGCAACACCGGCACCGGACCACGCAATACGGCGGGCGCGGGCGTATTGACCGGCACCAAAATTGGCACCGACGCTGGCCGTCAAGGCAGCACCAATGCCGAATGCAATCGGCACCAGCATGAGTTCCAAGCGCCCGCCAAGCCCATATCCGGCGAGCGCTGCAGTCCCGTAATGACCGATGAAACCGGTGACGACAATCACTGTGCCAGCCATCATCAGACTATTGAGAAGCGCTATGCCGCCGACCTGCATGATATCGGCGAACGGTCGCCAGCTCAGCGGTTGCGGTCGAATGCTTATGCCGGAACTTTCACTCAACAAGAACGATATCAGATACAGAACCGCGAAGCCCTGGCAGACGACAATGGCAATCGCTGGTCCGATGACACCAAACGCCGGGAAGGGTCCATAGCCGAGCGTTAGCAATCCCGACAAACCGATCTGCGCGATGCTGCTCACGATAATGGCGCGGGCTGGTGTTCTGGTGTTTCCGGTGCCGCGCAGGATCGCGGACAATATGTAAAACAGCCAGATTACGGTTGCCCCGCCGAATGCAATCCGGGCATAGGCAACGGCGCCTGCCAGCACCTCGCCCTTACCGCCAAGCATGGCGAATATCGCCTCCGGCAAGACGCCGAGGCATATGATGAATACGACCGACATGGCACAGGCGATCAAAATCGCATGCCAGGCAACGGCATCAGCATGCGCGCTGTCACCAGCACCTAAAGCTCGCGACAAAGCGGATGTTACACCGCCACCAATAGCGCCTCCAGACATCATCTGCAGCAGCGTCTGGAATGGAAAGACGATCGCGAGGCTCGCCAGCGCGACCGTGCCGATGCGCCCGACGAACCAGGCATCAGCGAGTGTGACAGAAGTCAGGATTATGGTTGCCAGGGCATTGGGCGCACCAAGCCGCCACAGCAACGTTGGGATGGGGGCCTCAAGCAGCAAGTGCATGCGCTGTGACTGCGATTGGTTCATGCGTGAGGCTTTCGAAGCGGCGAATTTCTGGGGAAATCGTGGGAGTTGCGGGTTCATACCCATGAATGAGCGGGGGAAAGTCTATTCACTCATCTCATTCTCCAGTCGCTTCAGCGTAGCAAACAACTCGGCTTGGCGCTGTGGTTTTGGTGCCCTGGATTTGGAAAATTGACCGTGGTCCTCTGACGTCTACTGAGGGTTAAGCACTGCCCGAAGACAACCAGAATCGCAACTAGGTAGCTACCTTGGCGCACACTCAACTGCATTGGTTAACCATTTGTAATGAGTAAGCGAGGCCACGCGTTTCAGTATTCTAGCCCCCCCTTGGCCCCGCGCAGAGATTTAAGTCATGGACGACGACGGACGCCCTCAAGATTTGAACAGCGCGGCATTGTTGCGCGCCCGGGCTCATCCAGCGCTCACGGGGCTGAGTGGCGCCGGTGTTGTTGTTTGCGTGATCGATTATGGGTTCGATCTGCTGCACCCGGCATTGCGGACGACGTCCGGTGAAACGCGCTTTGCGGCACTGATCGATCAAAATGGCAGTCGGCTTGTGCGTTCGGAGATTAATCGACTGATACGAGCTTGCGAGCGAGATGGTGACCGCTCGGCGCTCGATGACATCTATGATCCTCACGCAAACTATTTTGGTCGTGACGGTGTGCAGGTTGGTGCGCACGGCAGTTGGGTCGCGTCGATCGCGGCTGGTTCACGGACAGCAGAGTTTTGTGGCGTTGCGCCTGGCGCGACACTGATCGGCTTACAGCTCAACCTGCCTGATCGTGCATGGCGCGAAGAAGACACTGACGGGCGACCAGCGTGGATTGATGCGGCAGCTCAAAGAGACGAGACGCTCTCCAGCTGGCGTGGTTGGCGCAGCTACGAAGAGAGCTCGGCAATCGTCCATGCACTTGAAGCAAGTTACGAACTCGCGCGTGCGCTGCGGCCGGATGGAATCGTGATCAACCTCAGTATCGGCGCATGGGCTGGTGGACATGATGGCAACTCGCCGGTGAACCAAGCCATCGATGCGATCACCGCAAACGGCAAGCGCCCTGGTGAACCGACTGCCGTCGTCGTCACAGGAACGGGGAACGCTGGCGCCGATCGCGGACATGTTTCTGGCGCGTTGACTGGTGACACGCCGTTTGGGTTTCATTGGTCGTTTGATACGAAGAATACGAACCAGAGCAAACTCGAGGTATGGGCGGACTGTGAAGATAATATTGCAGTCGACATCAGATCTCCGTTCGACTGTGGGGGTGTTAGCTTCACGCTTGATGGATCGGCTCGCGGCACTTCGGCGATCATGACACATGACGGTCAACTTATCGGGGTCGCGGAAAACCGGGGCGCGGTTCGAGGCAGTCTGAGGGCGGTGCGCGTTCTATTGCATCCAGGGCTCGTGTCTCCGTCATTATTGTCGTCCGATCGATCTGTTTTCGACGTCTCGGTGCGTCCCGAACGGGCTGATGATGGCGGAGTTGTGCATGCCTGGATTGAACGCGATTGCGCGATGACACCACCAACCCAAATCTATACCGGGAGATGTCAGACAGCCTCGACTCCAAGTGAAACTGGCCGAACAACTCCACGACCATTAGGCCAGACCTCACTGACGTCGATTGCTTGTGCCGCCTCCGTTATTGCTGTTGCGGGACTTAATAATGCAGCAGCAGACGATGCCGTGTTGGAGATGTCCGGTCGCGGACCACGACCCTGGACTGCGTCAGGAGACACGCCCTCACCACTGCTGGCGGCGCCGGCTAACGACCTCTTTGGTGCACGGTCAAAAACCAATGGCTATATGCGTGGCAGCGGCACCAGTGGTGCTGCAGCGATTGTCTCAGGCGCTGCAGCACTGGCGCTGCAAGCGGCAGATATTGCGGGGCGAAAATTAGATCACGACCTGTTGGCCGCCGCATTACTGGGCCGTGCTGGAGCATGGACTAAGAACGCTGATTGGAGAGCAGACCGAGGCTTTGGCGCGATGCGTTTTGATGCATCCGCCATTCTTTCCGGCACCTTGACCAACGCCCCGGCAAACACTCTGACCAGTACTCCGTTTATTGCTGGCATTCCATCACGACTGTAGTTCCGCGTAAGGAGAAGACGAGCGATGAACGAACTGTTTCGCCCCCAGTCTGAAGGGCTGAGCGCGTGGCCCCGACCAAAGCTCGATAAGCCTTTCAAGCTGACCATCTGCGTCACGCAAACCTGCAGCATGGATTGCCAGCTGTGCTATGCCGACTGCAAGAATGATCCAACGCAGGAGCTGTCCACCGCCCAGTGGAAGCAGTTCATTGACGAGCTGGTTGACGACAACTTCCTGCATATCTTTTTCGAAGGCGGCGAACCGTTTGACCGGCCCGACTTCGAGGAGCTTCTGGCTCACGTCAATCGACGCCTGTACGTCGCAATACGCACGCATGCGATTGGTATCGATAGTGAGCGGGCGCAGCGCCTCAAGAACATGGGCGTTGGGCGGTTGTACGTTGACTTGTTCTCGGCAGAGCCGGACGTGCAAGACGATCTGACCGGTACGCCTGGCAGTTATAAGCGCGCCGTCAGTGGCATAGAGAACGCGCTCGCCGCCGGCATCAAAGTGACGATCCTCGGCATTCTTTCGCGGCGCAACCACGAAAATCTGCAAGCCTATATCAATCTCGCTGAAGAGCTCGGTGCCGATCAAGTTGGCGTGCTGCGGTTGTATCCGCTCGGCCGGGCCAAGCAGAACTGGTCAGAGCTGTCACTTTCGGTAGACCAGATGATGACGGCGCTGAACGGACTGCGCGTGCCTGAGACCGTGCAGCTCGTGCAGTCGTGGCATCCAAAAGACGGTAATTGCTGTTGGCAGAACGCTGCTGTGAGCCCGACCGGACAATCCATCGGGTGTCCCTACCTGCGCGAGTACGTCGATTTCGGCAACATCACAGAGAAGCCCTTCCTGGATACCTGGGCGCACCCGCTTTACCAACAGTTGCGCGATAGCGATGTCGAAGAAACCTGTACGGAATGTTCTGCTACCCAAGGGACGCTCGGCGGTTGCAGATCGACGGCCTACGCATTCCACGGACGGTTCACCGCATCCGACCCCTACTGCATCCACAACAACCAAGGAGTTGACCTCCATGACCTCCCGGAACGGCTGCTACGCAAAGACACCTGATGTCGTACTGCGCACATTTGAAGAGTGGGGGCACACCTATGCCTTTACGCCGTCAGAGCCGGATATTATCGACCTCAACTCGACGGCGTATTTCATCGTCGAGCTGTGTGATGGCAGGCCTTACGGGCAGATCGAAAACGATTTCGTAGCGACGCTCAGTCAAAGGGTTGGTGCTGACATTGCGCGCAGTCAATTCCAATCAGGTTTCGCGCAGCTCCTGCAGCGCAACATTATCTCCGCCAGTGATTGACCAGGGATCTTTCGCTGATCTGCGGATACTGGCGCTGCAATCGGCACAACTTTATCGGAGTGAAGTAATGATTAGTAGATCCTGGATTGAACGATCCGCCAATATCGAGCCGCCGATTGTCGGGGCCGTCAATTTTCAAGTGCGTACAGGTATCAGCGCACCTTTCGAGCCGCATATGACAGGCCAAGACGAACGCCCTGTGGTGGCACCGGTGAACTTTCAGGTTCGCACAGGGATCAGTGCGCCGTTCGAGCCGCACATGACGGGGGATGATGCCGTGAAACCTGAGACGCAAAAAACTGTCAACATTCCCACTGCTGACTTTATGACGGACGATTAATCGTCGATCCGCCATGGCCGAACCGGCTCTATCCGACAGCGCCGGTTCGGTTGTGCCAACTCGAACTTTAGAAAATATAACGTAGTGTTGATATGACAAAGCGCGAACAGACCGGCCAATCATTTGCCTCAGCCTCGCCGGGCGAGCTCCTCAAACGCCGCGCGATGGAACGCCAAATTGAGCCGATCATCGCACGAGAGGAACGGGCGAACAGCTCAGTAGATGTCGCTTGTGATCCTTTCGCACACAGACCGTTCGTGCAGGCTCTTCGCGAGCGTGGTGTGATGCTTGCTCCACTTTTAGTGCAATGGAACTACAAAGTTCCTGCAGCTTTGCCTTTTTCAAAGTGGCTTAGGACAAAGGAAGTCTTACTTTCCGATGCGCGCCTGCAAGTCAATGACAACACTGCCGGAGTGCACTATTTCGGCACCTATATTGTGCAGAGCTCAGTTGGCGCTGAAATGGAAGAGGCTGGCATTAGATCCGTAGATTGCCAGACGCTATGGGGCTATTCCGATGAAGTTGCGATGACGCATATGTTCGACCTGTGCCGAGGGCGGATTGAGCGTGTCAGCATCGTTCAAAATGATCTGAAAGACTTCGTCATCGGCCTCAAAGGTCATCTCGCTCAAGTGGGGCCGGCGCACTTTTCTCAGACCGTTCTGGTGGCGCCGGCCACCATGTAGTTGTCACTAATGCGCGACGCAAAAAATGCATCTCGCTTTAGTATTTTTGTGCTCACGGTCGCTTCCTCGCTTCGCCCTTGGCCGTTGCTGAGGACCTCCGCGGGGCGGGACTTGCCCCGAGCTGCGGGTGAGCATTGGCGGCCCATCGGGGGAGCTGCGATACTTGCCCGATGCAGGCTCGCGCCGCGCACCGCGCCTGCCCGAATGAGCTGCCCAAGCCCATGAGATGGGTCAATTCTTAGACGGGACAGTATTACTCTACAGCATGTCGCGTTTTTGTGGATTCACTATGCGCCTTAAAACGCCCAATCTTCGGGCGATTTAAGGATCCGATTAAACGCGACGTGCTTCAGCCCGTGCTGTTCACCAGCTCGTCGTCCGTGACGGAGGCGACTAATTCGGGCTTTGAGGCTGTGATTTGTCGAGAACCTCTTTGGTGGTGGCCTCTTTGTTGAAGGCTTCTTTGTTGAATGTTTGGCACCTGATTGACGAACTCGTAGATTTCGCTGGCAGGACGTGGCGGGCTAAACAGGTACCCTTGAGCTTCGACACACCCCATCGCGCGTAGCACTTCAAGTTGTTCTGATGTCTCGACGCCCTCGGCTGTTGTCGAGACACTGAGGCCTTCAGCCAATGCGATGATGGCGCGGACAATTGAATCACATTCGTTGCCACGACCCAGCTCATTGACGAAACTGCGATCGATCTTGATCTTGTCGAACGCAAAGTTTCGCAAGTAACTGAGTGAAGAATACCCGGTGCCAAAATCATCCATCGAAATTTTCACGCCCAGCCCATTTATCTCCTTCAATTTTGCGATGGTCTGCTCTCCGTTCTGCATCATTACGGATTCTGTTATCTCAAGTTCCAGCCTCTCAGCTTCCAGGCCCGATTGTTTCAACGCGAGCCTGATGTCATCGACCAATGATGCCTCACGAAACTGGATGGAGGATAAGTTGACCGCGATGCGCTGTTCGTTCTCCCAACTCGCG
The DNA here is from genome assembly GCA_905480435.1 of uncultured Hyphomicrobiaceae bacterium. Classification (GTDB taxonomy): domain Bacteria; phylum Pseudomonadota; class Alphaproteobacteria; order Rhizobiales; family Hyphomicrobiaceae; genus CAJQQK01. The sequence continues at coordinate 1,810 of CAJQQK010000112.1, read as the reverse complement.
GCCTCGTGACAGGCCTTGTTCAGAACCCAACGGCCAATTGGAACGATGAGGCCGGTATCCTCGGCGATCGGTATGAAGTCCAACGGTGGAATGCGGCCGCGTTCCGGGTGGTTCCAACGGACAAGCGCCTCGAAACCACAAAAGCTACCCGAACTGATGCTGACTAACGGCTGGTAGTGCAGCTCCAGTTCGCCAGCTGCGATCGCATTTGATAGCTCCTCTTCGGTGCGGCGGCGCTCGATCAGCTGTTCCGACATCTCGGGCGCAAAAAGCTTGCTCGTATTGCGACCGTCGGCTTTGGCGCAATAGAGCGCAATATCAGCATTGCGCAGCAGGTCGTTTGCCGTTGAGCCATCGGTAGGCGCTAAAGCGCAACCGATACTGGCCGTCGATGAAAGAAAAATGTCGTCTACACGATACGGCTCGCGCAGTAGTTCAATCAGATGGCGCGTCCGGACGATGACCTGGTTCGGATCGCTCAATCCGGTCATGATGATGGCAAATTCGTCGCCACCAAAGCGAGCGACAGTATCTTGTGAACGCACTGCTTCTTTCAGGCGGAGTGCGACCTGACACAACAGCCCATCGCCAACAGGATGACCGTGGGCGTCGTTGACGATCTTGAAATCATCGAGGTCGAGAAACAGGACGCAAAACCCGTCATCGCGATCGATATGTTCCAGCGCAGCATCAAGTTTTTCGCGGAACAGAGTGCGATTTGCGAGACCGGTGAGTGTGTCGTGACGCGCCAAGTGGGCGATTTTTTCGGCCGAGCGATGGCGCTCGGTGATGTCGGTAATGGTCCGCACAAATCCACCATCGGGCATCCTTTGGCTCTGCACAGCGAGCACAGTTCCGTCTGGCCTTTTGCGTTCATAATAATCACGATCCAGGCCGGGCCGGAGACTGCGGACCTGACGCATCGTCGCCTGTTCATCTGACCGGCCAATCGATCCAAACTCGCCTCGTGCCAACATGTGGTCAACAATTTGATCGAAGCGATTGCGTTGACGTGCCAGCTTACCGGGCAGTTCAAGCAGTGCGACGGCGTTGTCATTCATGACGACGACCTCGCCGTCACCATCGACCATGATGATGCCTTGGCCCATGTGCTCCAACGTGCGCTCAAGCTCCTCGGATTTGCGCTGTGCTCGTGCCTCACTTTCCGCCAGCGCCACGCGAGCAACCTCGAGCCGCTTTTGATGCATGACGCCAAAATAGACGATTACCAGGACCAGCAGGCTGCCGATAAAACCGAGAATGATGTAGCGCTGCTGATTGCGGTATGGCTGCGCGTAGACGCCCGCTTCGGGCAACGCAATGGCAACAAACAATGGCTGATTGGCAAGTTTTCGGCGCACATACATGCGGGTCGTTCCCGAACCGTCAATGTCACCGGTGAACAGGCCGTTCGATTTGTCATGACCGGAAAGCAGGTCGGTGCGGCCAACATCCGATCCAAGTTTTAGGCGTTTACTGCCAGTGGTTGCCCGGACAATGCCATCAAAGCCGGCAAGCACGACGACACTGTTGGCACCAAGGTCAATCGAACCATAGAATTTGCAAAATGCTGTGGGTTCATCGAGGCAACTATGACGCCGTCAAATGATCCATTGGCACCGTTGATGCGACGGGTGAGCTGGACCGACCAACGGCCTGAGCGACGGCCGAGGATCGCGTCCCATCAGGTGGTGTAACAGTGCCGGTCAGGTCCGTCGCAACGTTGTCCGGACGGTCAGTCAGCGGTTAGGGCCGCCGGTTCTGATGCACCATCATGGCTGATGCCGCCGAGAGTTTCCAGTGTCATGTA
>CAJQQK010000111.1 GCA_905480435.1 uncultured Hyphomicrobiaceae bacterium | reverse complement strand
CGACGCTACATGACACTGGAAACTCGCGGCGGCATCAGCCATGATGGTGCATCAGAACCGGCGGCCCTAACCGCTGACTGACCGTCCGGACAACGTTGCGACGGACCTGACCGGCACTGTTACACCACCTGATGGGACGCGATCTATAAATGCTTGCTTTAAGGAGTGTCTGACTGAGATGGAAGAACGCTAAAGGGAGCGCATGCGACCCGGCGCGTTGCGCCGCGCCCTCGCAGGCCCGAGCCTTCCCGAGGAATAGCCGTGAGAGAAAAAATAGAGCGGCCATCAAAGCTCAAATGCAATTTCCCTAAAACATGAGCCGCTCTGCACGCAAAAAAATACCCCCTCGTTTCCGAGGGGGTAAAAGTTTTGTTGAGTCAGGTCGTCGAGATAACGATAAGTCGTGCAGGTCGCCAGCAGGTCTGATCCCGGGCGTCCGAATGTCCAACTAGATCACTGTTTCAGTTGTCACTCGGCCAGAGCTGGGAGAGGTTTTGGCCGAATGCGCCGTGATAAGAGATCCAACAAGTAGGGCGGTGGCGGTGAGGAGCAGAACTGAACTTACAGCGCGAAAGGCGATCCCTTCATGTGCTGTAAAATTTAGACCCTGCAGGTTCATCGTTTCCATCCCTGCGTTGTTGCGTTGAATAATTGATAGCCCAACTTGGGGCTCTGGTCCATTCGAACCGAACAACAGGTTTAATTGATCAAATGTTAATTTAGGGTTTTGTTAAGAGTTCGCGTTAACACACCAGTAACGCCAACGATCAAAAGAGAAAAAGTCGCGCCCTCCGCGACACGTCAACGGTTCCCCGGGATTCACACGTCAAACCGAAGCTTGGCTGGTAACTGCACCACATATCGTCTGGCGCTCCTGGCCAAGCGGCGGCCAATGCGCAGCCGTAAACTTCAGGTGCACTCCCGTCGCGCGAGCCGGGATCTTTCACGCTCGCAGTTGAAGCATGCCCTCGCAAATCATGAAGGTGAAAGCTCCCGGACATCACGCAAAGGGCGCGATTCCGGGAACGCTACCAATCTTGCTACTTCGCCATCGCGGCTGCACGAACCGCACTCAATGTCTGACGCGGGGTCAGTGCTTCTGGATCAAGCTTCAGCTCAATCACGGCCGGTTTGCCGGATGCAATCGCGCGATCCAACGCCGGCTTAAAACCCTCCGTGTCGGTAACTGTCTCGCCATGCCCACCAAAGCTCTCGGCAAATTTTGCGAAATCTGGGTTCGTCAACCGCGTGCCAACCACGCGCTCAGGATACTCGCGCTCCTGGTGCATGCGGATCGTGCCGTACATGCTGTTGTTGGCAACGATCACCACAACCGGCAGGTCATACTGCATGCACGTTGCCAGCTCCTGGCAGGTCATCATGAAGCAACCATCGCCGGCTAGCACGATCGATGCCCGATCCGGAAACGCCACCTTGGCGGCAACCCCAGCCGGCAGGCCATAACCCATTGAGCCCGACGTCGGAGCGAGCTGTGTCCGGTATCCTTTGTACGTGAAATGCTTGTGTAGGAAGGCTGCGTAATTGCCAGCCCCATTGCAGATGATCGCATCATCCGGCATCGCGTCTGACAACACGCCGATGACTTTGCCCATATGGACAGCACCGGGCAGCTCGGCTGGTTCCATCGTCTTCAGATAGTTCGCCCGTCGCTCCTGCCGCCAGCCAGACCATGGCACGGAGGTTGGCGATTGCATCTGCTCAAGCGCTTTCGAAAAAGTTTCCGCACTTGCGACAACCGGCACATCGGCGCGATACACAGTGCCAAGCTCGTCACCACTCGGGTGCACGTGGACCAGCTTCTGTTTCGGGTTCGGCGTATCGATCAGCGTATAACCATTGGTCGTCATCTCACCGAGCCGAGAACCCACAACGAACAGCAAATCCGCGTCTTTGATGGCAGCGGCCAGCGTCGGGTCCATGCCAACGCCTGCATGGCCAACATAATTCTCCAGGCGATTATCAATGTAATCCTGACAGCGAAACGAGCTGACCATCGGCATATCAAACCGCCGCGCGAAATCCTGTACGCGGTCGCGCACATCGCCAGACCAACCAGACCCACCAACCAGCATTAGCGGTTGTTTCGCAGCGCTCAACGCCGCCTGCACGTCCGCCATTGCACCGGGCGTCGGCTCCGGATCGATAAGGTTGGCCGGGCGTGCATCTTCAACGTCCGCCATCGCAGCCAACATGTCTTCCGGCAACCCGAGCACAACAGGCCCTGGTCGCCCGGATTGCGCGACATGAAAGGCGCGGCTGACATATTCCGGTATCCGCTTCGTGTCGCGGATCACACCAACCCATTTCACGAAGGTGCCGAGTAGGCTTTTGGTCTCAACTTCCTGAAACGCCTCACGGTCTTCCGTATCGGACGCCGGTAGCCCCAAAAACAGGATCATCGGCGACGAATCTTGATGTGCGATATGCAACCCGGACATCGCATTGGCGAGCCCCGGACCACGCGTAACGAAACAGATCCCTGGTGTGCCAGTTGCCTTTGCCCAGGCATCGGCCATCATCGCGGCCCCACCTTCTTGGCGGCAGATGATCGTCTCGATGCTCCCGGAATCGTGCAGCCCGTCCAGCGCCGCTAGAAAACTCTCGCCCGGCACCGTGAACACGGCTTTGACGCCTTGCAGGCTCAGTTGATCCGCCAGTATTTGGCCACCATGTCTCATAATGTCTGTGTCCTGCCTAGTGTGCTCAAGAGTGTGTATGTTCGAGGGTGTTTCGGTTTCAGTCGCACTCTACCAGAGCCATCAGTCGAAAGGGAAACCACCGCACGCGCCCCACTGCCACATATCAGGTAGCTGCAATCAATCGCTAAGCAAAGTTTCGAAGCAACCAGATCGCGGCAATGCCAACGGCCATTGTTAGCGGTAAGCTTCTTGTGAAAATCGCAACAACAGCCGCGATAGCCCCGGCAAGCCATTCTAGTACCCAGAATCACTGATCCGCGAAACCGGGTTTCATTCGTTTTTGGTGAACCTCGGATTTGGTCCACGCGAACGGCTTGGCGTCAACATTGTAGGCTTTGATGAAGGCGTCGATGTGGGCCATCAATTCCTTACG
>CAJQQK010000110.1 GCA_905480435.1 uncultured Hyphomicrobiaceae bacterium | reverse complement strand
TGTGATAAAAGTTCCAGGAATTCTGATGCCATGAGTGCGCTCCTTTCGAATCAAACGCACTCCTATAGATTCAGATAAATCCCCGACCGTGAATCCCTTATCGCAGAGTTATGCAGCAGTCAGCGTTGAACAGCCCTGGGTTGAGGTGCAATGATGATCGCTGGCTGCTCTGGGTTCATGTATCGGGCGATACGCCCGATAACAACCGTGAAACGAAGGTCAAGAGCTCTTGCCTCTAAGAGCTCGACCTGCTCGCAGCGGGCCAGTCATGGCCCTCATCGCTGGCATCACGGGCCCAGCGATAGAGCGCGTCATAGACCACCATGCCTGCTTCAAGCTGCGCGAGGTCGTCACGATACATGCGCGAAAAGCCAAGCGAGATCGCAAGCAACCCGGCAGCCTCCGGCGCCAGGTCATGCCGGTTAGTGTCTGCGCCACGAACAATGTCGGCGACCTGCAGCAGCGGCGCAGTGCCCAACTTGAACTCTTCGATCATCACATCGAACGTGCACTTCTCACCACGGTGGCTCCAATAGACATCGTCGATGTCGAACGGCGTCGCGTTGAAACGATCCGCAACTTCGAGCACATCGGTTGGCGCAACAAACATGATAGTTGCCGCCGGATCGACGAAGCGCTTGATCAGCCACGGGCAGGCGATCCGATCGATCTTCGGGCGTTGGCGTGTCACCCATCGCGTGCCTCCGGTTGCAGTCTCACCGGGAATTGCCATCGCTGGCACCAACGGTGCGCCGGCGTCGCGCCAGGCAAAGATGCCGCCTTGCAACGTTTCAGTCTCGATGCCTTTGGCGCGCAACAAGGCCGCTGCGCCCTGGCTGAGCTTCTTGCCTTTCTGGCAGACGATGACCACGCGCTCGCCCTGAAATTGCGGCGCAAGCTCTTCGATCTTGGTGAACGGATGACGGAACGATCCCGGGATCAAGCGCGGATCAGTCTGATAGTCGGCATCAATACAGACATCAATGATCACGGGCGCTTGCGGCGTTCCGATCAGGCGGAGAAGTTGTGGCACAGTAATTTCGGTTGGTGACGGCATGGCGCGTCCTCCCTTTGCGTTTCAGGGTGATCAGGACGCGAATCTTGGGCCGTGGCCTCACGGGGCGTTCGCAGGCCCCATGGCGGCTATGGGTATCAGAGCTGCCGGGGTTGTCAAGTCTGGTACTGTGCGCTTGATGGTAGACCGCGACGCAATGCAAACGGAAGCCAAACAAGAATGTCGGACATCAGAACCTTTGACTATGTGATCGTGGGCGCAGGCTCTGCCGGATCCATCCTCGCCAATCGATTATCGGAAGACCCAAAAGTTTCGGTGCTTGTCCTGGAAGCAGGCGGCAGTGAAAAGAACATGTTCGTCGAAATGCCAGCGGCCTTTATCAAACTAATCAACGATCCACGCTTCAACTGGTGCTTTGCAACACAGCCTGCGCAGAGCGTCAACGGGCGCGCAATCCATTTTCCGCGAGGAAAAGCGCTGGGCGGCTCAAGCGCAATCAACGGGCATCTATATGTGCGTGGCCAATCACGCGACTATGATACCTGGGCGCAGCTTGGCAATCGCGGCTGGTCCTATGACGACGTGCTGCCGTATTTTAAACGCTCAGAGTATCGCCCGGGCGGCGACGCTGACGTGCGCGGACAAGATGGACCGCTGCACGTATCAGACATCCATGAAAAGCATCCACTTTGCGAGGCCTTTATCCAGGGCGCGCATGAACTCGGCATCCCTTTCGACCCAGACTACAACAAGGGCACACAGGACGGTGTGTCGTACTATCAGCGCACGATCCGCAATGGCCGCCGCTGGAGCGCAGCACATGCGTTTTTGCGACCCGCCATGCAGCGTCCCAATGTCACTGTGGTGACCGGCGCCGTTGTGTCCGAGATTACATTCGATGGCACCCGTGCGACGGGCCTCCGCTATCGCCATCACGGTCGCCTCATGCAGGTCACCGCAAGCCGTGAAGTGGTGCTGAGCGCCGGCACTATTGCATCGCCGCAGTTGTTGCAGTTGTCCGGCATCGGTCCCGGTGAATTGCTACGCGATATCGGCGTGAACGTTCGACATGAGTTGGCGGGTGTCGGAGAAGGTTTTCAAGATCACTACGCCGTCCGAGTTGCAGCGCGTGTCAAAAACCATCTGACCTTGAATGAACGCGCGCGCGGGCTGCGCCTTGGCTGGGAAGTCGCCAAATGGATGACATCTGGCAAGGGCCTATTGGCGTTCAGTCCGGCCCACGTTGCGACGTTTCTTAAATCGATGCCGCATCTCGATACGCCCGATCTGCAATTCATTTTTACGCCCGCAAGCTATGCTGAAGGCCAGATCGGCGCGCTACAACCTTTTCCAGGCATGACGACCGGCACGTGGCAGATGCGGCCTGAAAGTAAAGGATATGTCCGCGCGCAATCTGCTGATCCCCATGTCGCGCCGCTGATCCAGCCGAATTACCTGGCAGCCGAAACCGATCAACGTGCGCTTGTTGCTGGTATCCAGATGTGCCGCCGTTTCCTCGCGACAGACGCGCTAAAACCCTATTTCGACGGGGAAACGCTTCCTGGCGTCAATATCCGAAACGATGACGAAATACTGGACTACGCACGCTCTGGCGGCGCGACGGTTTATCACGCGGTGAGTTCGTGCCGGATGGGCAGTGATCCGATGGCCGTCGTCGATGATCAGCTGCGCGTCAAAGGCCTGCAGTCATTGCGCGTGATAGATGCTTCCGTGATGCCAACCATGCCGTCCGCGAATACCAACGCCGCGACCATGATGATCGCAGAGAAGGGCGTCGACTTGTTGAAAGCAACGGCTAAGCTGTAATGCGCATGGCGACGCGCGGTATCCAATTCTTCGGGCGGCTTTCAAGCGGCGGGCGGATCACTTCGAAACCAGCGCGGCGGAACATGGCCTCGGTGCCGAAATAGATGTTGTCAGCGCCTGTGTGTTTGTCACCGGCGCGGGGGTAGGCCTCAACGGCCGGGGCGCCCTTCTCGAAGGCATATTCAGCGGCGGCCCTGATCATGGCGATGGCAATGCCTTTGCCGCGTGCGGTCTTTGGTACCGTCACGCAAGGAATGATCCAGACGGCTTCATCGTCGACGACAGGTGTTGCGCGGGATTTATCGACGCGTACGTACTCGGGCCGAGGTGAGATCGCAATCCAGCCAACAGGATCGGCGCCTTCGAATGCCACCAATCCCGGCGCATGACTGCGGCGACGTGCAAGCTTGGTCATAGCCGCGCGGCGTTTTTCCTTTATGGCACCGTCGCCCGGTAATTCCTTCATCTGTGCATCCGTCAGGCGTGGATGCATACACCAACAGTTCGAACCCCAGCTACCTTTGAGGATAGTGCCAAGGCTGTCCATGAGCTTTGGCGTCAGCGGTTGAAAACTGAGCTCATGTCCGTCGTCCATCACACGTTAGAGTCCGTTGACTGGAATTTTGAGCACCTGATTGCCGTCTTGATCGGTCGGCAGATTGCCGGCGCGAATGTTGACTTGCAGCGAAGGAATGATCAGCCTCGGCATAGACAGTTGCGCATCGCGCTCCGTTCGGAACTTGACGAATTCGTCGCGCGTTTTGCCGCCACCGACATGAATGTTGTGCACCTTCTCCGCGCCAACCGTTGTTTCCCAGGCAATGCCTCTGCCATTAGGGCCATAGTCGTGGCAGATGAACAGGCGCATGGCATCTGGCAGGACAAGGATCTTCTGAATTGAATCGTACAGCTGACCAGCATCTCCACCAGGGAAGTCTGCGCGTGCGCTGCCACCGTCCGGCATAAACAGCGTGTCGCCAACAAACGCCGTATCGCCGATAACATGCGTGATGCACGCCGGCGTGTGGCCGGGCGTATGGATCGTAAACGCGCTCAGCCCGCCGATCTGATAGACATCACCGTCTTCAAACAGGCGGTCAAACTGGCTGCCATCGCGCTGGAATTCTGTGCCCTCGTTGAAGATCTTACCAAACGTCTCTTGGATCTCGATGACCTGGGCGCCGATGCCGATCTTGCCACCAAGTTTTTCCTGAATATAGGGCGCCCCGGAGAGATGATCGGCATGGACATGCGTTTCAATCAGCCACTTTAGATCAAGGCCGCGTGCCTGGATCTCGGCAATGATTTTGTCTGCCTCGACGAACGAAGTGCGACCACTGGCATAGTCAAAATCCATGACCGCATCGATGACGGCGCATGCAGTCGAGTTCGGGTCTTTGACGATATAGCTGATCGTGTTGCTCGCCTCATCGAAAAAGGCTGTCACTTCGGGCTTTGCGGACATATCGATTGGTTGGGCCATAGCTGGATACCCTGAAATGTTGATCTACTGGGCTGATGCTGGGATCTGTCGGCAATTCTCGGGAAGTGCCTTGATCTCTCTCGAACCAACTTTTCAGCGTCATGGAGCACTTGTCCAGTCTTTTGGTAAACATCTGCTACAAGTTGTACCGCGTGAGGAACCAAATTCTAAATTCGCAAGCGCACCTGGCAAATACGTCCACAACTTACATAGCCGGCCGTACCTCAGCGCTTGCCCCATTTCTTGTCTTCAACCGTTGCCTCTTCGATCTCGTAGTAGGCATCCAGACCGATCGCATCCTCAATTCCCTGTCGCGCGACGACATTTTCTTCCTCAGACATGCCTGTATAGCTGCCTGTTGCAACAACCTCTTCGAGAGCCTGTTTGGCGTGATGAAAACTGACCGTCATCCAGAGCTGCGCGTCGATACACGCTTTGTAACCCATATCCCTGAGCTCGTTATTAGAGAACAACGGACGTCCATCCCGGTTGCCACGGCTTTGTACGTAAACCAGTGGCACTTTGCAGGCCTTGGGCGCAGCTTCGGCCTCTTCGCGCGAGCGCGGAAACAGCAGCCCCATATCAGCACCAACATCGGCCGCCGCGTTGATCCGGGCGGCGGCTTCCTCGAGGCCTTCAAACCGACAGGTGTCCGTGCGCGCAATGATCACAAAATCCTTGTCGCTTTCGTCGCGCTGGCGGCAGGAAAACCTGATCTTGTCGATGAACTCCTCGGCCGGGATCGCGTGCGCGACATACTTGTGATAATGTGCGCGCTTCGGATACAGTTGATCCTCGATATGAATGCCCGCGACACCGGCTGCGATGAACTCGCGCACCGTGCGCATGCAATGCAATGGTTCGCCAAACCCCGCCCCCGCATCCGCCACGATCGGTATTGTGCCGGCCCGCGCCACTAATCCCGCTACACTGACCTGCTCATCCATGGTCAGCAGCGGTTCCGAGACAGCCAGCGAGCCGCCTGTCACGTAGCCGCCGACATAGGCGCTTTCAATCCCGATCTGCTCGGCGACACGGCCTGCGAGCGGATAATACAGCGACGGCCAATAGAGAAAATCCTTCGTCTCAAGCAGGTGCCGCAGTTTGGTCGTTGCACGTTGCATTGTCTTGGCCTTCCGTCCGTGATTGATGTTCGTCTAATGATAGGTGAAGTTGGCGCAAAGCGAAGTGGCAAACCATTGCCGCCGGATACTCTCAGCAAAGGCATTCTCTATGTGGTCGAACCCGCGCGTTCCTTTTCAGCTTTCCAATCAGCGCAAGCGCCTGGAGCCGCCAGGTGGCAAGCCGATCATCTGCAACATCGTCATGAACATCGAGTATTGGCCGTTTGACCGGCCGATGCCGCGTGGGGTCCTGCCTCCACCGCATGGCGCACAGGTCGCGCCACCGGATGTGCCGAATTATTCTTGGGTCGAATATGGCATGCGCTGTGGCATGCCGCGCATCATGGACATGCTGGCTGCCCGTAAGCTGCGCGCATCAGCCTTCACCAACGCGCAGGTTTGTGATGTCTATCCGTCGCTCATGGACGAAGTCATCAAAGCCAACTGGGAGTTGGTTGGTCACGGCTGGTTTCAAAAGTCACTCAAACACGTCGACGATGAAATCGAAGAGATCACCAAAAGCCTCGCCCGCCTCGAAGCGGCTGGTGGCCAGCGACCACGGGCGTGGCTCGGTGCCGGCCTCGGTCAGACGTTCGACACACCCGACCATCTCAAGGCGAGCGGTGTCGAGTTCCTGCACGATTTCGTTGTCGACGATCTGCCGTTCTGGATCCGCACCAAGCACGGACCTTTGGTTGGCCTGCCTTACACCTTCGACCTCAACGACGTACCGACCTACGCGATCCAGAACCAGTCCGGCGATGAGATGCTCACCCGCCTAAAGGCGACGCTCTCGATCTTCGAGCGCGAAACCGCGAGCAACCCGCGCGTCCTGACACTGGCGCTGCATCCGCATATCATCGGCGTGCCGCACATCGCCTATCAGTTCGAAAAGGCCCTCGACATTCTTGTTGCCCGCGACGACATCACCTTCATGACCTCCAGCCAGATCGGCGACTGGTTCGTGGCGGCAGATGGCACCGGCGGCGCTGAGGTTGTGTAAAGGGGGAGCCGTCACGATCGATCCACGAACCCGGAGAACGCATTACATCGACATGATGGCGGGCCTCTATGGCGCGCCATCACCATCTGCAACGATCCGCACGCGTTCCACAAAAAATCATATGAGGCGTTGCTTCAAGACATGGCGATGTTCTAGAACAGCATTGCTCAAATATCTCGTGAGGCGCAGCGTTCGCGCTCACCAAAGCCTGCAAGGTGGAATAAAATGCTAGATTCAGACTACAGCCTGGAAAACTACGTCGAAGACTTGCGCGCAATCGCTGCAGCAGAGTCCGACCCAACGAAAGTGGCCGAGAAGGTCAAACCTTTTGCCAAGAAGCTGGCCGCAGCACCGGGTTGGCTGAAAGACGAGTATCGCGGCGTTAACGAGGCGCAAGGCTACGGCGTGCATCTGCTGCACGAGGAAGACAATCATGACCTCGCGGTGTTTGTGCTGACATGGATGCCGGGCCGCGGAACAATGCCGCATAACCATATGACATGGGCAGTGGTTGCTGGCATTGAAGGTCAGGAGCAAGAGACCGAATGGAACCGCGCCGATGACGGCAGCAAGGAAGGTTATGCCAAACTTGAAAAGGTTGGTGAGCACATTCTAGTTCCAGGACAGGTCACAGCGTGCAAGCCGCAGGATATTCACAGCGTCTTCAATCCAGGTACTGAAATTTCGATTTCTCTGCACACCTACGGTCGCCATCTCAATCACACCGGCCGATCCGAGTTTGATCCATCCAAAGATCTTGAGCGGCCATTTGAAGTTGCAGTGAGCAAATAAACCATCATGTCAGACGCTGTAACGTATGCACTTGACGGCCACGTCGCCGTCATCACGATGAACAAGCCGGACAAGATGAACCGGCTTGACCCTGAATTGGTTGACGGGCTGCATCTTGCCTGGAAGCGGTTCATGGCCGATGACGCAGCCCGCGTCGCCGTGTTGACGGGGGCCGGCGAGAAAGCGTTCTCAGCTGGCGCCGACCTCAACAACGTGCCGCACAATCTCTATCAGGCGATCCCGTCGATCGGCGTCCCCATTGACAAGCCGGTGGTCGGCGCTGTTGCCGGCTGGTGCATCGGCGGCGGCATGGTGCTCACCACCATGTGCGATATCTTGATCTGCGCCGACAACACGACGTTCTCCTACCCGGAAGTGAAGATCGCATTTTCCGGCGGGCTGATCGCGAACCTGGCAAGTCGCATTCCCCACAAGATCGCGATGGAGTTGCTGTTGGTTGGCGACAACATGCCCGTGCAGCGCGCCTACGAAGTCGGCTACGTGAACAAAGTCGTCCCCGTCGCTGACTTGATGCCAACCGCAATGGATTGGGCCAAGCGCATTGCCGAAACCGCTCCGATGCCATCCCGGATGATCAAACGCTTCGTGTCAGACGCCATGCCCAAAGGCTCGACGGAGCAAGCCGCAATCGCCCGCGTCCAAGTCGAAGACATCAACGACAGCTCCGACTGGATCGAAGGCCGGGCGGCCTTCAAAGAAAAGCGCCCGCCGGTGTTTAAGGGCGAGTGAGGGAGCTTGCCGCTGCGCTTTCCCAACTTGAGTTTGCGCTCCGGTCGCTCAATCTTGGACTTCCTGTATCGAAGGTTGGGCGACCTTGCTTTACTCGATCGGAACAAGCTATTTCATCGTTTCTTGAACGTGTCTGCTGTGGCAAGCGATGTTACAGGAAAATGCAATCGCAGGTTATTGCGCTCTGGCTCAAGTATCGGTCGGCACGAATGCCAGCACGATTACAGCATGTCGAGTTTTAAAGGATTCACGATGCGACTTAAAACGGCCAATCTTCGGGCGATTTAAGTCTCTTATTAAACACGACGTGCTTTAGAAGCGCTATGCCGACGCCACTCGCCTGGATCGTGATGGGGCGCAATTACGCTCTCCGCCCTGCTTAAACACCGCCTGTCCAAGGAGTGAGTAAATTACTCACGCGCCCGGTCTGCAAGCACATCAACTTTGCTCAGTCGGAGCAAATGCCACTCACGAACAAGGCGTATGGTTGGTTTTAGACCAAAGAAGATACTGCCAATGAGGAATAACCAAGTTCCCACATAAGCAGTAGACTCATAAAAAAATAGAATGCTGCCAATCACAAAAAGTAAGGCCGCAGAAAAGTCTACGATCGTGAAACCCAATTCATAGGCAGCGTAGAGTTTGGCATGCTCAGGCGATGAATGCTTCTTTCGAGGGTCGAACATCTTCAAGATTTTTACTCTGTTAATTTGTGCTGTGGAAACCGGTGGTTCGTGCGAGCATCGGAAACCTTATCGGACACAATGAAAGTCCGCTATCGATATTGTAAATGGCAACATCGCAGAACGGTTTGTTTGTCGACCGACCAAAGGTCAGCCGAAACGACTCAGGCAGGATTGCGGAAACACCTGGGCGAGCAGCTCGATCTCCGGGGCAGTGAGGTTCATTGGCGTGCGCTTGTTTGTGCGTCGCTGGCAGCCGGCAAACCGCGCGCCGATCTCAGTCGGTCAGCCCCCTAAACCGCCCGTGCAACTCCAGCCGCAACCATCGCCGTCACCTCGTCCTCGCTCATGCCGGCAATATCGCGCAGCACATCCCGCGTATGCTCGCCAAGCAGCGCCCCGCCTGTCAGATCCACCGCCTCGGTGTCGTGCAATCGTGCCGGCGTCATCAGTGCCGGATAGCTTCCCATCTCGGAGTGCGTGACCGGCTGAATGGTGCAAAGTGCCTTGGTTACATCGCTGTCGAGCGCTTCGGCAACGGTTGCAACCGAGCCGCACGGAACACCGCCCGCGCGGAGCAATGTGACCCATTCAGCGCGTGTTTTATGTCGAAAAATCTCTCCGAATATCTCTCGAATGTCGGAGGTGTGGGCAACGCGGTCGTTGTTGGTTGTAAAACGCGGATCGGTGCTTAACTCCGGGCGCCTGACCACATCATTGCACAGCCTGGTAAACTGAGCGTCGTTGCCGATGGTGATCATGAACGGGCCGTCGGACGCTTCAAACACACCAGCAGGCTGCGCGACTTGGTTGCCATTGCCAGCGCGCGTTGGTTCATTGCCGGTCATCAGATACTGGTGCCCGAAATTGACCAGCATATTGAGCCCGGTTTCGAACAGCGATAACTCGATAAAGCGACTCTCACCGGTCAGCTCTTTGTGGCGCAGTGCGGCTGAAACGGCATTCGACGCATAAAGTCCGGTCATCATATCGACGAGCGAGATGCCGGCGCGAGTCGGCGCGCCATTAGGGTCGCCGGTCATCGCCATCAGACCGGTCTCCGCCTGCGCAACAGGGTCATAGCCAGGCACATTGACGTTGGGGCCATCGCGGCCATAGCCGGAGATCGAAGCAACGATGATGTCAGGGCGAACTGATTTCAGCGTTTCATAATCAAGCCCAAGGCGTTCCATCACACCAACACGATAGTTCTCAATCACGACATCCGAATTGGCGACGAGTTTTAAAAACGCCGCCTTGCCTTCGGGTGCCTTCAGATCAAGCGCGACGGACTTCTTGTTGCGGTTGACGGTCAGGAAATAAACCGCGTGGTCGTTGTGGCTTGGGATCGTGAATGTGCGCGAGTCATCACCATGCGCGGGGTTCTCGATTTTGATCACCTCCGCGCCCATGTCGGCCAGCATCAATCCGGCGTAGGGGCCGGCAAGTACGCGGCTGAGGTCGAGAACACGAACCCCATCAAGCGGTCGTTTCGCGAGTTGCTCGGTCATCTTGATGGCGCTTCCTTGGAGGGAAGCTCGACGGTGCCGGTACCGAGAATGGAAAGCTCGCCATCCTGGTTGCGTGCTTCCTGGGTGATGTCGACCAGATGACGCCCATCCTCAATGTACTTGCGTTTCACTTTGGCGGTAAACGTGAGCAGGTCGCCGGCCGGGTTGTGGCGGCGGATCTTGCTGGTCGCGCGACGCAGGAAACCATCGTCGCCCATCCAGTTGGTGAGGTGATGCGTCAGCCACGAACAGCGCTCCGGGCCATAGTCATAGGCACCAGGTGTGCCGACCATCTGCGCGAAATCGTCTTCCCAGTGCACGCGCTCGGGGCAATCCGGAATGCCGAACCGGTTCTTGATGCCAAGCCCGGGATGCGCTGCGATCTGGCGCCAGTTGAGCTTGTTTGCGCGGATGTAGAGCCCGCCCCAACCCTGCGCGTAGGCAATAAACCCGGTGACGGTCATTGGCCCTTTGGCGAGCGGCCGCAAGACTTCGCCTTCCGTAACGGACTCCCAATAGCGCGTCTCACTGCCGCGCACTTCTTCGTTAGCGTAGAGCTCAAAGAAAGTTTCCAACTCTTCGTCGCTATAGACTTTCTGCGGCGCGGCTTTGACGCCATCATATTTGGTGCCGCGCTCGCGAGCTTCGTCGCGATCGGTGCGGAAACACCAGCTATCCGCCTCGGAGACGAGATCGCCATGCTGATTGAAGAAGTCGACATGGTAGATCTGCTGGATAGCGCGACCGGCAAACCGCGTTTCGTGGCTGATCAATTCCTTGAGATGTGCGCTGGTTGAGATTTCATCGTTGCGCAGAACCGGCTTATGCCACGTCCAATCGGCACCGGCCCACATCGCATGGACACCGGGCAGGCCGCCGACGTAGCCGGAAATAATGCGATTGGTTGCAAACAGAAAGCTTGGCAGGGCAACCAGCGTGCCGAATTTCGTTTTGGCCGCATATTCTGGATCGCACCACAACGGATTGTCGTCGCCGATGCCGTGCGCATAGTGCCGGATGTTGTCGCGCGTCGCCTCATAACACCACGGCTCGAGCGTATTCTCGATTTTGACGCCGATGCGCGATCGCAACGCATCCAGGCCTTGCTCGGTAATTTTCGGGAAAAGGTCGCTCATGATCTTGGGGCTCGTTTCTCAGTGTCGGCGTTGGTTTATTTCGTGGCGTTGGCAGAGGCTTCACGTTCACGCAGGATCTTGCGGTTGACTTTGCCCGCAGGCGTCTTGGGCAACTCCGTCACATATGCGACGTGCCGGGGATATTCATGCTGGCTCAGGCGCTCCCGAACGAAAGTCTGTATTTCTTCGGTAAAGGCCTCTTCGGTCATGCGCGCCGATACAACGAATGCCTTGACGACATGTCCGCGCAAGCTGTCTGGCACGCCGATAACAGCCGCCTCATTGATGTCCGGATGGCGCAGCAATGCATCCTCTACTTCTGTTGCACCAATCGTGTAGCCGGCTGAAATAATCACATCGTCGGAACGCCCACCGTGGAAGAAGTAGCCTTCAGCATCAATCCAGCCACGATCCTTTGTCGGGATCCAGGCATCACGGCGACGCAGAACGATCTCGCCAACTTCATCCGGCGCAGCGTTTGTACCATCAGCCCGGTGCACCGCAACCTCAACGCCTGGTACAGGCTTGCCAAGCGATCCGGCTTTCGGTTGAAAGTCATCGGCACCAGGGTATGCCGCGAGGATAACCCCTACTTCCGTTGTGCCATAGATTGAGCAGGCAGGCGTGCCGAACGTGCGCTCCGTATAGGTAGCCGTCTCGCTGTCGATCGGCTCACCCGTGAACGAGAGTTTTTCGATCGCATAGCTATGTTTTGGTGCCGCGCCACAGTTCATCATCATCCGGTAGTGAGTCGCAGCTGCTGAGAGATTAGTGATCTGGTATTGCTCAAGCGCTTGGCAAAGCCGTTCGGGTGAAAACTTGCCAGCAAACGTACCCGTCTCGATGCCAAGCCCGAGCGGTGCGAATGTGCCATGCCACAGCCCATGCCCCCAGGCGGGCGAAGACGGGCAAAAAAAGCGATCGCCGGGCCGGATGCCGGTCGCATAAAGCGCCGCGTTGGCAACAGTTACAATCGCACGATGACTGTGGCGAACAGCTTCGGGCAATTCGCGTGTGGTGCCGGATGTGTACTGAAAGGCCGCAAGATCATTCGCAGCCGAAGCGTAGTCATAACCAGTTGAATAATCGGCAACCTCCGCCATCATATCAGTGTCGAGGGCAACTTTCGCCCCATCTTCGAGATCGCGCGTTGTCGACCACTTCTCAGCGTTGGTGATCAGGATCGCCGGCGTGCAATCGTCAACCCGCAGCCGCACACCATCGGGTCCAAACAGCGTAAATAGCGGCACCGCGATCGCACCGCGTTTTATGGCGCCAAATACCGCTGCATAAAACGCCAAGGACGGCTCAAGCATGACGGCAACCCGGTCGCCCGTTTGCACACCTTGCGCTGCCAACCAATGGGCCACCTGCGATGACGCCTCGGAAATCTGCTGGAAGGTAAGGATTTCGTCGCAGTCGTCAGCACGGATTACCCGAACAGCAACACGTGCCGGATCGCTGGCATGTCGGTCAATGCATTCATGCGCAAGATTGAGGCTCGTTCGGTCGCCGTCGAACAGATCCCAAAGGCCTTGCGATGAGAAAAGGGCCTGCGCTTTGGCATAACTGGTCGTGTCGGTAAGCTTCAAGCCTGGCCTCCCCTGGGCTCCGCGGTGAAGTATAATATCGCCATAGAGTAGAGACCGAACTCGGCACCACTTGTCCAGAGGGACTGGCAGATCATCATGGATTGGAACAGATTGCGGTTGAAAGCCGTGTCTGAACAACGAAAAGACCGCCCACGCAGAGAGTGCGTGAGCGGTCTTGTAGCTGGATGCGACAGGCTTCCGGACCCAATCAGCAGCGGTTGTCGTACTTCCAGCAAGCTCGGCCATAACCGTTGTTGCAAGCCCGGCGCCAGCGGCGGCAACGGCGCTCAAAGCGTGACCAACGGCTTGAGTAGTAGCGGTTACGGTTGTTGTAGTGATGGGTTGCAATCGCGGCACCGACGATGCCGATGGCAAGACCGGCGGCGAACCGTCCACGGCGCCCTGTCTTATGAACGATTGCCGTATCGGTCGTTGTCGCAGCAGTTTCGGTCGATTTCAGTGCGGACATCTGGGCGTTGGCTGGAGCGGTTGAAAGAGCTGCGGTAGCGGCGAAGAGGGTGATTGCGATGAATTTTTTCATGACTGGATCTCTCTGAATGGTGTGTGGCGGGTTGGGTCTTTGTTTGGGTCAGTGTCTCTCTGATGAACCCAATATGCGCCACGCGCCGACATGCTGCTGTGACCTGCCTCACAAATCAAAACAAATTCTGAAAAATACTCAAATATGCCCAATCGGCGGGCTTATTTCAGAACTTGGCCGATAAAGCAATGATGCCCACGGGTGAGGAAAATCGTACCGCTTTTGACAGCTTCTTCTTTGGCGGCTTGATACGCTGTCTGTTCTTCGCTGGTGAGCTGAGCGAGGGCGTGTGCTTCCGGAAATTCAAACACGGGGCCAGACGTCGTCTCGCTTGCAACAATATAAGGATACATGTGCGATGGCTTGAGACCGGCGGCTGTCGCGAGATCGTAAAGCGCAGCTGTCGCCACGCCGTTGGGCGCAACCGATCCGGCAGGGATCTCGATCTTGGCGCGAATTTCCGGACTGATCGGCAAGTTCCACCATTGCGTCAAATCGATAGCGCGCACGATAATAGCAACATTGCCGCCCGGTCGGACCACCCGCATCAATTCGCTGATAGCACGCTCAGCATTACATTCTTCGAAGACAGTGACCGAGTAGGCAGCATCGAATGCATCACTGTCAAACGGCAGCTCTTCGGCACTTGCCAGAACAAAGTCAACGCGATCCTCAAGGCCGAGTGATTGCGCAGCGTGCCGAGCTTCGCCGAGCAGATAGGGACTGAGATCAATCGCGGTCAGCGGATTGCGCCCGGTGGTATGCTGCACGAACTGCCGCGCAATGGCGCCGCTGCCACAGCCAACTTCCAGAACACGTTGCTTCGATTGAAGGTTGAGCGCACTGAATGCGCCCGCACACATGTTGCGCCATCCCGTGAGTGCCGCGCGTTGCTCAAGCAGTGCGAGCATGCCGAGATGCGGCCCGCTGAGTGTAACCACCCGAAAATGTTGGCTCAGCACCGGCAACAAAGGCAGCCATTGCGAGGGCGCGAAGGAGAGCGGCGTCAGCACAAGTGTCGGTCCATGTCCGCAAGCGTGATAACGAATGCCGGCAACCTCGCCGCTGATCTCCTTGCCGTTTATGCTCTCGACTGATGCAACACTACTTAGATGGCCGCTCATCACATCGGCAACGTCAGATCGGTCAACCGCGATATCATCCCAGCTCTCGGCATCATAACCGTCGAGCGTGACCAATTGCGCATTTGGCATCTGTGGCAGGATGGTTTTCGCGGTTCGGCCCAATGTCCCACCGGCTGGCGCAATGTAGAGAACGTCGCTTGCGTGACGAACGAACGGTGTCGGATCCATCCGTGGCGGCGCGAGCAGGACGATCCCAGCGATACGTTCGGGCGACGCTTCCACCAGCTTTGAAATATCACTTGGTGTCTGCGTTGCGATGTGCGCACGAGAAATATCAAGAGCCTCAAAGACGGCAAGCAGTCGGTCAGTCAGGGTGAGGTCGGGCATGAAGATCCGCGAGTTGCAATGTGGAGGTGGAGCCTATCGCGGGATTGGCAGTGGCAAAAGCGGAACCGAACATTTAGCGCATGTCGCATCCAATCGGATCCAACATGAAGGCCGCAATCGCGGTCCGGCGCGAGCGCCGTCCTGGCGGAGGCCCCGAGCGTAGCGAGGGAATAGCCGTGAGCCCAAAAGGAGTTAAAGCGGGGAGCATTTTGGCTCCTCGACGAATTGAGTGGGTGGGTCAGGTGTTTTTGGGTGGTCGGTTTGCTGCTTAATCCTGTTGGCAGAGCATTCCCCGTCGATGTGACGGGCGGCGGTCAAGGACGCGCTCTATAGCGCGCCCGCGAGGGCT
>CAJQQK010000109.1 GCA_905480435.1 uncultured Hyphomicrobiaceae bacterium | reverse complement strand
TAAGCGCTCGCGACTCGAGCCGATGAAGGCTGTAGCCCGCACCATGGAAAAACACCGCGACGGCATCCTCGCATGGTTCGACAGCGGCATCAGTAACGCTCTCATCGAGGGCATCAATTCTCTCGTCCAGGCCGCAAAAGCTAAGGCGCGCGGCTACCGAAACAGCAAGACCTTGAAGGCCGTCACCTACCTTATAGCTGGCAAACTCGATCTCAGGCTACCCACTTGAAACGTCGGGGAGCCAATTTGGGTCATGTCAGGACGTTCGTTTGCAATTTATTCACTTTTTAATGGTGAGATAAATATTGAAAATCGTACTTTTACATGAGGTTGCTCCGAAATGTCAGGATTGCTTGCCCGTCCCTCCTTTAGCTCGTCACGAACTTTGCTGGCGCTCATTACCGGCACAGCGATTGTCGCCGCGACGTCATTTAGTGCGATCACGGCCAAGGCCGCTGATCTTATTGTAAAATATGATCAGTCGCAGCTGCTGCGCGTTGCGCGTCCAGTCGCAGAGATCATTATTGGTAATCCAACGATTGCCGACATTTCGGTGCAGTCAAAGAAGTTGCTGGTGGTGACCGGTAAGTCATTTGGCAAGACGAATATGATCTTGCTTGATTCCGAGCAGAACGTGATCCAAGAGAATTTGATCGTTGTGCTTCAGGATCAGGCACAAGTCGTCAATCTGCGGCGCGGAGTTGCGCGTGAATCGTATAATTGCGCGCCCCGTTGCAATCCAACGATTACTGCTTCGGATGACGAGGTCTACTTTAAGAAAACCGCCGGAAAAGCACAGATGAAGATTAAGCTGTCTGAAGGCGGTGGTGGTGGTGCAGGCGGCGGCGGTGGCGGCGGCCAGTAGCACGTCCGCACGAAGGTATAGCTTCAAGAACTTGATATTGGGCAGGCCGCAATGGTCTGCCTTTTTCTGTTTGTCAATTTGTTGCGCGCACGGTCCAGGATGCTGATCCTGGAATGTGGTTGTTAACTGTCCGTTTACCACTTCGCCAGTGGCATATCCCACTTCAATCATTCTTTCACGAATTTGGTGCTCTTTTTAACAGAACACCGAGTGGTTCATTTAGTAATGAGGCGAATGGTATGCGTGCCATGATTGACAACTGCGAACGACAAGCGTTTGGGCGTCTGCGCGATTTCTCAGCGCGGTTTCACTGCCGTAGAATTTGCGATGGTCGCGATGCCGTTTCTGATGTTGCTGTTCGGTACGATCGGGGTGGGCTTATTTTTCTTTACAACGTTTTCACTCGAAAACGCAGTTGAGAAAGCATCTCGACAGCTTCGGACCGGTCAAGCGCAGGTCAGCGGCAAGACAACCACTCAGTTCAAGCAGGACATCTGCGATCTTGCACCAAGCTTCGTCGATTGTGTCGGAAACTTACGCGTGAATGTGGTCTCAAACGCTTCGTTTTCAGGAGCTGCTGGCGCTATTGGTGGATGTACTGATTCAGGCGGCGCGCTGATCCCTGATCCAACACCCAGTCCAGTTCCAGGCGCTGCGGGCGACGTCGTCCTCGTAACAGTTTGTTACGAATGGGAATTGGCCGCTGCCATTCCATTCCTTGAGCTCGGAAACATGGGGAGCGGTTCGAGGCTGATCCAAGCCTCAACGACGTTCCGCACCGAGCCTTACAACTGATCAATCAAAGTTCCTTCAACCTGGGCCGCAACGGCCAGGATCCCACCAGCCTTCGCGAGGATAGTTATGCGTTCATTTGGCCAACTAATTTTCGGGCAGCAACGGCTCAAGCGCCTCAGCGGTTTTCGCAAGGACGCACGCGGCGTTGCTGCCATCGAATTCGCGATGATCGTCCCATTGATGTTCATGATGTTTGTTGGAACGGTTGAATTCAGCCAGGCGATTACGATTGACCGCCGCGTCAGTCAGGTAGCTGGCGCCACGGCAGATCTGATTGCTCGGGCCAAAACGGTCAGCACGAGTGATATGACTGGTATCATGCAGGTCGTCGAGCAGCTCATCAAACCTTACGACCATACGCTGTTGAAAATGTCTGTCATGAACGTTGCAGCATCTCCGACAGATGCGACAGACACGAAGGTCTGCTGGGCTTATGCGCACAATGGAGGGGCTGGAAACTACAGCAAGGACGATTCGTATGCTCTGCCACCCGGCGTCGTTGCGGCTGGAGACAGTGTGATCGTAACTGAAGTGAAGTACGCCTATGAGCCGTTGATCTTCAGCCACTTCATCACGACGACGAAGGATCTTACGGAAAAATTTTATCTGAAGCCGCGCCTATCCAGCTATGTTGAATATGATGGCAACGACTGCTCATAATCTCTGAATGATTATGGTATGCCAGAAAAAGAGCCGCGCTTCTTATGAAGCGCGGCTCTTTTCATGTCTGACAATGATATCTCTCAATGTGATTTGATCAGTTATTTTTCCTGATTGCCATTTCCAGGCTGCGGTTGAGCTTTGATTGTCTCATCGCGCTTGATTGAGCCCGTGGTAATCGCTGGGTTGTTGGTTTCTTCGGCTCCCCGACGTTTCAAGTGGGTAGCCTGAGATCGAGTTTGCCAGCTATAAGGTAGGTGACGGCCTTCAAGGTCTTGCTGTTTCGGTAGCCGCGCGCCTTGGCTTTTGCGGCCTGGACGAGAGAATTGATGCCCTCGA
>CAJQQK010000108.1 GCA_905480435.1 uncultured Hyphomicrobiaceae bacterium | reverse complement strand
CATGAGTGCGCTCCTTTCGAATCAAACGCACTCCTATAGATTCAGATAAATCCCCGACCGTGAATCCCTTATCGCAGAGTTATGCAGCAGTCAGCGTTGAACAGCCCTGATGGCCGACCTGGGTGCTGACGTGATCAAGATTGAACCACCGGGCCGGGGTGATCCGGTTCGGACATGGGGGATGCAGGTTGATGGCCAGTCACTCTGGTGGAGTATTCACGGACGTAACAAGCGCTCTGTGACGATCAATATGCGGCATCCGGATGCCCGAGCCATGGTCCTGGAACTTGCGGCCCATGTCGATGTGGTTGTTGAGAATTACCGGCCAGGGCAGTTGGAAAAATGGGGACTTGCGCCGGCCGATTTTGAAGCAGCCAATCCAAGCTTGGTGTTGGTGCGAATTTCCGGATACGGCCAAACCGGACCTGAAGCGTCTCGTTCCGGTTTCGGCGTGATCGGCGAGGCGAAAGGCGGCGTCCGGCATTTGACGGGCTACCCGCCAGAAGTTTCCGACCTGCCACCCGTGCGCAACGGTATTGCGATTGGCGACGATGTGTCCGGCTTTTATGGAGCGATCGGCGCACTTGCCGGCGTCATCGAACAGCGCGCCAGTGGAGCTAAATCACTCAAACTGATCGACGTTGCTCTGGGTGAGTCCGTCATGACGTTGCTCGAAGGGCAGCTGCCGGAATATGGCAAGCTTGGAATAGTGCGCCAGCCAACCGGTTCATGGGTATCCTCCGCCGCGCCCTCGAACGCTTATAAATCCAGCGACGGAGCGTGGGTGCTGGTTGCCGGGAATTCCGACCCGCTGTTCAAATCACTTTGCGAGATCATGGGGCAACCTGAGCTCGCGACGGATCCACGGTTTAAAAACAACCAAGTGCGTTGCGAAAACGTCATCGAACTCGATCGGTTGATCGGCCAATGGGTTGGCAGCCTGACCGCCGATGAGGCGCTTGAGAAGCTTGATGAGGTCAATATTCCATCAAGTAAGATCTACACCATTGCTGATATCGCGGCCGACGAGCAGTACCGCGCGCGAAAGATGGTGACCGAAGTAGAAGACCCACATTTCGGCACGGTGTTGCATCCAGGCGTCGTGCCTGTTGTTGCTGGTCTGGATCGAGATGCGCAGATCCGCTGGACGGGTCCCGATATCGGCGAGCATACTGACGAAGTGCTCGCAGAAGTTCTGGGGTTGGATGAAGACGCGATCGCGCAACGGCGCAGCAGCGGTTTAGTTTGAGAGGCACTGAGATGAGCAAGTTTGTCGTTATTGTATTTTTCGAAGCGAAGGCCGCGCATGTCGCTGACTTCAGGCAAGCAATCACGATTAACGCGAAAGCGTCCGTCGATGATGAGCCCGGCTGCCGTCAGTTCGATGTTGCGCAGGATGCCGACAACGAAGCGTCATTCTTCCTCTATGAGATCTACGACGACGAAGCAGCTTTCAAAGCGCACATCGCGACCCCACATTTCAAATTGTTCGATGAGCTGTCCGCACCGTGGGTCAAAGACAAAAAGGTGCTGACGTTCGGGCTCGTGAGCAGCAACCGAGACTAAACGGTTGCATTGAACCTGCTTGCTCCGCTGACTTTCGTCAGACCACTTCGTCCTTTGGTGGTAGAGGCTGCCCTTTGGCGATTCGTTCGATGTTGTCGAACATGCGCCTGATGGTTGGCTCGAACGTGTCGGCGGTGGCAGCTGCGAGATGCGGTGTCAGGACGATGTTATCGAGATTGAGCAATTCACTGTCTTTCGGCAGCGGTTCGATCGAGTAAACGTCCATCGCCGCACCGCGAATAACGTTGGTTCGCAACGCTTCGGCTAAATCCGGTTCATTGACCACGCCGCCACGCGCAATGTTGATTAACACGGCGCTGGGCTTCATCGCTGCGAGTGATTTGATGTTGATCAGGTTCGTGGTCTCGGGCGTCAATGGGCAGTGCAGCGAGACAATGTCGGAGCTGGCCAGCAGATCCGGCATGGTGGCAAATTCAACGCCGAGTTGTTGCTCTTCGTTTGCCGACAAAGGCGTGCGCTTGTTATAAAGTATCCGACAACCGAACCCCTTGAGGACGCGCGCCACCGTTTGGCCGATGGCGCCAAAACCGACAATGCCGACGGTCGACCCCGAGATGCACAAGGTCGGTCCCGGCAATTCGTTGAATGCCATCCAGTTGCCCTGCCGCAGTCGTTCGTGTCCCAACGCCTGAAACCGCAATGTTGCCACCATCAAGCCGAGCGTGAATTCGGCGACCGGCAACGCGTTGCTGCCCGTGGTTCGCGCAACTTTGATGCCGAGGCTGCGCGCGGCTTCGACATCAAAATTATCAACGCCTACGCCCCATTTATGTAACAGCCGGAGACGCTTGCCGGCGCGCAGGATATCTTCGGTAACGGCAACCTGCGCTGAGATCGCGAAGTCCGCATCTCGAATGATCTCTTTGAGATGTTCTTCGCCGCGTGTTGTTCCGTGGCTCAGTTCGAAGCCGTCGGGCAGCAGTGCGCGCAGACGATCAGCTTGAGCCGGTGCCGTATTGTCGAGGAGAACGATCTTGTGTGTCATGAGCAACTTCTGGCCGCTGGTGGAGATGGTCGACTATTTGGTTGATCTGCTGATTGCATTAAGCTGAGGCAGGCGGAGTTTTCTCGGCAAAGTGCGCGATGAAGCGCGATACAACGTCGACCAGTTTGTCCGTCAGCACTTGCCCGGTCTCGGCGCTTGATAGGTTCGGATCGCCCTTATCAACACCGTCGTTGAAAGTCTCGTCGTACTCGTGCGGCATGCCGACATCGATGCCGTCGAATGATGCCAGCCCAAGCGTTGTGAAGGGGAGGCCGAGCTGCGGATCGCGTTTGAGTCCGGCTGCAGCTGGCACCATATCAGGTCGTTGAAGTTCCGGCATGAGATGCAGGCCTAAGCTGGTCAGCGGATCGGCACCATGGCCGGATACCTTGGCGGCTTTCTCAGCGCCAATTAATCCGGGCAGCAATCCATAAGCGATCCGCCATAGATAGAGGCTCGGAATGACCACGCGTTTCTCGCGATAAATTCCCCGTGTCACTTCGTCGATCGGCCCGACGTTGCCTGCGTGACCGTTGATGACAATGATGCGGGTCAGGCCGGTGCGATGCAGAGACGCGATCATGTCGGTTATGATCGCGATCAGAGTTTCGGAGCGCACCGCGATGCCGCCGGTCATGGGGCCAAAGAAGTCGGCGCCGCCGAATGGCAATACAGGTGCCACGACAGTGCGCGTACCATCAGCGGTTGCTTTTATCGCAATGAGCTCGGCGATTTTTTCGGCGAGCAAATAGTCGCCCATCGGGCCGTGCGGGCCTTGATCTTCATGACTGCCCATTGGGAGTAGGATGACAGGGTTGGCTGCATACAGCTCGCGCGCCTCGCCGGCTGTGATCTGTCCCATATGAAATTTGGGATCGTGCAATTCCATCATGATTTTAGCTTCCTCAGCCTTGCATTCGTGAAGGCAGTATGACGGATCGCGCCGAAGACGCAATTGAGTTCACGGGTTAGATCGACCGCGTTGCTGCGAGCTTGTGGAGCACGATCTTTGTTGCTCCGGATATGTCTCCGAACTTTTCACCGGCGCGTAAGCGCTCGTGAATACCCGGCTCGCTCTTTTGCTTTTCCAATGCCCAATCGGCGGCGCCCTCTGCGGCATCTGGTGGAAGGAACAGCACACCGCTTTCGTCGGCGACAACGGCATCGCCAGGATGAACAGTGGCACCGCCACATGTAATCGGCGTATTGAATGCGCCACCGATGCCGAGCAATCGAGTTGTAATTGGCGACGGGCCACGGCACCAAATCGGAAAGTCTTCGGCGCGGATTTCTGAAAAGTCGGTGCAGGGGCCATCGATAATGGCGGCCGTCGCGCCTGATGCCTTAGCGGCAACAGCGACACCACCGCCCATGCAAGCATGTTTGTCGTCGCCCATTCGGTCGACGACAAGAATATCTCCCGGTCTCAACAATCCGAGAATGTGATGCAATAAGGTAGAGTCCTGTCCTGGGATTGCGAGCGTCACGGCTGTGCCAGCGACCCGCCGCCTGGGAAGAATGCACTGTATCGCTCTGTCCGCGAAACCTTGCTGACGCCTGTGCCCGATAGTGGCTGTCTCAGACCGCGACAGCTTTTCGATGAGCTGAGTTGGCAATTGCTGCGGTAGATCTCGAATGACAAAACTCACGCCGCACTCCCTGATCCTCTTAAGGCATTACGCCTTTACGATGCCAATGCATCGGAACGTGGGACGAAGTACAACTCATTCGTGTCGTCAGAGCAAGATCGCATAAGGCGCTCCGCTTAGTCTCGCCCCAGGATCATGTCGCTTGCTTTCTCGGCGATCATAATCGTTGGCGCGTTCGTGTTGCCACTGGTCAGTGTCGGCATCACGGATGCGTCGACGATGCGTAATCCTTCGAGGCCATGGACACGAAGCTGATCGTCAACAACTGCCGTTGGATCTTGTCCCATCTTGCACGTGCCAACCGGGTGGTAGATCGTCTGACTGATCTCGCGGGCCGCCGCCAGCAACTCGTCGTCACTCTGAACATGAGTGCCTGGTAGATGCTCGCTTGCGATCACCGATGCCATAGGTGAGGCTGCCATAATCTTGCGAGAAATTTTGATGCCTTCGATCACGGTCCAACGGTCCAACTCGGTTGCGAGATAATTGGGGTGGATGGCTGGATAATCGTGCGGGCTGGCACTTTTAAGTTCGATGCGTCCACGGCTTTCAGGCCGCAGCTGACAGGTTGAACTCGTAAACGCTGAGAACTTGTGTGTGCCTTCGCCGGGTTTGTCAGCTGACAATGGTTGGACATGAAATTGGATGTCAGGTGCTTCCAGTTCTTCGCGTGAGCGCACGAAGGCGCATACCTGACTGGCACCCATCGAGAGTGGCCCGGTTCTGGTCAGCGCGTATTCGACACCCATCGCGAACTTGCGGATCGGATTGCGCAATTGGTCGTTGAGCGTGATTGGCTTTGTCGTTTTAAAAATCATTCGGGTCTGGAGATGATCTTGTAGGTTGGCGCCGACGCCAATCAGATCTGCCTTGATGTCGATGCCATGACGCTTCATTTGCTCGGCCGGCCCCGCACCAGAAAGCATCATAATTTGCGGCGAACCGATCGTGCCGGCAGCCAGAATGACTTCCCGGCGGGCGTTGACCGTTTCAGGCGTGCCATTGCGATCAAAGGCTATTCCGCTCGCCCGTTTGTCCTCAAAGAGCACGCGCTTGGTGTGGGCGTGTGTGACAATCGTAAGGTTCTTGCGGTGCTTGATTGGATGCAAATAGCCGACGGCTGTTGAGCAACGTCGGCCATCGCGCGCGGTGAGTTGGAAATAACCGGCGCCCTCCATTTCAGCGCCGTTGAAATCATCGCGCCTGGGGATGCCGATCTCTTCGGCAGCATCGATAAAGCGGTCACAGATTTCGCGATGGATGCGCATGTTTGAGACGCCGAGGGGACCGCCTTTGCCGTGATAGTCGTCGGCGCCGCGCTCTTGATCTTCGGCGCGTTTGAAGTACGGCAGGACATCTTCGAAGCTCCAGCCGGTGTTGCCGAGCTGGCGCCACTGGTCAAAGTCGGTTCGATGGCCTCTGATGTAGAGCAAACCATTGATCGAGGAGGAGCCGCCGAGTGTTTTGCCGCGCGGCCAGTCGAGGCTGCGACCGCCGAGGTTCGGGTCTGGTTCGGTCCGGTAGCACCAATCGGTTTCGGGGTTGTGCAGTGTCTTAAAATAGCCCACGGGGACGTGGATCCACGGGTTGCTGTCCGGGCCGCCAGCTTCCAGCAACAAAACGCTGTTGCGCGGATCTTCGGATAGGCGATTGGCCAGCACGCAACCGGCTGAACCGGCGCCAACAATGATATAGTCAAAAGTCTGACCAGAAATTTCCGACATTATTCCCCGGCATTCCGAATGGGCGGCATGACACTTCGACAATCCAGCTGGCCTTCACGACAATTGGAGCTGTTTGGGTTTGAGCGCTGGTCTGGCTGTTAGACGAAAGTGGTACGTGGAGCCAGTGCGCTTTATATTGAGTCGCACAAACAGTGAGTCGCAAAAGCTGGACGATGTCCTCTCATATATGAGATTACTTTGCGTCTGTGTCAAAAGGTGTTGGTGCGGCGTTGTCGTGGCAAGGTACACACAGATAAGCAGCTTTGAGCTTCGAAATGACTGGAATTGCACGTGAAGCCGAATGAAGACCCAGATCGTTCCGTGCGCGTTATTGTGCTGCTGCAAGAAGTGGCGTCGGCTGATATGCCGATAACCGCCAATGAGCTATCCGAACGGACAAAATTACCAAAAGCGACAGTTTACCGTTTGTGCGAGCAGCTTCTAACCGCGGACCTTATTCGCCGACAGATCGGCGGTCGCGGCTTCGTGCCGGGACAGGGGCTTGTTGATTTGTCGCAGACTGTGTTGGCCGGACGATCCGTCTATGCGGCGCGCCGAGAGGTTGTTGGCCGGGTTGCCCGTGAAATCGGAGAGACCTGCAATCTGGTCGTGCCGGAACGTAACGGGATGGTCTATTGGGACCGCGTCGAGACGGAGTGGCCACTTAGGCTTCAATTACCAATCGGCAGCCGTGTGCCGTTTCATGCGACGTCGGCAGGTAAGCTTTATCTGGCGAGCCTGAATGTCCAGCAATGTAGTCGGCTGCTGAGTGAAATCGAGC
The DNA here is from genome assembly GCA_905480435.1 of uncultured Hyphomicrobiaceae bacterium. Lineage (GTDB taxonomy): Bacteria > Pseudomonadota > Alphaproteobacteria > Rhizobiales > Hyphomicrobiaceae > CAJQQK01. The sequence continues at coordinate 7,590 of CAJQQK010000108.1, read as the reverse complement.
TGCGAGCCTTTACCGACAATACAATTACGTCGATTGAGCAACTGAAAGAGCATTTGGCGGCAACCACCGCCCGTGGTTACAGCCTCGACGACGAGGAGTTTATTACGGGAATGACGGCTGTTGCGGTGGCAGTTGTCGACAAGAATGGACGATATGTTGCGTCTCTTGCGGTGCATGCACCCAAATCAAGGATGTCTGTGGCTGATGCACGCGGACATGTGGAGCTGCTCCAAGATGCCGCTCTTCGGATTGGCGAAGGGATAGCGGACAACGCGTCTTAGTTGGGCGTGGTCCGGGTTGCGTGAAACCGAACGGGCATTTTCCTCGGCATACGACTTATTGCGTACGACCATTCGTTAACTTTTGCTTGATTGCCGCACCTCAAAATGAGACGCTAAATTCTCGCATGCGAGAATTCTCTGTGAAATAAGAACAGAAGCCGTGGTCAAGTCGGCGCAATGGGTGTCGAAGCTCGACCTGAGCAACCGATTCCGGTTGGGAGGAATAAATTATGAAATTTAATCGACTGCTAGGTGTAGCAGCCGCTTCGTCTGCAATGGCGATGGCGTCGTTGTTTGCGCCGGTGACTGTTGAAGCCAAAGAAGTAAAGATCCGCATTCAGTCCGTGATCCCGGCGAAAGCCGACGAAGTTCACATGCTGAAGGATTTTGCCAAAGACGTCAGTGATCTGACCAATGGCGAAGTCAAAATTGAAGTGCTGCCAGCTGGTGCTGTCGTGGGCGTTAAAGAAACATTGGATGCGGTTGACAAGGGCCTCATCGAAGGTGGCTTTGCCTGGACGCACTACTGGTCGGGCAAGCATCCAGCAGCGATGCTGTTTGGTTCGCCGGTTGCGGGTGCTGGTGTCGGCATCGACAACATCGCCTTCATTTCTTGGTTCCTCTATGGCGGTGGCCAACCACTTTACGATCAACTCTGGAAAGAGATGGGCGTAAATATTAAAGGCTTCATGTTGCAGCCAGTTGGTCCAGAAGCACTTGGCTGGTTCAAAGAGCCGATCAAGTCTATGGCTGACTTCCGTAAGTACCGTTTCCGCACACCACCAGGTATCCCAGGCCAGACTTACAAGGATATTGGTGTTGCTTCTGTTGCTATGGGTGGTGGCGATATTCTGCCAGCGCTGCAGAGCGGCAAGATCGATGCGGCCGAATGTGCTGCCCAAAACCTGACAGCGTGTTTGGTTTCCAGAAAGTCCTGAAGCATTACTATCTTCAAGGTCTGCACCAGGTTGTTGTGAACGCCAACGTCTATTTCAATGGCGACGTTTGGAGATCACTGACACCGCATCAGCAAAAAGCCATCGAAGTCGCAGCCAATGCGTCGCTGATCAAGTCAATGTCATACCGCATCTATGAAAATGGTAAGGCGCTGAAGGATCTCACTGAAAATCATGGTGTGATCTTGCATGATACGCCAGCTGACTACTTCCCGGCATATATGAATGCTGCGAAGAAAGCGCTTGAGACCAATGCTAAGAAGAATCCATTCTTTGCCAAGGTCTGGCAGTCGCAAAAAGACTTCGCCAAAATTGCTGTTCCGTTCTGGGCTGGTTCCCAGGCTTCGAACGCAGCGCTTGGTAAGGCTTTCGCTGACACACTGAAAAAGAAGTAAACTTCAACTTCAGCGTTAAGACTGAGGGGGATGCGGGGAGCCGGTGTTTTGCACCGGCTCCTTTGCCAATGCACAATAATAACCGCACTTGATTTTTTGCAGTGCGTGTTCCCGGGGAGGGAATAGTTGTGGCTGAAGAGCTCGAAGTTGATCCCAGCAAATTAGAAATTACTGACGAGCTGATTGCCGAACGGCGGTCCGAAGAGCCGGGACAGACACCAGAGACGATGACGTCCTGGCAGCGCCCGATTACAGCTGGCATCGATGTTCTCAATCTCTGGGTCGGGCGGATCACCTGTCTGTTGCTCGTGCCAATTATCGCTGCGATGGTCTATGAAGTCGTCGCAAACAAGATGTTTCTCGCGCCGACATTGTGGGTCTATGACGTGTCGCGGATGCTTGCGGGCGTCTTGTTTATGATGGGCGCTGGTTACGCGCTGATGCGCGGCGTCCACATTCGAGCGGACTTTATTTACCGCAATTGGTCACCGAAAACGCAGGCCACAGTCGACGCGATCCTGTACCTGCTGTTCTATTTCCCAGCGATGTTGTTCTTTTTCTGGAGCGCCGCTGACTATACCATGGACGCCTTCAACCCGCGCAACGGCTTTGTGTATGACGGTTGGGAGCGCGCCAGTGATTCAACATGGGCGCCTGTTCTGGGTCCAGCGCGACTGGCCATGCCGGTCGGCGTGTTCCTCCTGTTGCTGCAGGGGCTGCCCGAGCTGTTCCGAGCCTTTAACGACATGGGCAAACAGCGAGAGCGACTGTTCCTTTGGTTCCTGCCAGTCTATGTGGTCGTGTTGGCGGTTTTGTTTGCCGGAACATTCTTCCCGGACTTGGTGCCAGCTGGCAGTTATTGGACTGATCTTGTTACCGCTGTCGGGCTGACCGGCATCGAGAAGCCAACGATTGGCTTGTTCATGATTGGCGCGATGCTGTTTGCGATCTTCGTCGGCTTCCCGATTTCGTTCACGCTGATCTTCTTATCATTTGTGTTTGCGGCATGGGGCATCAGCGCCAAGCTTGGCTTCTTCCTGCAGACGCTCAAATTCAACGAAACGATGCTGGATGATCAGCTCGTTGCGGTTCCGTTGTTTGTCTTCATGGGCATTATGATGGAGAAGGCGGGGCTGATGGAGCGCCTGTTTACGTCCATTCAGCTGATGATGTCGCGCACGCGTGGTGCTCTGTTTATTGCCGTGCTGTTCGTTTCCATCATCTTTGCGGCCGCGACCGGTATTGTCGGTGCGTCTGTTACGATCCTCGGAATTATGGCCGCCAAGACGATGAACCGTTCCGGCTATGATGTGCGCATGGCTGCCGGTACAATCACGGCTGGTGGCACGCTTGGCATTCTCATACCGCCATCGATCATGCTGGTTGTGATGGGGCCGGTGCTTGAGGTGCCGGTGACGGATCTGTTTGCCGCCGCCATCATGCCGGGTGTTCTGCTCGCAGTACTCTACATCATCTACGCCATTGGCCGTTGCTGGCTTAACCCGAACCTCGGCCCAATCCTGCCTGAGGATCAACAACCCGTTACGTCGCCTTACTACATGCTGGAATTCATGTTGGTTCTCGGCGGCTTGATGTTCTTCTTCTATCTGCTGTTCACAAACATTCTGTTTGCAGCAGTTTGGTTCGCGGTCATGGCGGCGACCTTCTATGCGTCGCGTGCGGTGAAACCGTTCGGGTTTTATTTCTCAGACCTTTGGGCCGAGTTCTTTATGGGCCTGGTGCCGCCAACGATTTTGATTTCGTTTGCACTTGGTTCGATCCTGCTTGGCTGGGCGACGCCGGCCGAAGCCGCGGCCTGTGGTGCATTCGGTTCGATCCTGCTGAGCATGATGTATTTCAAGTTCACGATCACAGACTTCTACGACTCGATGATCAAGACGCTTGAGATAACCGTCCTCATCATGTTCCTGGTGGCTGCGTCAAACTTCTTTGGCGCGGTGTTCTCAACGCTTGGCACACCACAAATGTTGACCGAGGTGCTGCTTGCCTGGGAACTGTCGCCGATGATCGTTTTGTTGGCGATCATGGCACTTATCTTCCTGCTCGGTTGGCCGCTTGAATGGGTGCCGATCGTACTTATCATCGTGCCCATCATACTCCCGGTTGTGGAGTCGTTCGGGCCGGCCTTCGGCATGGATCGTGTGCAGCTGCTGACGTGGTTTGCGATCCTGGTTGCGGTCAACCTGCAGACGGCGTGGTTATCGCCGCCCGTTGCGTTGTCGGCCTACTTCCTCAAAGGTGTGGTGCCGGAGTGGGACCTGAAGGACATCTATATCGGTATGATGCAGTTCATGGTGATCCAGCTGATCGGGCTCATTCTCATCATATCGTTCCCGCAGATTGCACTCTGGTTGCCAGAGTACATCTACGGAAAATAGGATTTCGGTTCGAGGGCGGAAGGGCATCGAGCGTGGCGATCAATTCGCTGGCTCGGTGCCCTTTTTGTTTTCGCTCTTCATGGTGACCGGATCGTCATTCCATTCGCGCGCCGCATCGACGTAATCCTGGATGGCGTGAGCAGTTGGTGTTGCCAGTTGGCGAAACATCAGAATGGACGTGACAGTGATGGTGGCCAGGATGCAGGCAAGTGGCGATATGAAAAGGCAGATGCTGGCGATCGCGTAATAATAACCTCGGATGCCGAAGTTGAAGGTTTTGATTGCTTCCGAGAGGACAACATTGAGGCCGTTGATCAGCCTATCCTGCGTTGGGCAGTTATCCATTTCGTCTGGCAAGGCGCCAAGCAGCGCGATCGTGTAGATCAATTTGCGCAAGGCATAGGTGAACGAAAAAAAGCACAGCGCAACGACCAGCGCGAGGACCCCGATCTGCAGGGCGAAAAGTTCCAGGCTGGTGTTGTCGATGAAATGCAGTTGCTGCACCGTTTCGTGGATTACCTTGACGCTGGCGATGGTCGACAACACGCCGGCGAGCACCAACAAGGTGGCTGATCCAAAGAACGCAATTGAATTTGTGATGTGGCCAAGTAGAACCGCATCAAATGGTTTGGCCTGCCGGCGCGTCGCGGCCGATATCCAATATTGGCGTACGATAACAAGTTGGCTGTTGAGTGATCCCCGGCCAAACTTGCGCAAAATGATCGGATAGCAAAACCACGACCCGAAAAGCAAAGCGAGCGCGGAAACGTGAGCCCAGGAGAAATCTGGCGGCAGGAAAGGAAACATGGGATTCCGTTTGCTGGTCGTGGTTGTGTTGAACGTGATTGAGTGTCCGCTCACGTGATGCTGCGCTCGGACGCTCTATTTTGCGACTAACCGATACGCGGCACGTCGAGCCGATGCACGATGCCCTGCATTTCAGGCTTAAGCGCCGGATAGCGCTGCAGGACGAGCGGATCATGGCCGGGGATGACGTTTTCCATTTTACCGTCAGCCAGCTCGGTGAGCTTGTCGTAACTGCGCAGCGTGTCTTCGACATCGATGGTGATAAAGAACGGCTTTCGCTGCTCGTAGTTCTCATAGTAGTGGGCAACATCAGCTGCGACCACGACGGGGCCGTTCTTGGTCATGACCCGCACGCACTGGAGGCCTTTTGAGTGCCCTGGAGCATGGTGGACGGTAACGCCCGGTGCAATTTCGCCGTCGCCGTTGTGGAACTGGACCCGGCCGGAATAGATGTTGCGAACCATGTCGCAGACGTGGTCGGCCGTAAAGGGTGCCTGCATCGCCTCGTCACACATGCACTTGCCGGTGGCGTAAGCCATCTCGGCTTCCTGGAGATGGAAACGCGCTTTTGGGAAATCTCCCAGGGTGCCGGCATGATCGAAATGCATGTGGGAGACGATCAAGTTGTCGAGATTGTCAGCATCGACATCAATTTGTTTGAGGATCTCGCGCGGGAGCATGCTGATCTGACGGCCCCTCCGGGCGGCTTCTTTGTGCTCAAAACCGGTATCGACGACGATGGTTCGGTTTTCGTTGCGAATGACCCAGATATAATAGTCGATCGGGCCAGGGCTGGCGTGGTCGTCGTCGTGCATGAAGTTGAAGTAACGCGTGCGATTTTCCTGGCTGCCATATTTCAGGGCAAGGATTTCATAGGTTTCAGTCGTCATTGTCAGGCCTCTCAGACTCGATGTTTGTCGATGGTGATGATGCGCTTCGATCGGCGTTGCGTCGAGAGGCTGATGCCTGCACAATTTACCGCCTTTATTGTGAGATCAGGTTCTGGCAAATAAATCGCTATGTTGATCTGCGGTGTTAATGTCGTGGATGAGTTCAGGTTCGGATTTGGAGGTTAGCATGAGCAACAATTTCGGGTTCCTACAGGAGCTGCTGAACAATGTTGCTGACAAAAGCCGCACGTTATTGCCGCGACGCCTGTTTGCAGAGGCTGAGGGGCAGCGCGGTTTGCAGGCACTCGTTGATGCCCTGATGTCCGGCCAGGGCGAGGCATCGGGCATGGCGATCGCACATCAGCTGCTACGCCACTATGATGAGCTCGATCCGGAATTGCGGCTCGTGTTCTTTCGCTACGTCGCGGAGGTATTAAAACCTGACCGAGATGATGTGCTTGCGGCAACGGCGGCTTATCAGGCGGATCCATCGGATAAATCATTGGCGGCACTGCAAGACGCGGTGGAAAGCCCCAACCAAGAGTTCTTCCGTCGTTTGAATATGGCACCTGGTGCGACAGCGAAGATTGTCGCGATGCGTAAAGAGCTGTTTGATTTCATGCGCCAAGAGCCTTCGCTTGCGGGGATTGATCGCGACCTCCATCACCTACTGCAAGCCTGGTTTAATCGCGGATTTCTGGTGTTGAGGCGGATTGACTGGCAGACGCCGGCAGCTATCCTGGAAAAGATAATCGCGTACGAAGCTGTGCACGAAATTGATGGCTGGGAAGATTTGCGCCGTCGCGTTGAACCTGCGGACCGCCGCTGCTTCGGCTTTTTTCATCCGTCGTTGGTCGATGATCCATTGATTTTTGTTGAAGTTGCACTGACCGACAACGTTTCGGGTGATATCGCGAGCCTTTTGGAGCCTGTCGAAGAAGATATGGACGGGGCGCCAGCGTCGCCAACGACAGCGGTGTTCTATTCGATTTCGAACTGCCAGGAAGGATTACGCGGCGTATCGTTTGGTAATTTTCTGATCAAACAAGTCGTCGATGAGCTCAGCAAGGAATTTCCAAGCCTCAATACCTTCGTGACACTGTCGCCAGTGCCGCGATTTGCGGGTTGGTTGAACGACATTCAAGCCGAGGGTCCTGAGAGTGATCGTCTGTCGGTCGCCGAGCGAGAGGCATTGGGCCGCTTGAACGCTCCCCAGTGGTGGGAAGATGAGGATACTTCAGAAGAATTACGTGACACGCTGACAACGCTTGCTGCCAAATATTTCCTGGAGGCCAAAGGCCGTGGTGGCAAGCCTTTGGATCCGGTGGCACGCTTCCATCTCGGTAATGGTGCCCGGCTCGAGCGGATCAATTGGAGGGCAGATTTATCGCCCCGTGGACTGAAGCAAAGCCATGGTTTGATGGTCAATTATCTCTATGACATCCCGGCAATCGAAGCGAACCATGAAGCCTTTGCGAATGAGGGGACCGTAGCTGTCTCGCGCGAAGTTAAAGGGTATTTGAAGACCCGTGGCAAAGCTGCAGACCGGAAAAAGTTACCGGCTTTTGGACTGACGTCAGACCGCCAGTGATGCAAGCGACGTGTCTGTCGCCTTGCGGTTGTTTTGACGCGGGCAATATGCCTTATAAGTACCTTTAGCCTGCTAGGCCGCAAAACTGCCACGCCGGTTCTGCAAGGCGGCATAGCAATTCCATTGATTAGTGGATCGCGTCCCAGGGCGTGGTGTAACAGTGCTCGATTTCGGCGGCTTCGGCTGAAGTGAGCCCACAGGGCGAACGCAAGGCGAAGCCGCTTATCCACAGCCCGTCAGGGCGGTCATGGTCCGACTCAATGTTTGTTTG
>CAJQQK010000107.1 GCA_905480435.1 uncultured Hyphomicrobiaceae bacterium | reverse complement strand
AAGCCCTCGCGGGCGCGCTATAGAGCGCGTCCTTGACCGCCGCCCGTCACATCGACGGGGAATGCTCTGCCAACAGGATTAAGCAGCAAACCGACCACCCAAAAACACCTGACCCACCCACTCAATTCGTCGAGGAGCCTTCTAAGGGCTAGGCTCTGGCTCGTTCGTCCACTTGGAAAGGTTGAGGACCGTTCGTCGTCCATTCAACACGGGATGACAGCAGGCGGCTATTCGGAGAGCCTTTGCGGTCGTCTTTATAGCCGCCGGGTGATCGAATGCTGTTTGTGCTTTCCAAACTGGTATACGGGCTGATTGCACCATCCAGCATCTGCCTACTCCTGATCGGCTCTGGGCTCTTGCTTGGTTTTCGGTCGCACTGGCGCGTTGTTGGGCGACGTTTGAGCATTGCCGGCTTTGTTCTGCTCTTAGTGTTCGGTTTTTCGCCGCTGGCCAAGTGGCTTGCCAAGCCGCTCGATGATCGGTTTGCCGCAGCCAAGCTGCCGGGGACCGAGGCTGTCACACATATCATTCTGCTTGGTGGGTTTGAGCTGGCCGATATTGCGAATTGGCGGCAGCAGATGGCGACCAATGCGTCGGGCGAGCGCTTGCTTGCGATCGTACCGCTGGCTCGCCGATTCCCAAAAGCGAAGATTGTGTTCAGTGGTGGCCACGGTTGGCTGCTTGGAAAGGACGATAACGCCATCAGTGCGATCAAGTCCGTCATGGGCTATCTGGTGGCGTCGGGCGTGGCGAGAGATCGCATTTTGCTTGAAGGGCGTTCGCGTAATAATTGGCAGAATGCCTTGTTCGTGAAAGAGTTGTTGGAGCAGCGCAAGACGGCATGTCCTTGTGGTTTTTTGCTCGTCACATCGGCTTGGCATATGTCCCGATCGATAGGAATTTTTCGGCAAACGGGATTTGCGGGGGCCGATCGGCAACTCTACGCTCATCCGGTAGATTTCCGCACACTCGGCGGATCAGACATGTGGGTTCCCTTTCGATCGCTGCAAAGTGGATTGCGATTGATGGATGTGGTGGTCAAGGAATGGACCGGGCTTGTGGCCTATCGTTTAATGGGGCGGACACAGGTGCTTTGGCCGAAGCCGTAGACCCAACATATGAGATCGATCACATGAGCCGCACCAGACAAGTGCAGACCTGATTGGACTTTTCGATTATCATTTGGCTTGAAACAACCGCCAGCAAGTGGTGGAAACTGAGAAAGATGGACGAATGCCGCAGAACATAACCCTATCCGCCGGAGACTTGGTGAAGACTGCCAAGGCCGCGATCACGGAATACACGGTCGAGGATGTCCAGGCGATGACCGGCAACGAAAATATCGTGCTGGTTGATATCCGAGATCCACGTGAGCTTGCTCGAGAAGGCAAGATGCCGGGCGCGTTTCATTGTCCACGTGGTATGCTGGAATTCTGGATCTGCCCGGATAGCCCATACCACAAGCCGGTATTTGCCGAGGACAAGGAGTTTGTGTTCTTTTGTGCAGGCGCCATGCGGTCGGCGTTGGCCGCCAAGGTCGCACAGGACATGGGATTGAAGCCGGTTGCGCATATGCTTGGCGGGTTTGGTGCCTGGAAGAAGGCCGGCGCTGAAGTAGAGCTCGACGACAAGAAATAGAGCTTGGTTCAACTTGGCTGAGGGTGCATCCGTGTTGCCTGGATTGCAGCGGGCAACGCGCCGACTGAGCCTGGACCACCAAAGGAGACGGGTGGCATGAAACGAATCGCTATTGCAATGACTTGGTGCCTGTTTGCCAGCGTCTGGGGGATAGAGCCAGCTTTTGCAAAGGGCGGCATGACGTGCACGTTCACTGATGGCGTTGTCAAAGCATTTGAGGAGGGTGTCTTCAAGGACGAGAAGGTGGAAGCACTGCGGTTTCGTATCGAAGAGGTTGATCTGGTGCGTCAGACGGCAGCATTGCGCACGGAGCAAGGCACGGGAGAGCTGAAGATCGTCCGGGCGATTGGTGCCAACCATTTTCTCGAAGTCGTGACCGAGGGCTTCCTCAACATGACAACCGTGTATGAGGCGGTGAAGTCAGGTGATCAGATGCCGGCTGTTCATTCGCGCCATTTCGGTTTTTTCGGAGCCCCCTTTGTGTCGCAATATCACGGCACCTGCAAAGCGAACTGAGGGTTGCCATGACGGACCAGATTACGATTTATCACAATCCACGATGCAGGAAGTCTCGCGCGACACTGACTTTATTGCATGACGCGGGCGTGGAGCCGGAAATCATCCTTTATCTTGAAGCGCCACCAACGGCACAGCGGCTCCGTGAATTGCTGCAGGCAATGGGCATGTCTGCACGCGATTTGATGCGCACCAACGAGGCTGTGTACAAAGAGCTTGGTTTGGCTGACGTGACGCTTGGCGAGGACGCTTTAATCGAGCAGATGGTGGCTCATCCCATCTTGATCGAACGCCCTATTGTGATTGCTGGTGAACAGGTTCGGCTTTGCCGCCCGCCAGAGCGCGTGGGCGAGCTTATTGGTGCAACAAGCTGATCGTTGCAGTGGACAAACCCGACCCCAAGGGCACGTCAGCTTGCGTTTTGCATCTGTAGGCGCCATTTTCTTTACATGACCACTCACATCGTCAAACTCTGTGTTGGTGTTGATAGCATCGAGGATCTCGCCGGCTGGCAGGCCGAGCGTTTGGCAACCAGCATGCGCGAAGGCGGTGCGGCGGAGATATATCATCGCACTCGGATGGTGCCGAAGCGCCAGGATGCTGTGCTTGACGGTGGTTCACTCTATTGGGTTATTCGCGGCGTCATTCAGGCTCGTCAGAAGATCACGGCCTTTGAAGATGGCCAGAAAGATGATGGCACCCGCTGTTGCCGGATCATTCTTGCCCCCGAGTTGGTTGCGGTTCGGCCGACGCCACGGCGCGCTTTCCAAGGTTGGCGTTATCTCGAAGCTGACGACGCACCACGTGATATCGGACGGGCAGCCGGCGATGAACTCGCCGCGATGCCGGCCCAAATGCGCCGCGACCTTGCCGAGCTATGTCTGATTTAGAACATATACTGGAACAATGCGTTGAATAGTGTTCGCATGTGCACGCTTGAGTGCATTGCGCGTGCGATTTGTTGTTGCATCAAGTGTCCCTCATAGATTTTGATACCGGCTGACCCGAACGATGACGTGCGGGCGTTTGATGCCATGATCGGAGTCGCTGATGTCCCAGCCGCCGTTTACAAAAATCATTGAAGCTCTACCAACGACCGTGCCGTTCGTCGGCCGAGAAGCGCAAGAACGGGCGAGGATGAAACCTTTCCGGGCACGCGTTGGGGCGAACGAAAGTGTGTTTGGTCCGTCTCCGATGGCTATTGCTGCGATGGCTGAGGCGGCGCGCGATGTGTGGAAATACTGTGATCCGGACAATTTTGATCTGATCCACGCGATCGCGGCATTCCATGACGTTTCACCGGAAAATGTCGTTATCATCGAGGGCATTGATGGTGGGCTTGGTCTGGCCAACCGTTTGTTCGTCAATCCCGGCGATGCGGTCGTGACGTCGGATGGGGCGTATCCGACATTTAATTTTCATGTTGCGGCATGTGGTGGGCAGCTCTTTAAGGTGCCATTTCGTGATGACAAAGAAGATATTGATGCTCTGTTGTCGACAGCCGCCGCACAAAAGGCGCGCATTCTTTATCTGACCAATCCTGACAATCCCATGGGGTCGTGGTGGTCGAGTGATGCGATTGAAGAACTGATTGCTCAGCTACCTGACGGCACGATGTTGGCGCTTGATGAGGCTTACATCGATACTGCGCCAGCTGGTACCGCACCGCCCATCGATACGAACAATCCGATGGTTCTGCGGTTTCGTACGTTTTCGAAAGTTTACGGCATGGCTGGTGCGCGGATCGGCTACTGCATCGGTGAAGCGGCTGTGATCCGGCAATTTGAAAAGGTCCGCAATCACTACGGAATCAACCGCATCGCGCAAGTTGGTGCGGTTGCCGCTATTCAGGATCAAGCCTACCTGTCCGAGACCGTGCGGCGCATCGCTGAGGCTCGAGATGCGATCGTTAGAATTTCCAAAGCTAATGGCTTGCGGCCGCTGACGTCAGCGACGAACTTCGTAACGGTTGATTGCGGGCGCGACGGTGATTATGCGCGGGCAATTCTACAGGGGCTTTTGGAACGTGATATTTTCGTGCGGATGCCGGGTGTGGCGCCGCTCGATCGCTGTGTCCGCATCGGCGCGGGCCTGCCTGAGGATATGGTGCTTTTGGAGCAAGTGCTGCCTGAAGTGCTTGCCAGTGTCGGAGTGAACTGAAGGCCTGAAAGCTGACGGCCATTCATTTTGATGCAAAAACGTGTTGGCCTTAACGGATCATTTGCCATATCGGGCTAGGTTGATGAAGAAGCAGATCGCTGTCGCGCTGACCGATCGAGCCCACTCTGCAGTTTTTCGTTATGCTGGGCTTTGTTCTATTTTGTTTCGCGGCGAACGTGGTCGCCGGCGGCGGTCTGCTTTGTTTGAATTTTCGGGCGACGCGATGAGAGATTGCAATGTCCTGGTTGGTCAGAGGTCTGGTTTTATTGATGTTCGGGTTGGCGCTCGGGCTCGCTTTTAACACTTGGCCGATCGCCGAAGAGGCACGTTTTGCGACCGGCAATGGTGTCACCGCGAATAGCATTGATATTTTTTCCTACGGTGCCGGACTTGTCGTCGGCATGATGCTCTGGCAAATCGGCAGCGTGCCATGGGCCGCGCTGCCTAAGCAAATGCATCACTTCCTTGTTTCCAAGATGGAATTTTATAAGTTCATCGCGCTCGGCAGCGCATGCGTTGCCATACTTTTCTATTTTTGAGCTTACGCAACACCAGCTTCAATGAGCCCGCGCTGCTTCAACAATCCGTCAACGGTTGGTAATTTTCCACGGAAACTTTTGTAGGCCTCGCTGCCAGTCTTCTTACCGCCTGCTGAATAGATATGGCGCAACAGCTTTTCTGCCGTACTGGAATCGAAGATATCACCTGTTTCCTGAAATGCTGCGAAGACGTCGGCGTCTAGGACTTCAGACCACATGTAGCTGTAATAACCAGCTGAATAGCCGTCGCCAGCAAATATATGCAGGAAATGCGGCGAGCGATGGCGCATCGTGATCTCGGCGGGCAGCCCGAGGTTAGCAAGTGTTTCGGCCTCAAACTCAATTGGGTCACGACCTATTTGATACTCAGGACCATGATAGGCCATGTCAACGAGGGCTGACGCGAGATATTCGACGGTTGCAAACCCCTGATTGAAGGTGCCGGCTGCTTCGATTTTTTCGATCAAAGCATCGGGTATTGGGGCACCTGTTTCGTGATGTATGGCAAAGCGCCGCAAAAGCTCGGGTTGTTCAAGCCAATGTTCATAGAGTTGAGACGGAAGCTCTACGAAATCGCGCTCAACGTTGGTGCCTGACAATGATGGGTAGGTCACATCGGAAAGCAGGCCATGCAGGCCGTGGCCGAATTCATGAAACAGTGTGCGGGCATCATCGAACGACAACAATGCCGGGGTGCCCGGTTTGGGTTTGGCGAAATTCATAACGTTGAGAATGATCGGGCGTGTCTCAGCGCGTAGACGCTCTTGCGAACGGAAGCCTGTCATCCAGGCACCGGAACGTTTTGATGGTCGGGCGTAGTAATCTGCGAGAAAAAGGCCGACGGGTTGGCCGGAGCGATCCGTGACGTCGAAGGCGCGGACGTCCTCGTGATACGTCTTAATGTCGGGGCACTCGTTGAACGAGAGACCGAACAGTCGGTTCGCGACATCAAATGCGGCCGCGATGACGTTATCGAGAGCGAGGTACTGTTTGACTTCGTTTTCGTCGAGATCGTAGTTGCTCTGCCGGACCCGTTCCGCCCAGTAGCGCCAATCCCATGGCTCTAACTTGAGGTTGGTGCCGGCGGCTTTGGCGGCATCTGCAAGCATATCGCGTTCGATTGCCGCCTGCCTTTTGGCATGTGGCCAGACGGTTTCCAATAGAGATTTCACCTCGGCCTGGGTCTTTGCCATGGTGTTATCCAGCTTGAAATCGGCGTAGGTGGCAAAGTCGAGCAGATTTGCAAGTTCATGACGCAGCGCCAGCGTTTCAGCAATGATGGAGCGATTGTCCGACGCATCGCCATTCTGGCCGCGTAATGTCCAGCCCTGGAAAGCTTTTTCTCGGAGTTCGCGGCGGGTTGAGAACGTTAAAAAAGGATCGATCAATGAGCGCGATAGTGTCACGACGTATGGTGCATCGGTGTCGCGTTCGCTGGCAGCTGACGCCATGGCTTGGCGCAGTGACTCTGGTAAGCCGGCCAGATCCGCGTCATCGTGAATTTCGAGCATGAACGATGCTTCATCGGCGAGAACGTTTTGGCCGAAGGACGTACCGAGTTCGGCGAGGCGTTGTTTGATGACACCGAGGCGCTCGCGTTCAGTACCTTTAAGCCGGGCGCCGGCCCGTTCGAAGCCGTCGTATGTGCGTTTGAGAACGCGAGCTTGCTCGTCGCTCAGTGAGAGTTGGTAGCGCATGTCCCAAATGGCTGATAAGCGCTCGAATAGCGCTTGATTGGACGTAACCTTGGTCGCGTGCGCCGACATTTTCGGGGCGAGCTCACGCTCCAATGCCTGGATATCGGGGTTGGTGTCGGCGCTCGCAATGTTCCAGAAAGCGGCGCTCGTTCTTGATAACCGGAGACCTGCTCTTTCCAGCGCCTCGATCGTGTTGGCGAATGATGGGTTTTCTGGATTGGACGTCACCGCATCGATCTCTTCGAGATGAGCGCGCATGGCAAGTTCGAATGCCGGCGGGAAATGCTCTGGACGCAGGGCTGAGAAATCCGGAAGGTCTCGGATCAGATACCAGTGGGTCAGCAGTTCATTGGTCGCGTCGCTCATGCATATGCTCCTGCTCGGGTTTTGCTGGATATTAAACCACGTCGCCTTCAATAGGAGCCTTAAATCGCCCGAAGACTGGGCGTTTTAGGGCGCATTGTGAACCCGTTGAAACGCGACATACTGTAGTGCATCCGAAACAAGGCCGAAATCAATCCCGTTGGTCGCTCCAAGTCGCTTGCGGGCGCTTACTGGATCGCTGGAATCAACAACCCCGCACAGCAAGCTGCACGGGGTTGAGAGAGAGAAAAAAGAGAGTGCCTGCAGCCGAATAATTAGAGTGGCTTCAGGACTTGTAGTTGTAATTCGATCCTCAAAGATCTATCGGCGGCAATTGGCTAACCGCAGCGACAGTCAAACATAGAGGAGTGTAAATTACTTAACAGCTTGTGTCGCAGCAATATCTTGAGCGCCAAGGCCATTTGGGTGTGGCATTTCACGACGGCAAGCGCTGACAGCAACAGCAGTGGCGATGACGGCGATTACGAGGTATTTAGACATATTAAAAGCTCCCGTTGAATTTCGAATTACCGATAGCACAATCATAGAAAGCCTGCTCAGGCCGCTTTTGGCAAGATGCTGCTTGCTTTTCAACAAAGTTTCACTTTTCGAATGAGACTAATCGGCAACATGTGACTTCACGAAGAATTAACCAGTTCTGCCATTGAACTCCCGAGCTCAAAGAGAGTAGCTTTTCTCGATGTCGAGTTTAGTGACATCAAGATCACGCCAACTTCTGAACATGCTGTGCCTTGGCAGTGCATTACTATGCAGAACAGCCACTTACGCTATGATTGCGTTAGAGGTTGGTGGTTTTAGAGACGTAAATTCATGGACAATGAGGGTTGCCGTTTCATGAGAATATTCACGGGCAGTTGGTTATGCACAGCCTTATGTGCGTTTGTCGCGGTCGCTTATGCAATTCCAGCAAATGCGGCGTCGTTGCAGGCGACGGTCGATCTGTCAAAACAGCGGATGTATGTTTCGGTTGATGGGAAACGAAAGTACTCCTGGCGAGTTTCGACAGGTAAGCAGGGATGGAGAACGCGACCTGGTTCGTACACACCATTTGCTCAGCGGAAAAAATTCTATTCATCAAAATGGAAAATGAGCCTGCCATACTTGGTCTGGATCGGGCAAGATGGCACAGCCATTCACGGAACGTATCAATCTAGCAAGCTTGGTCGGACAGCGTCTCATGGGTGCATTCGGCTCAGCATTGGCAATGCCAAGAAATTCTACAGTCTGGTCGAAAAGCACGGCATGTGGGGTACTGAAGTAAAAGTACGGCGCTAAAGCACGTTGCGTTTAATAAGAGCCTTAAATTGCCCGAAGAGTGGGCGTTTTAAGGCGCATTTTGAATCCTTTGAAATGCGACACGCTGTAGTCATACGTGAAAGTGTTACATTGTTGACGCTCGTCTCGTGACCAATTGAGCCAGATCTGCTGGCCATCCAATTATATACTAAAAAGCGGCCCTCGAAATTCAATTTCGAGGGCCGCTTTTTAGTTGGGGCTTTCCCGCCGCTTAGTCGGGATTAGACTGAGTAGTACATATCGTACTCAACCGGGTGCGGTGTCATCTCGAAGCGCTCTACTTCTTCCATCTTCAGTTCGATGTAAGCATCAAGCATGTCGTCGGTGAACACGTCACCAGCTTTCAAGTAAGCACGGTCTTCCGCCAGGCTTTCAAGGGCCTCACGCAGGGATCGGCAAACGGTTGGGATATCGGCTAGTTCAGCTGGCGGCAGATCATAGAGGTTCTTATCCATTGGCTCGCCTGGATGGATTTTGTTCTGGATGCCATCGAGGCCGGCCATCAGCATCGCGGTAAAGGCGAGGTATGGATTGGCTGTTGGATCGGGGAAGCGAATCTCCATGCGCTTCGCTTTCGGCGAAGTGGTGTGCGGGATGCGGCAGGAGGCGGAACGGTTGCGGGCAGAATATGCAAGCAGAACCGGTGCTTCGTAGCCTGGTACCAAACGCTTAAATGAGTTGGTCGATGGGTTCGTGAAAGCATTGAGCGACTTTGCGTGCTTCAGGATACCACCGATGTAGAACAGGCAGGTTTCTGACAGGTCCGCGTACTGGTTGCCAGCGAACATAGGCTCGCCACCTTTCCACAGCGACTGGTGGACGTGCATGCCCGAGCCATTGTCGCCGAATATAGGTTTCGGCATGAATGTCGCGGATTTGCCATAGGCTTGAGCGACATTATGAATGGCGTATTTATAGATCTGCTGATGGTCTGCCATCATGGTCAGCTCTTGGAACTTGATACCGAGCTCGTGCTGGGCTGATGCCACTTCGTGGTGATGCTTTTCGACCGACACACCCATTTCCGCCATCACTGAGAGCATCTCAGAACGGATGTCCTGACAGCTATCAATTGGCGGTACGGGGAAGTAGCCGCCTTTTGCGCGGGGGCGGTGGCCAAGGTTGCCCATTTCGAAGTCGGTGTTGGAGTTCGACGGAAGCTCGGATGAATCAACCTTGAAAGCCGTGTGGTATGGATCCGAGATGAATTTCACGTCGTCGAAGATGAAGAATTCGGCTTCCGGGCCAAAGAAGGCTGTGTCGGCTATGCCGGTGCTCTTCATGTAGGCTTCGGCTTTTTTGGCAATGCCGCGTGGGTCGCGCTCGTACATTTCGCCGGTTGACGGATCAACGACATCACAGAAAACGGCAAGCGTTGTCTGCGCGAAGAACGGGTCGATGTGGATGCTGTCTGGATCAACCATCAGCAACATGTCGGACGCTTCAATGCCTTTCCAGCCGGCGATTGACGAGCCGTCAAAAGCATAGCCTTCTGAGAGCAGCTCTTCATCCACGCAACCTGCGTCTGCGGTTACGTGTTGCATTTTTCCGCGCGTGTCGGTGAAGCGGAAGTCGACGAATTTGACGTCCTTTTCTTTGATCGCTTTTACGATATCAGCCGGTGTGCCCATTACTATTCCCCTTGAACCTGTCCATTAGTTTGTCGAGAGTTATTGGCTGCATGACATGGCGATGTCGCGCTGTTGCGTGCAGCTTTTGCAGATCTGTCATTTCGTCTTCGTCTGTAATTGATACGTGACGCAGCGATCAAACGGCTTCGGCGCCTGTTTCACCCGTTCGAATACGAATGGCTTCGTCGATTGTCGAGATGAAAATTTTTCCATCCCCAATGCGACCGGTTTTTGCAGCGTTCTGTATAGCCTCGACGGCTTTGTCGAGTGATTCATCGTCAATCACGACCTCGACCTTCACTTTTGGGAGAAAGTCGACGACATATTCGGCGCCACGATAAAGCTCGGTATGGCCCTTTTGGCGGCCAAATCCCTTTGCCTCGATGACCGTGATGCCTTGGAGGCCGATCTCCTGCAGTGCTTCTTTGACTTCATCAAGTTTGAACGGCTTGATAATTGCCTCGATCTTTTTCATCGGGTGGGCCTCCATACCTTCATTGATTCATCGCGGTGTTGGTTTGGCAATTTGGACATCTGTCAGCAGACATTGGCGTTGCGTTTGATGCACCGTTTGCCAACTAACATGCTGTTATTTCACGCGTATAGTGCGCAGTGGTCGTAATATAGGGAGAAACGACGGGCCGCACATGCTTAAAATTTGTGCATTTCGTCTAATATTTGTGCGGCGCATGTCTGAGGGCAGCCTTGGTGCGGAATTGCAATGGGTGTGGATTTGCAATGAGAGGATGCTCTTGCCGGTCGTGCTGCAATCGCCGTAAGACTGTTTGCGAAACAGAATGAGCCGACAAGAGCTGATCGGCTGATCAAGGTCCGAATACTGAGGGAGCGTTTGACGTATGGCTGAGGCTGCGAAGAAATCAAACAAGATGCGGATTGCGGTAATTCCAGGTGATGGCATTGGCCACGAAGTGGTGCCGGAGGGGATCCGGGTGCTCGAAGCTGTTGGCCGGAAGTTCGACCTTGCCTACGAATTTACGACGTATGATTGGAGTTGCGAGCGGTTCCATAAGACCGGCGCGATGATGCCCGAGGATGGCCTCGATCAAATCCGAGACAGTGATGCGATTTATCTCGGTGCCGTTGGTTTTCCGGGAGTGCCGGATCACGTCTCATTGTGGGGACTTTTGATTCCGATCCGACGGGATTTCCAGCAGTACATCAATTTGCGCCCCGTGCGGTTGTTCGAAGGTCTCGATTCGCCTCTGGCGGGCCGTAAGCCTGGCGACATCGATTATTGGATCGTACGCGAAAACAATGAGGGCGAGTATTCGTCAATTGGCGGTCGCATGTTCGAGGGCACTGAGCTTGAGGCAGCAATTCAGCAGTCGGTGTTTACGCGCAAGGGCTGTGACCGGGTGATGCGCTACGCCTTTGAGTTGGCCAAATCGGACGGCAGAAAATCCGTGACGTCGGCGACCAAGTCGAATGGTATTTCGATCTCGATGCCATACTGGGATGAGCGCTTTGCGGATATCTCTAGCGAGTATCCTGACATTTCGACCGAGCAATATCATATCGACATTCTAACCGCGCATCTGGTTCGCAATCCGGATTGGTTTGACGTGATCGTCGGGTCCAATTTGTTTGGCGATATTCTTTCCGATCTTGGGCCGGCAACGACGGGCACGATTGCGATTGCCCCTGGTGCAAACATCAATCCTGAGAAGGATTATCCTTCAATGTTCGAGCCTGTGCATGGCAGCGCGCCGGATATCGCGGGCAAAGGTATCTCGAACCCGATTGGCCAGATTTGGTCAGGGGCGATGATGCTGGATCATCTCGGGCATCCAGAAGCCGCGCAGGCGATTGTGACGGCGATTGAGAAAGTTATCTTGGAGAAGGACGTATTGACGGCGGATATGGGCGGTAAGGCAAACTGTGCCGAGCTTGGCAAAGCGATTGCCGATCTTGTCTAGAATTCGAGCGCCGTGGGCTCCGTGATATAGTGCCTGAGGTCTGAGGAGCTATAGTTGCTGTGAAGCGAATTTTTATAGTCTCTATTGCCTGTCTGATGTGCTTTGTCGCCGTGTCGCCGGCTGCTGCACAAGGCGCACGGGAAGGAGACGTTAAAGCCCAGCAAGCGGCTGTTGCTTTTCGTCAGGGGCAGATGGCGGAAGCGCTGCGCCTCTATGATGGGGCGCTCGCGGATGGAGCCCTTGGCAATGAACGGCGCGCAAGCATTTTGACCGACCGAGGCGTTGTGCGAGAGCGGACTGGGCGCATTGCTGACGCGGTCGCTGATTTCAATCAGGCTATTAAGCTCTTCCCCGAGTTTCCCGTTGTGTACAACAATCGGGGCTCGCTGCTCGTCAAAATTGGTGCATACGCTGAGGCTTTGAAGGATTTCAATCGCGCGCTGCGATTGGCACCCGGTTATGCGGCGGCGTACTCGAACCGTGCCGGGGCTCTCTCAAAGCTCAATCAATTCGATGATGCGATCGAGTCTTATACGACTGCTATCCGCCTGACGCCGGCGATTGTGGAGCCGCTCGCAGGGCGTGCTGGAGCCTACATCGCGATCCAGCGCCCGCGCGCGGCGTTGCGCGATCTGACACGGGCGATCGCGACCGATGCCCGCTTTTCGCTTGGCTATCGGCAACGCGCGGACGCCTATCTCGCGCTCGATGAATTTGGTGCAGCCGCTGCTGATCTCAGTCGGGCCATCGCGTTTGATCCGGTGAATGCCGAATACTTCCTGTTGCGCGGAAAAGCTTATATGCGCGGCAAAGATCCAGCGTCAGCCACACGCGATTTCAGCAAGGCTATCGAGCTGGTGCCAAATCTTTCGGAGGCCTATCTGGAGCGTGGGCATGCTGGCATTTTGTTAGAGCAATTCGATCAGGCCGAGCAAGACCTGGCCAGGGCCATCGAGTTAAACCCTCGGGTTGCGCTGGGCTATGCCTATCGGGCTCTGATGTACAAAAAGCTCGGGCAGCCGGAGCTTGGCGCCCAGGAGGTTAGCAAAGCGTTGGTGCTTGATAAAAACAACGCCAACGTTCTGTGGGCCAAAGGTGAGATTGATGAGGCGATGTCGCGCCAGGAAGACGCAGCCGATGCCTATCGCAAAGCGCTGGCCATCGAGCCCCAGATGCAGAATGCGATCTATGGTCTGAAACGGCTTGGCGAGAACGTTGAAGACGACACAGAAGAATTGCCGGCATTGAGTGTTGACGCGTGGCGGGTGTTTGGTGCCCGTACGCAGTTCTTTGCCGTCAACGAGGAACTGGGGTCGATGCGCGTGCCGCTTGAAGTTGCCGGCGAAGGTGCGCCAAGAATTTTGGATTGGCGCATTCAGGAAGGTGAATTCAGTCACATTGGATTGCTGCGCTTCTCGGCTGGCAAAATTGAGATTGACGGTCAGCCAAGCGACAATGAGTTCATCGCAATCATCGACACGCGTAACAGTAAGTTGCGGGGCATTGAACCGCATCGCCAAGGTGCGCGGCAGTCAAAATGGTCTTGGGGCAGCGGTCGATTGATTGTGGCTGCAATCGATGGCCTCACACAGGAATATATTCTGTCGTCGAACGGTCGGGTTGCGAGCCAGGCGAGGCGGCGGTCAAGTGGACGACAAACAGAGAGTGGCGCGGGGCCGGCTTGGGCTCCATGGGCTCAGCAGGGGACAGCACGGCGTCAGCGCGCAAGTCGGCGTCGCTCCAGGAGCCGTTCTTCGCGCAGACGACGGAAACCGAAGACCTTGTTTGATTTGCTGCTCGGAAACTAGAGCCGGCCAGATAGCGGCATGAAAGCCGCACTCATTCGTCAATTTGATCTTATTGCGGACGATCGTCTCGGTCGGCGGTTGCATTGTCACGAGCCCGTTAACTATGTTGGATTGATCAAGGCGCTGAGTTCGAGCGCTTAATTAATGGTCCGCGCGGTTTCAATTCGCTTGTTGGCTGACCTGTGCGACCTGAGTTTTTGGGAGTGATCAATTAATGCGTAATTTGGTGTTTGTTGCGGCCATGCTGGCGACAACCCAGGCCTTTGCAACCATAAAGGTGAGTGTCGATATCGGATCGCAGCGGATGCACGTCTATGTCAATGGTGCCTTGCGCCATACTTGGCTTGTGTCGACCGGGCGCGGCAAATATGGCGAACGCCAACCGGATCGTACCGACCACAGCGCCTTGAGCGCTCTTGGTACTCGCGCAAATACAACGGTGCGCCGATGCCCCATTCCATCTTCTTTCGTGGTGGTTATGCGATACATGGCACCAATCAATCACGAGCGCTTGGCCGGCGTGCTTCGCATGGTTGTGTGCGGTTGAGCCGTCGCAATGCAGCTCGGTTGTTTTCCCTGGTTCGTCGCCATGGGGCCAAGCGCACTCGGATCTCTGTGCACTACTAAAAAATATGTACCTGAACCGCCAAAATTTAATGCCTTGAGACGGTGCTCAAAGTGCCGTGCCAAGGTTGATTGGGCGTTGTCGCGTTTCAATATGATCAATTGTTCTCAATTTGTTGAGGAACATTTAAACGGATAGCAGGCCCTCCCGGATACCTTTGCAGCAGGTTGTTTAGCTGTGTTTGTTGGAGGGAGTTGAGAGTATGCGGTTTGCAGTGGGGGTTGGACTTGCATTGGCGGTTTGTGGCGCCGGTGGGGCGGTTGCAGCAGATGCGGAGACGAAGAAAACTGTCGGGTCGATCAAGGTTGCTTCGGCGAAGAGCGTTGCACAGTCTGTGACTGTAGAGGCGCCGGTCACGAAAACAGCGCTGGCCACGCCACCAGCACGTGTTAAAGCGAGAGCTGTCGCGCCAAGTTTGGTTGCTAGAATTGACCTCAATCGTCAGCGCATGCAGGTCACATCAAATGGCCGGGTCGTCGGTAGCTGGAAAATTTCGTCCGGCAAGCGAGGCCATGCAACGCCACCAGGCCGGTTTCGCCCGCAGTGGTCATCCAAGATGCATTACTCGCGTAAGTACAATAATTCACCGATGCCGTACTCGGTTTTCTTTAACGGTGGTATCGCCACGCACGGTACAGGCTACACGAGCCGGCTCGGCGGCGCGGCATCACATGGCTGCATTCGCTTGCGTACTGCTAACGCGCGCAAATTCTATCAACTGGTCCACCGGCACGGCTATAAGCGCACGCGTATCATCGTGACCGGACGTGCTAAAACCACCCGGACGGCTTCGCGCACTTCTGTTCGTAAGATCAGGACCGCTCCACGACGCAACAGTTTCGCGGCTCCAAGGGCTAGTCGTCATTCATTGAATACCTATGACCGCCGCCGGATGGCACAGCATCAGCGACGTGTGAACCGTTATTATCAATCGCGCCGCATGGTTTATCCTGGCGATAGACGATAACGCTGCGATCCGTTGATAGATTGAAATAAAAAGGCGCCTGTTTGAGGTGCCTTTTTTCGTTTCTATTGCTGTACTCTGACGTAGGAGCCGGGAGCGTCCTCAATCGGTTCGAAATTTTCGCCAGGTGTGCGTGGATCAACTTTTTTGCCCGACTTGCTGGCGAGCCACTTGCTCCAATGTGGCCACCAGGAACCTGCTGTTTCGGTGGCGTTTTGCAACCATTGGTCGATGTCGCCATCTACTAGATCGCTGGTCCAGTATTGATACTTTGGTTTTTCAGGGTTGGGCGGATTGATGACGCCGGCGATGTGGCCTGAGCCTGCAAGCACAAACTCAACCGGGCCGCCAAGCAATTGCGAGCCGCGATAAACGGAGGCGGCTGGTGCGATGTGATCTTCGCGCGCTGCCAGCTCATAGACTGGGAGTTTCACCTTGGACAAATCGAGCGTCACGCCATCGAGCGTCAACTTGCCTTCAGCAAGTGCATTGTTTCCGTAAAATTGTGAAAGATAGAAATTATGATTGGCAGCCGGCATGCGCGTCGAATCCTGGTTCCAATAGAGCAGATCGAACGGCATTGGCTTCTTACCAAGCATGTAGTTGTTGACGATGTACGGCCAGATCAGATCGCGCGGGCGCAGCATGTTGAACACATTGGCCATGCGTGAGCCATCCAGATAGCCTTTTTCGGCCATGATGGCCTCGATCGCTTGGAGCTGTTCGTTGCCGATCAGCAGCGTCAGGTCGCCGGCGTTCGAGAAGTCTGTCTGGGTTGTCAGGAAAGTGGCTGACTTGAAGGGCTTTTTGTTTTGGTCAGCAAGGTAGGCGAGTGTTGCCGAGAGCAGGGTGCCCGCAACGCAGTAGCCAACGACATTGCATTGCGCCGTGCCGGTTTCCTTTTTGATCACGTCGGCTGCGGTCAGGATGCCGTCCTTCATGTAGTCAGCGAAAGATTTTTCAGCGTGACGCTCATCAGGGTTGACCCACGAGATGATGAACACCGTGAAGCCCTGGCTGACGACGTAGCGGATGAAGGATTTCCGCTCTGTTAGATCGAGAATGTAGAACTTATTGATCCACGGCGGCACGATCAGCAGCGGCGTGTTGTGCACCTTGCCCGTGGTCGGCGTGTACTGAATGAGCTGCATGATGTCATTTTGGTAGATGACTTTGCCCGGCGCCGTCGCAAGATTGCCGCCAACCTCAAAGGCCGCCAGATCCGTCTGCGAGATTTTGAGAAGATCGTCCGAGCTCTCCATGTCTTTGACAAGGTTTTCGAGCCCTTCGACCAAATTACGGGCATTGGTTGCAAGTGTTTCGCGCAGCACCTCGGGGTTGGTGCCGGGGAAGTTTGTCGGCGAGCAGGCACTTGCGATCTGGTTGAGGTGGAAGCGGGCTTTGTGGCGCTCGCGCTCATCCAGGCCTTCGGTTTGTTCAAGCAGTGCTTCTGCCCAATTGGTCGAGAGCAGGTAGAATTGTTTGCAGAAATCGAAGTACGGGTTGTCGCTCCATTCCGGGTCCTTGAAGCGGTTGTCGCCCTTGGCCGGTTTGGCAAGCGGCTCAACTTCTTCACCCATCATGCGGCGCGTCATGTTGGCCCATAGGTCGACATAGTCCTGGATCAAATCCGTTTGTGCTTCGACCAATTTGGCTGGATCTTTCATCCAGCGCTGGGCGATGTCGGTCATGGTTCGTGAAGCGGCGGCCAATTCGTTCCCTGACGACATCGGCCCCTTCTGATCAGGGCTATGGGACATCATCGAATTCATCGCCTTGGCCGACTCTTCGAGGAGGCGGAGCATATTCTGAGTGAATTCCTGCGGGTCGGAGATCTGGTAGGCTGCAGGATCTGCCAAGCTTGGTTTCCCTCGGTTGGGTTTCTCCGGGTTGGGTTGCTCGGGGGCGGGCTTGCCCTTGTCGGTACTTTGTACTTTGCCGGGCTTTTTGACTTTATCGGTCATGGGGGAGAACACTCTGGGCTTTGAGGTATTGCTTGGGCTTGCTGTACGGGCCGTCGAGCAAAACTGCTGAACGGTTATGGATTGGTTGCGCGAAAATAGTGGCTATCAGTGATTCTTTAGCACGCGGAGTATCCACTCGAAGATCTCTCTCAACGGTCAAATTGTAGCTGTTCGCCGGGCGTATAGCAAAACACAGCGCAACTTATTCTGCCGCCCTATGGGGCAGGAATTTGAAATGTGACTAATTTCATACCGATCTTCCCCCGGAACCGGTTGCGCAATAGAGGGTATGTCAAGGCGCCCGCTCTTGTAATTGATGTCAGACAACAATTGCGCCGACGCGGTGGGCATGGCATTGCGACACGTGTAAACACACCAACACGAACGTGTTTGCTTGCAAAAAAGGACGATGAGGCCTCGTTGAGGCTGAGCGAGGATACCGTGATCGAAGATTTTCACCGCATCAAGCGGCTGCCACCCTACGTTTTTGCCGAAGTCAACGCGTTGAAGGCGTCGGCGCGCGCGGGTGGTGCAGATATTATCGATCTTGGCATGGGCAATCCGGATATGCAGACGCCGCAGCATATCGTCGACAAGCTGGTGGAAACGGTCAACAAGCCACGCGTGCATCGTTATTCGGCATCCAAGGGCATTCCAGGGCTACGGCGGGCGCAGGCGGCATATTATGCGCGGCGTTTTGGTGTTAAGCTCGACCCGGAAACCCAGGTTGTCGCAACGCTTGGCTCGAAAGAGGGCTTTGCCAATATGGCGCAGGCGATTGCCGCGCCGGGCGATGTCGTGCTGACACCAAATCCGACCTATCCGATCCACGAGTTTGGTTTTCTGATTTCGGGTGCATCTGTACGGCACTTGCCGGCAAGCAGTGGCGATGAGTTTCTGGCGGCCGTATCGCGCGCCTGTAAACACACCGTACCAAAGCCGATCGCAATGGTACTGAGCTATCCATCCAATCCGACCGCGATGACGGCGACCCGGGATTTTTATGCCGAAGCGGTGCAGCTGGCGAAACAAGAAGGGCTGATCATTCTTTCAGACCTGGCCTATTCGGAAATCTATTTTGACGGCAATCCTCCACCATCCGTGCTTGAAATTCCGGGCGCCATGGATATCGCGGTTGAATTCACTTCTCTGTCGAAAACCTATTCGATGCCAGGCTGGCGGATGGGGTTTGCAGTTGGCAATGAACGCCTGATCTCCGCGCTCGCACGTGTGAAATCGTACTTGGATTATGGTGCTTTTACGCCGGTGCAAGTCGCAGCCGCTGCGGCGCTAAATGGACCACAGGATTGTGTTGATGAGGTTCGCCAGATCTACAAGGCACGTCGTGACACGTTGGTCGATAGTTTCGGGCGCGCTGGTTGGGATGTGCCACCGCCGCCAGCGACAATGTTTGCCTGGGTGCCGGTGCCGGAAAAGTTCAAGCAACTCGGATCGATCGGGTTTTCCAAACTACTCATTGAGAGAGCCGATGTGGCCGTGTCACCAGGCGTTGGCTTCGGAGAGCATGGCGAAGGTTTTGTGCGCATCGCGCTTGTCGAGAACGAACACAGGATACGGCAGGCCGCCCGAAACATTCGGCGGTTTCTGTCAGAAGATTCAGATGCACTGCACAACGTCGTGCCGATAGCCAAGAATTTTGCGGGATAAGTGATATGGGTAAGACGGTCAGACTTGGGATTGCGGGACTTGGCACAGTTGGCTGTGGCCTGGTCGAATTGCTGACGGCAAATGCGGAGCGCATGACGCTTGGCAGCGGCTGTAAATTTGCAATCTCCGGCGTCAGTGCACGAGACAAATCGAAAGACCGTGGCATTGCGCTCGGTGCGGACGTTATTTGGCACAGCGATCCCGTGGCGCTTGCAACGGCACCTGAGACAGATGTGTTCGTTGAGTTGATTGGCGGTTCTGAGGGCGCGGCGCGCGAGGCCGTTACGGCGGCACTCAAAGCTGGCAAACCTGTTGTCACCGCGAACAAGGCTCTTCTGGCCGACCATGGCGTTGAGCTTGCGGGCTTTGCCGAAGAGGCAGGTGTTGCCCTGGCGTTTGAAGCAGCTGTGGCTGGCGGCATTCCCGTGATTAAGGCGATGCGCGAGTCGCTGATTGGTAACTCGATCACCCGCGTCTACGGCATTCTCAATGGCACCTGCAACTACATCCTGACGCGGATGCAAGAAGAGGGCCTTGCTTTCGAAGACGTATTGAAAGACGCGCAGGCGCTTGGCTATGCTGAGGCCGATCCGACGTTTGATGTTGGCGGATTTGATACGGCCCACAAGTTGTCGTTGCTCACGTCTTTGGCGTTTGGCAGTGAAGGCGCGACGTTTGAGCAGATCCATGTCGAAGGCATCGAACGCATTACGCCGGCCGACATCGAGGCGGCTGACGATCTTGGCTACCGCATCAAATTGCTGGGCGTCTCGATGAAAACTGACAGCGGCATCGAGCAGCGGGTCCATCCAGCCATGGTTGCCAAAGGTTCTGCCATTGCGCAGGTTTCGGGCGTGACCAATGGCGTTGCGATCGATGGCGACTTTGTTGGCGACATCCTTTTGGTTGGCCCGGGCGCTGGTGGTGGTGCAACCGCATCGGCTGTGGCAGCGGATATTGCCGAGGTTGCGCGCGGTGCGGTCTTCGCGCCATTCGTGACACCGGCTGCCAAGCTCGCGCCTTATAAGCGGGCACAGCTGCGCAAGCATCAGGGCGCCTATTATCTGCGCCTGTCGGTCTATGACAAACCGGGCGCGATGGCGGCGATTGCAACCCGGATGGGTGAGCAGAACGTGTCACTTGAAAGTATTGTCCAACGGCGCTCGAAAGCCGGCCTGCCGGGATCAGACGGGCTGCCGGAACCGGGTGAGCTGGCCAGTGTCATCTTGATCACGCATAAAACCAATGAGCAGGCGATCCGCGATGCTCTGGCCGCAATTGAAGCTGACGGAAAGATCGCGGACAAGCCGCAAGTTATCCGTATCGAGGAACTTTAAGTTAATGCCTATTGTTTTGGCATGACGTTTGCTTGGATATGCAGTTGATGACGAGCGGATTGTTCGTCCCCGAAATCAATAGAGCAGGGAAATTACGATGAGCGATCAAGATAAGGGCTTGGGCCGCATGCTCGTGATGGAGGTTGGCCGTGTAACGGAGGCCGCTGCCATTGCATGTGCAAAATGGAACGGCCGTGGCGATGTTAAGGCTGCTGATGGTGCAGCAACCGATGCGATGCGCAGTGAGCTCAGTCGGATCAACATCCAAGGCAAAGTGGTGATCGGCGAAGGCGAGATGGACGAGGCGCCGATGCTTTACATTGGCGAAGAGCTCGGCACTGGCGAAGGACCAGCGGTTGATATCGCCGTTGACCCGCTTGAGGGTACAACCTTGTGTGCCAAAGCGATGCCGAATGCACTCGCCGTCCTGGCCATATCTGAGCGCGGTGGACTGCTGCACGCACCTGACATGTACATGGATAAGATCGCTGTCGGCCCCGGACTGCCTGAGGGCGTCGTCGATCTTGACCGGTCGGTCAAAGAAAACCTAGAAGCGGTTGCCAAGGGACGCGGCAAGCCGATCAACGAGGTCACTGCGTGCATTCTTGATCGTCCGCGTCATGCCGAGATTATCCAGGCGGTGCGTGATGCCGGTGCATCCGTGCAGTTGATCTCTGATGGTGATATCGCTGGCGTTATCTGGACGACCGACCCTGATCAAACCAACGTTGATATTTATCTTGGCTCAGGCGGCGCACCGGAAGGCGTTCTTGCTGCTGCTGCATTGCGTTGCACAGGCGGGCAGATGCAGGGCCGGCTGCTGCCAGCCAACGACGCAGAGCGTGAACGCGCCACAAAAATGGGCGCTGACGTCAACAAGAAATACACCGTCGATGAGATGGCCAGTGGCGATGTGATTTTTTCCGCGACCGGTGTCACCGATGGTTCCCTGCTCAAGGGTGTCCATTTCCGCGGCGATTTTGCTGAAACAGAAACGGTCGTCATGCGTTCCGTCACCGGCACCGTGCGACGTGTGAAAACAACCTTCCGCGACATCGGCACCAAGCTCGCGATGCTGTGATTGCTGGTTGTCGAGCAAACTTCGTTGTGAGATGCGATTAAATTATTCCGGGCGGTGCATAGCACCGCCCGTTTTGCTTTTAAAAATCCATCGGCACAATCTGAATGGTATCGCCTTCGGCTTTGGCCGGGTCTCGGGGCGAGCGAACGATCAATGCGTCTGCTTCAGCCAATGGTGACAGCAGTGAACTGTCTTGTGACCGAACGGGTGTGGCAACAAGATTGCCGTCTGCCCCCGTGCTCAGGGTCGCCCGCATATAATGTTCGCGAGGCCCGTTGGCCGTCATCGCGCGTCCCGCAATCGCACTGCGCGTCTGGTCAGATGTAGCTGTCAGCCCGAGTAAAGCCTGGATCAGCGGCACCAAAAATATGCGCGCGCATATCATCGACGAGACCGGGTTGCCGGGCAGCCCGAGCATGTGTCGAGCACCCAGCCGGCCATACATCAACGGTTTTCCGGGCCGCATCGCGATCTTCCAGAAATCCAGGCTCATCCCTAAATCCTGGAGCACCGGCCCAACCAGATCATGATCGCCGACAGAAGCGCCACCAATCGCAACGGTCACGTCGCAGTCTGCAGCATCGTTGAAACGGCGGCTAAGCTCCGCGCGATCGTCTTTCGCAATGCCGAAGAACACCGGCTCGCCACCAGCACGCCGCACGATCGAGGCGATGCCGAACGGATTCGAACACACGATTTGATCCGGCCCGGTCGGCTCTCCCGGTAACACAAGTTCATCACCGGTTGCGAGCAGGGCGACGCGAGGTCGGCGGCGAACAGGCAACTGGGCATGCCCCATGGCAGCGGCAAGCGTGATATCGCGCGCATTCAGTCGACGCGGTGCCGTGATGAGTTGTTCGCCATCGGTGAAGTCGAAGCCCTGCGGGCGGATGTGGCCCGGTTCCGGTGATCCATCAACAACGGTGACAGACCTTGCGTCAAATTCGGTGTTTTCCTGAATGACGATGGCATCGGCGCCGTTCGGCACAGGTGCGCCCGTAAAAATGCGGACCGCTTCACCTGACCCGACATCGCGCTCGAAACCATGACCAGCAGCTGCCTCGCCAATCAACTTCAAAGTAACCGGCAGCGTTGTGACATCGCCTGCTCGAACGGCAAACCCATCCATCGCAGAGACATCAAACGGTGGCTGCGTGCGGGTCGCGCTGAGTGCGCTCGCGAGAACGCGATCGTCCGCCTCCCATAGCGGCACATGCTCAACGGAAGATGGCTCGGCATTGGCAAGAATGGCGGCTCGAGCGTCTGCGACTGAAAGGTTTGGTGGTGCCATTCGGGTCAGCCTTCGTTCTGGGCTGTGGCTGTATATGTGCCCGATCGTCCGCCTGACTTTTCGAGCAAGCGGATGCCTGAAATCTCCATCGATTTGTCAGCGGCTTTGAGCATGTCATAGAGCGTCAGGCAGGCAACTGATGTGCCGGTTAGCGCTTCCATCTCGACACCCGTCTGGCCTTTGACACGCACTTCGGTAAAAACACGCAGTCCTGTGTCACCCGGTAGAGGTTCAAACTCGACGGTGACCTTGGTGACGGCGAGCGGATGACAAAGTGGTATCAACTCATGCGTCCGCTTGACCGCCATGATGCCAGCAATGCGCGCGGTCGCAATGACGTCGCCTTTCTTGGCGGTGCCATCAGCGATCAGCCGATAGGTTTCCGGTGTCATCGTGATGATGCCTTCGGCACGTGCACGGCGCTCGGTTGCCGACTTGTCGCCGACATCGACCATGTGGGCTTCGCCGCGTTCGTTGATGTGCGAGAGTTTGGCCATGGTTGCTTTGCTTCAGCTCCGATCGCTCAGTGCTGCCCGGTTAGTAATGTTGTGGTTGCCGCTGAAACGTCTTCGTTGCGCATCAGGCTTTCGCCAACCAGGAATGTCTTCACGCCACCTGCCGCGATGCGTTCGATGTCGCCATGGCTTGCAATCCCGCTTTCGCAAATCACGATGCGGTCTGATGGGATGCGCGGTGCAAGGCGCTCGGTTGTTTCGAGTGAGACATCGAACGTGCGCAGGTTGCGATTGTTGATACCGATCAACCGGCAATCGAGTTCCAACGCGCGATCGAGTTCGGCATCGTCATGGACTTCGACAATCGCATCCATGCCGTGGTCTTTGGCTGCTGTTGCGAGATCTCGCGCGATCGCATCGGAGATCTGCGCCATGATGATCAAAATGCAGTCCGCACCCCAAAGCCGCGCCTCGGCAACCTGATAGGTGTCGAGCATAAAATCCTTGCGCAGGGCCGGCAGGGCGGTGGCTGCGCGCGCGCTTGTCAGAAACTCAGGCGCGCCTTGAAACGACGGCGTGTCGGTCAGCACGGACAGGCAAGTCGCGCCGCCATCTTCGTAAGCTTTGGCGAGGGATGGCGGATCGAAGTCTGCCCGGATCAGACCTTTCGACGGGCTCGCCTTCTTGATCTCGGCAATCAAGGCGTAGCCACCACTGTTGATGCGGCGCTCAATGGCATCGGCAAAGCCTCGCGGCGAGGAGGCGTCTCTGAGGTGATGCTGCAACTTAGGCAGTGGCAGCCTGGCCTTGGCGGCCTCAATTTCGGGCAGCTTGTATGCTGTGATCTTATCGAGAATATCGCTCATTGAGCTATCATATCTGAGGGCGGCAGGTGGTGAAAGAGTGGCGTCGTCGCGGTCGTGTTCCTGCGATACAATGCATAACGAATTATCGGTTTGTCGGAGCGGCCGTGTCGGCTAGGCTTGTGTCTAATCATTTGCCGAATCCGGCTGGAACCAATCACAATGTCTGAATATAGCATTGCCTCGGCAGGGCCGGGAGCCACGGACGCTCGTCCGGCCAAGATCAATCTGGTGGACAGCAATTATGCCTGGTGGCGTTTGCTCGTTTGCCTGTTGCTCAGCACGCTTGGTGGTGCGGGCCTATGGACGGGCGTTGTGGCGTTGCCCAAAATTCAGGCTGACTTTGGCGTTGATCGCGCGGCCGCGTCGCTTTCCTACACCGCGTGCATGATCAGCTTTGGGGTTGGTGGCGTCGTCGTTGGGCGGTTGGTTGATCGGTTTGGCGCGCTATTTCCAATTGTGCTGGCGGCGGTCTGCATTGGTTCCGGCTTTTATCTGGCGTCGCAGGCAACCTCGATTTGGCAGCTGACGATCGTCAATGGTTTGCTGATCGGGTTTGGCGCATCTGCAACTTTTGGACCGCTGATGGCGGATGTCTCGCAGTGGTTCGTCAAACGGCGCGGCACGGCGATCGCGATCTGTGCCAGCGGCAACTATCTGGCCGGCGTCGTTTGGCCAATGGTCATGCAACAGCTCCTGCTGGTTGGCGATTGGCGGCAGGCTTACATGACGATCGGGATGATCTGCATGGGGTTGATGTTGCCGCTGTCGCTGTTTTTGCTTAAGCGCGCACCAACCGAAGAAGAGCAGGAAAGTGTCGCGATCGCGTCGGGCCGAGAGCCTCGGCGATATCGCAGTCCGTTGCCACCATGGGGCGTGCAATGGGTTCTAATTTTGGCGGGTCTTGCCTGTTGTGTCGCGATGTCGATGCCGCAAGTCCATATCGTTGCTTATTGTGTCGATCTCAATTTCGGCGTCGCCCGCGGGGCTGAGATGCTGTCCTTGATGCTTGCAACCGGCGTGATCAGTCGGCTGGCATCAGGTGTCATCGCGGATCGCATTGGCGGCGTGCGGACGCTGCTGCTCGGCTCATATCTGCAGTGTCTGACGCTTATACTCTATATTCCGTTCGATGGCTTGGCCTCGCTCTATGTCGTGTCGGCGATGTTCGGGCTGGCACAAGGCGGCATTGTGCCGAGCTATGCGCTTGTCGTGCGCGAATATTTCCCGGCGCGTGAGGCTGGTACGCGTGTCAGCCTGTGTCTGATGGCAACAATTTTAGGGATGGCGCTCGGCGGCTGGCTATCTGGAGTGATTTTCGACATCACGGGCTCGTACCGGGCAGCGTTTGTTCACGGCGTGGCCTGGAACATGCTCAACATGGCCTTGGTGATGCTCTTGATGTGGCGCGTCAAACGCGTCCGCCGCCGGCGGTCTGTTGAGGGTATGGCGGTCGCTGCTTGATTAAAGCGTGCGGCTCTCTATGCCGCGTTTGACGTCTCAACCAGCTTCGCCAGCACGTGCTTCGCCATGCCAGTGTCAATCGATGCGGCGGCGGCTTGGACGCCGTCGCGTAGGTTGTCGACGATACCTGCAACTACTAACGCTGCGCCCGCATTCAGCAAAACGATATCGCGATAGGGTTCGCGGTTGCCGTCCAATACACGGCGGATCGCTTCGGCGTTGACGTTGGCATCGCCGCCAATCAAATCACTCATTTTTGCTGGCAGCAAACCGGCATCAGCCGGCGTGATCTCGAACATGTTGACCTTGCCGCCTTTGAGTTCGGCGATTGTGGTCGAGCCTGTCGTGGTCATCTCGTCCAAACCATCATGGCCATGCACGACCCAGACGTGATCACTGCCGAGGTTGTTGAGCACGTTGGCGATCGGCTTGACCAGATCAGCCGAATAGACCCCAACGATCTGCCGCTTGACGTTGGCTGGATTGCAGATCGGGCCGAGCACATTGAAGATCGTACGGATGCCGAGTTCCGCTCTAATAGGCGCCCAGTGCTTCATGGCCGCGTGATGCATCGGCGCCCACAAAAATCCAACGCCGGCTTCTTCGATGCAATCGACGATGGTCTCATGCGAGATATCGAGTTTCACACCAAGTGCTGAGAGCACATCTGAAGCACCAGATTTAGATGAAACCGACCGGTTGCCGTGCTTGGCGATCTTGGCGCCGGCGCCGGCTGCAACAAGCGCTGAACAGGTTGATACGTTATAAGTGCCATGACTGTCGCCACCGGTCCCGACGATATCAATCGCATCATCGGGCGCCTTAACAGCTGTCATACGCGCGCGCATGAACTCGGCCGCACCCGTGATCTCTTCAATCGTTTCACCACGCACACGCAATGCCATCAGAAAGGCACCCATCTGGGCTGGTGTCGCGGTCCCGGACATCATTGCATCGAGTGCTGTGCGCATTTCATTGCGCTCCAGCGTGGCACCGGTAGAGACTTTGTAGATGACGGATTTGAGTTGTTCTTCGGGCATAATGCGGACCTTAGGCGGCGGCTTTGGAGCGCGTTGGTGGTTTGTTGGTTTTGAAGCCAGCAAGCGACAGAAAGTTGGCTAGCATTTCGTGGCCCAATTCAGATGCAATGCTTTCCGGGTGGAACTGCACGCCATGAACGGGATGTTCTTTGTGGGCAAGCCCCATAATCATGCCATCGTCGGTGGTCGCTGCCACATGCAGGCAGTTCGGCAGCGTTTCGGGCTCAACCGTCAATGAATGATAGCGTGTCACGTTGATCGGCCCGTCGAGACCCTTGAAAATCCCAGTACCATCATGCGTTACGGCGGAGCGTTTGCCGTGCGTTGGCGTTGAGCGCATGATCGTGCCGCCATAAGCTTGGCCGATGGCCTGATGCCCGAGGCAGACGCCGAGAATCGGGATTTGGCCTTTAGATTGCGCAATCAGGTCGAGGCAGATGCCCGCTTCGTTCGGCGTACAGGGCCCCGGTGAGAGCACAATCGCTTTCGGTTTCTTCTTGAGCGCTTCGGCAGCCGAGATCTTGTCATTGCGCACAACATCGCATTCGGCTCCAAGCTCGCCGAGGAAGTGGACGAGATTGTAGGTAAAGCTGTCGTAGTTATCGATCAAAAGCAGCATGATGGGGATCCGTATAGCTCATTTGTCGGCAGATATATCCTGTGATGAGCTGCTTGTCAGGCAATATCCGCCCGCGTGTTGCTCTCGGGCGGGAGCCGTGGTTCACATGAGCGTGACG
>CAJQQK010000106.1 GCA_905480435.1 uncultured Hyphomicrobiaceae bacterium | reverse complement strand
TTGTCCTTGACGGCCGCGAGCACGACGGCAGGCTTGAACCGCGGCGGGGCGAGCACCAACATACTAATCCTGAGTAGCGCTTGATGTCATTGACAACTCTTGGTGGCAAAAAATTACCCACTCAAAACGTCGGGGAGCCTGCAAAGTTTCCGTGCGGTAGGCCTGCGAGTTTTGCTGACGTGATTGGCATCATCAACATCATCAGCCCGATGCTCCCTTTGAGGAGTGTTTCGAGCCAGAGAAGCTGATCAGCTATATTGTTCAATTCAAACGCCTTGACTGCTCTCGGGTGCGGACTGGGATCGAAAATTCAAGAGCGAGGACGCCGGCTCATACTACTAAGGCTCACTCTGCGCCCGGTTTCTTTTTCGGGTTTAGAACGGGGTCGAAAATGTGATCTCTGTCGAATTTTTCCGGCGCGGCGTCTGAGTCTAGGAGACTACCTAAGCCACCTGAAGCTTGCTTTGCGACCTTTTTTGGGGGGGGGGCGAAGTCGCCAGCCAACGCCGCCTGAAGTGATTTCTTGATGGATGCCGTTCGAGACTTGCTGCAATAAGCCTCGCTACTCTTGATGGATTGCGTAATTTTGAGTGCCGTGAAATCGTAGGACTGCCCAATCTTGGTCAATTCGCTCGATGCAGGAGCGAGGGAAGCCTCTGCGGCCAGGAAATTGGTGCGCAAAGCGGGAGCGTCGAAATAGAACCCACACTTGTGAGCGCGCGCTGAAGTCGCTGCAACGTGCAGTGCCCGGTCCACTGGAGTTGATGGTTTGGGGGCCGCTGCAACCGGGGCCGACGTTAATGATCCGGTCTTGAGCAATGGACCAGCATTGCAGGCAGTCAGTGCCAGAGCTGTAATGGCCAGTGCGAATGAATCAAAAGCAATTCTGATCATGGCGTATGCCCGTGAGTTGCGAGTCGGTTGGATAGTAGAGTCATTGCCATACTCAACAGGGCAACAAAAGGGCGGATTGGACTTGGAGGTTGGAGCGGGTGCTCCGCCGATCGAAGGGCTTTGCTGGTAATCGGCGGTGGAAACGTGATTATCGCATGAGTTCCCGCATTGCGTTGTCCAAGCCATCCAAGGTCATGGGATACATGCGGCCATCCATGAGATCGCTGATTGTTTGGATGGTTGGTGTCCAGCGCCAGTGCTCTTTGGCTACCGGATTAATCCACACACAATCTTCGTAGACGTCCGTGACGCGCTTGATCCAGGCTGAACCGGCTTCTGGATTCATATGTTCGACTGATCCGCCTGGAACCGTAACTTCGTACGGGCTCATTGATGCGTCGCCGATAAATATTACTTTGTAATCAGAAGGATACTTGTGCAGGACGTCCCAGGTTGGGGTCCGCTCTGTCCAGCGCCGGGCATTGTTTTTCCACACAAACTCATAGGGGCAGTTGTGGAAATAGAAATATTCGAGATGTTTGAATTCAGTGCGTGAGGCCGAAAACAGCTCTTCAGCGGTTTTGATGTGCCAATCCATTGAGCCGCCGACATCGAAGAACATGAGGACTTTGACGGTGTTGCGTCGCTCCGGGCGCATCTGGATATCTAGATAGCCTTTATGGGCAGTACCTTTGATTGTACCCGCAAGATCGAGTTCGTCTGGAGCGCCTTCGCGGGCAAATTTGCGCAAACGACGCAAGGCCATCTTGATGTTCCGGGTGCCAAGCTCAACGGTATCGTCAAGGTCCTTGTACTCGCGTTTGTCCCACACTTTGACCGCGCGAAAATTGCGGTTGGTCTTTTGGCCGATGCGGACGCCTGCGGGATTGTAACCATCGGCGCCAAATGGTGACGTGCCGCCGGTGCCGATCCATTTGCTGCCGCCCTGGTGACGGCCTTGTTGCTCTTCGAGCCGCTTACGCAGCTCATCCATGATTTTATCCCAGCCGCCGAGTTCTTCGATCTTGGCCTTATCCTCATCGCTGAGATAGAGCTGAGATACAGTTCGCAACCATTCTTCCGGGATCTCGGCATCAAGGCTCTCTTGCATCAGCTCGAGCCCTTTGAAGACGTGGCCGAAGACCTGATCGAAGCGGTCGAGATGACGCTCGTCTTTGATCAAACAGGTGCGCGAGAGGTAGTAAAAATCCTCGACACGGCGGTTGGCGAGGTCAGCCCCGAGGGCTTCCATCAGCATCAGATACTCTTTCAGCGTGACGGGTATTTTTGCTGATTTGAGCTCATAAAAAAATTTCGTGAACATGTGCCGCTTTTCCGGATCATTCGCATCGTGCGTTTGGGATAGGCAGTTATATCACGCAGATCTCCGCTTGTCTGTTCAGGTGCTGGATGGATTAACCTTGCGGTGAAATAGTTGTCCCCCTGCGTCAGGCTTAAAACCGCCACGATAAATGAACGCTGCCACGAACTGATTGCGGGTCTTTACACCATACGTCCGCTTCATGTTTTCTACGTGGTAATTGACTGTTTTTGCTGATATTTCCAGGATTTTTCCAATCTCCCAATCGGATTTTCCCTCAACCAGCCAAGGGGCGACTTCGAGCTGACGAACTGTCAAGCTATCACGGTGATAGGCTCCGGCGACTTCGCGAATTGCGGCAATGCGGGCTGCGATATCAGTGGCTGTTTGGATCATCCAATGACGCTTGGAAGGAAGCTGGGGCAGATCTCGGCCAGCAAATATCATCGCTGAATTCCGCGATTGTTGATCAAATAGTGGCACCACAAGTGCATCGTTGTAGCCTTGCTTTATCAAAAGTATGTGTAAAATTTGTAATCGTTTGTGCAAATTTGCATGGTGTTGAATTTCGGAGAGGGTGACCGGATACGTGCACAGCCTGAGCAGGCGAGACAATGGTTGTTGGTCTGAGGGGCAGAGCGATCGGTATTCAGTCCAGAGTGATCTCTCCCCAATTTGCGGACCGAGCAGAAGGCATTGTTGATGCATCCGGGATTGACGCGCCTCAGGTTGGCGCATCTGGGGTTGGACAACAATTGCTGCTGTGTCCGTGTTAAATGACGGCAATAAATTCGCGAAAACATTGAGCACTTCAGTTTCTGTAGAGGCTCGTTCCAAATCTCTCCTGAAGCAGTTGTACACTCTGTATGTTCTACCTTTGTCAGACGGCATCCTAATCACCTTGATGACTGATTCACCGGACGCGATAATCTGCGACCGATCGCATTTTATAAAATATGGAATGTATCTATTTTGGTTGAGGTAGGTATCAGGTCAAGCGATTCTTGCTTCGTTCTCTGACTGTTGCAGTGCGGATAGTTCGTGGTTGTCTGGATCGGATATGGCTGTGCGAACGGGGATCAGTTTGATCCACAACTTGTTTGGCTGAAGACATCCCCGACCACTGGAATCGCTCTACAATAGTACGGGTGGAGGACTTCTATGGGACAAGCTGTAAGAGCGATCGATCCGGATGAATTCAGCGCGCCATTTCTTGGTGTGTCGCGTTCCGCCAAAGGCTTGATTTGGCGCGAGCGACTAGATGCAAAAGATCAGTCGACGGCTGTCGCAATCTCACAACGGTTTGACCTGCCAGAGCTGTTGGGCCGTGTGCTTGCAGGTCGTGGTGTTGCTGTTGATGATGCCGAGACCTTCCTTGAGCCGACCATCAAAGAGTTGATGCCCGACCCGAGTTCGATGCTTGATGCTGATGCGGCAGCCGCCCGGATTGCTGATGCGATCGAGGGACGGCAGAAGGTTGCTGTTTTCGGTGACTATGACGTGGATGGCGCCTGTTCATCATCATTGATGCAGCTCTTTCTGGGGGCGCACGAGATTGGATGCCGGATTTATATTCCGGATCGGATCTTTGAGGGCTACGGGCCCAATCCAGGCGCCATGGAAACGCTGGTGAAGGACGGTGCGCAGCTGATCGTGACTGTGGACTGCGGCACCACGAGTTTCGAGCCACTTGATGTTGCAAAGAAGCTTGGCGTTGATGTCGTTGTTGTTGATCACCACCAAGCGGATGAGACGCTACCGGCGGCCGTGGCTGTTGTTAATCCCAACCGCCAAGACGATCTGTCTGGTCTTGGTCAGCTGTGTGCCGCTGGTGTTGTGTTCCTGCTTCTGGTTGGGGTCACGCGGGAGCTGCGGCGGCGCGGCTACTATGAGAACCGCAAAGCACTGGACCTGCTTGGTCTGTTAGACATCGTGGCACTTGCTACTGTGTGCGATGTGGTGCCGCTGACGGGGCTTAACCGGGCTTATGTCACCAAGGGGCTGCAGGTTATGCGTGGCCGGCAAAACGTCGGCCTTAGGGCGCTGTTCGATGCGGCTGGATTGAAGCAGGCGCCGACAACCTATCACTTGGGTTTCGTGCTTGGTCCGAGAATTAATGCGGGTGGCCGGATTGGCGACTCCGGGCTCGGTGCACGACTTCTCTCGACGAGTGATGATGCCGAAGCAGCTAAAATTGCGGCGAGACTCGATCAATTGAATCGGGAACGCAAGGCGATTGAGACGACAATGCTCGAAGAAGCACTCGCAGAAGCGGATGTCCTGGTTGATCAGGATCCTGATATGGCGATCGTGATGCTTGGCTCTGAGGCTTGGCACAAGGGGGTTGTCGGGCTGGTCGCAAGTCGATTGGCGGATCGTTTTCGGCGGCCATCCTGTGTGATTGCCTGGGATGGCAAAGGTTCTGGCACCGGCTCCCTACGTTCAGTGGGCGGCGTTGATATCGGATCGGCGGTCCGAGCGGCGACGGCGGACGGGATCTTGATCAAGGGCGGTGGGCACGCGATGGCGGCCGGTTTGACGGTTGCCCGTGATCGTCTCGATGAGTTGCGTGCGTTTATTAATGAGCGGCTGCGCAATAAGACAATTGGTGCAAGGGAAGCTGCCAGCCTTGAGCTTGATGGAGCGCTGACGCCGGCAGCTGTGACACACGAGTTAATCGCGCTTCTTGAGCGGGCTGGCCCCTACGGACAAGGTAATCCTCAGCCTAAATTTGCGTTTCCGGCGCACCGTGTGAAGTTTGCAAAAATTGTTGGGGAAGCTCATATCCGCTGTGCACTGGAAGCTGGTGATGGCTCCCGACTTGATGCGATTGCCTTTCGAGCGGTTGATCAGCCGATTGGTGATTTGCTGCTGAGCTCAGGCGGCATGCCGTTGCATATTGCTGGCACGGTTAAGCGGGACACCTGGGGCGGTCGTGACCGCCTTGAAGTGACGATTGAAGATGTCGCGGACCCAAGGGCACAGGAAAAGCGCTGAGGGACCGTGCACGTGTGTTGAGCGTTAAGCACTGCTCTGGCGCTGGTTGCTCAGTTGGCTGAAAGGCTTAAAATGCGGGACTTTGTGGCGCAGTGGTGAATTTGATGGAGTTGGGCCTTGCAAGGCGCGGCAAAGCCAACTATATCGACCGCTCTGTGCTCCCTTCGTCTATCGGTTAGGACGTCAGGTTTTCAACCTGGAAAGAGGGGTTCGATTCCCCTAGGGAGTACCAGAATTTATATATCACGCATGCTTTCAATGCGTTGAGTGAGGTGGGGCCGCCTCCCACCGGTCAAGTACGGCACAATTAGAGGCGTTTTGATCTCGGCAGGTATGGTTCGGGCGGCAGCCGGCGTTGTCCATGGGCCGAACATTGAGGTGGATCAACTCTATAGCAGCGGTCTCGGAAACAGCCATCCAACTCGGCCGGTGTGGATGGGGTGCCAAAAGAAGTTTCCCAGAAGACGTGTCAATGTGGTGGCGCAACTCAAAGCGGACCGAATTGGCTTGTGGCTGATTGACTTCGTTGAACTAATTCGGCTCCTCGACGAATTGAGTGGGTGGATCAGGTGTTTTTGGGTGGTCGGTTTTCTGCTTAATCCTGTTGGCAGAGC
>CAJQQK010000105.1 GCA_905480435.1 uncultured Hyphomicrobiaceae bacterium | reverse complement strand
TGTGATAAAAGTTCCAGGAATTCTGATGCCATGAGTGCGCTCCTTTCGAATCAAACGCACTCCTATAGATTCAGATAAATCCCCGACCGTGAATCCCTTATCGCAGAGTTATGCAGCAGTCAGCGTTGAACAGCCCTGGCTCCTCAAGACACCGGCAAAGTTCACCCACTTGATCGCGGGCTCCAAGCCGGTGCGGTGCTGCCATGCCCACATTTGCGTCTGTTTCTGAACTAACGTCCGTCGGCTTGGCTCATCGCACGCACTCGATGAGCGTCGTCACATTGTTCAGGTTTTCGATATCCCAGGACAACCTGATGGCCTGCTCTAATTTATCAGCCTGAAGCACGCCATGGCCGGATGATTGAAATTTCTGCTCGAGTTCAGCGT
The DNA here is from genome assembly GCA_905480435.1 of uncultured Hyphomicrobiaceae bacterium. Taxonomy (GTDB): domain Bacteria; phylum Pseudomonadota; class Alphaproteobacteria; order Rhizobiales; family Hyphomicrobiaceae; genus CAJQQK01. The sequence goes on along the minus strand of CAJQQK010000105.1, from coordinate 8,745 downwards.
CCGTCATCGGTCGCCCGGAGCTGCCTACGCAATCGCGCAATTGTATTGAGACCGTCTGGCCATCTTTGAGAGTGATCGTCATATCGCTGCCATCTATTGGCATCGAAGGATCGTCTGTGACGGTCAATCGGTCGCGCATCGCCGTGATGTTCAGATCTGCAATTGCTGACGTCGTTCCCTCCGCGATACCTGCTGTGCCGCGCACGAGAGCAGCCGCCACCCATTGAAAAACACTGACCTGGCCTTCGAAGGCATGGGCTGGATGGCGGCGGAAACAGAGCGCCATTGTTCCAGGATGGGCCTTCATCGACACCGCTTCAATCTCTTCTGGCCGCAATTTGTGCGTCCGACGCAATTCCAATGTAGCGTCGATATGTGGATGTATGACGATCCCACACGGATAGGGCTTGTAGGTGTTTTGAGAGATCTCGAAGCGGGTGCCAATATCTGCAGTCAACGCGTCGATTGCGGGCACCTCGGCGAAGCACTCCAGAAATCCGTAGCGCCCTTCGATGCTGGTTTCCGAACTCGTAACGCCGGCCTCAGCCAGCAACGCTGCGCGCAAACCGACCTGGCCGGCCTGTGCCGGCATCATCGGCGTACACATCGTGCCGTGCGCCGCGCGAATGCCGGCGGCTTGAGACGTCGCAATTCCGACGGCCTGCCGCGCAGCGGAAACGTCCAATTTCAACACACGCGCGGCTGCTAGTGCTGCACCGACACCGCAAGTAATTCCGGTTTGAGACCATGCGATCTTGTATTCAGCCGGTGCGACGGAGGCCGCCTTACTCAACCGACATATGACCTCGACACCAAGAAGAAAAGCGGTAAGAAATTCTTCGCCACTCACGGTCTGTCGTTCGGCAAGAGCTAGCAACGTCGCCATTACGGGACCGCTTGGATGGACAACCGCCTCCGCGTGGGTGTCATCATAAGTATTCACGCTGGACGCAAGCGTGTTGATGAGCACCGCGGTCAGCGCGTCAGTTTGTGTCTGTCGGCCAACCAGCGTCGCATGAGGCGTACCCGCGTATGGTGCTAATGTTGTCCAAGTCCGATTTACGGCATCATGGCTGGCACCGCCTATCGTGCATCCGAGTATGTTTACGAAGGAACGCAGCCCCTCCCGCCTAACCGCGTCAGGAATGCTGCTGCTTGATGTCGACAGCACGTAATCCGTCAATACAGCCGTTGCTGCTTCAGGCCCAAGTTGCGCGGTCATCAGAGTGCTCCTCACATCCATGCTACGCCGGGCAGTATAACGATATCGCGCTTGGATCTAATGCAGGAACGCAACACCAAGGTGTGAGATCGGGCATGTGATGTGCGTGATGGCATGGTCTGATTCAGGGGCTTCGCGGCGTCCAAACGACTTGTCGAATGGAATCGAGGCACTCAGTCAACGCTGGCCGACCGTGGATACTTTGCATTTACTCGACTGAGAAAATGGACAATCGGACATTTTATGCCCGGAGGCGCTCTCACCTTGCGGTACAGTACTCCTGATATCAATATTCTAGACGGCCCCCTTTTGATCAAAGGCGAGTTGGAACCTGTCGGACGCAGGACGTATAGATAAGGCCTCAGAACCGCAGTTTCGAAACGGAGGAAACGCCCTGCTATTTCCGACAATGGTCGTTCAGTCAAAGGCTCTTGTTTTCTGCGCTTCTGGCGGTTGAGGTGCCCAAATAGCGGACATCGTCAGTGCATAATACCCTCTCTCAATATGAGATTGTTCAATGTCTCCTTGTGGGATGTCGCTTCGCGTATTGTTTTGGAGGCTAACTCACAGCCACTGACTTGAAGACGTTCATAGCCTCGCACTCGTCCGAGAACTCAGCGAGCGTTGGCGCAGTGCCCCTAATATCAAGCTCCGGTCTGACATGTCCTGTGAAGCGAAAGCTGACCGCACACGTGATCCCAGCCTGATTCAAACGTGAGCCACTTTTAAAGAGATCGTTCGCTCCATCGCGCTTCAACTGCTCTTCGAGACTGCTGTATCCAGCCAAGACCTGCGCTTCGTTTTGCTCTAGCCACGGTTGGTGCACCTTTTCTTCGGGACGCTTGCTCAGCTCATAGTACGCCCAGACAGACTTCTCTGCGCAGCCAACGCCCAACGAAATTGTTTGGAGAACTTTGCGTCGCGTGGCGCCCGATGGCGGAATGAGCGCCTGATCTGGTCCGACGATTTGATCAATTTCGTCGAGGATCGCCCAGCTCTCGATTAAAGTCTCGCCACTATCCAACGTGAGGGCAGGAATACGTGTAAGCGGATTGAGTTTTCTCACTTCCTCGGGCTGTTTGGCCGTGCTCAACCGTACGAACTCGTAGGGCAGCCCGAGTACGTTCAAGCTTACTGCAATGCGGCGGGCAAAGGGAGAGATAGTGCTGCCATACAATTTCATAAAATTTGTCATCCCTGGATTGATACCGTCGTCCGTGAGGCAATCGTACCGCAATGCCGACGATGATGTACTGGGGCATGTTGCGACATGTACAGTAAGCATCCCAAAGAAAACCGGTTTTTGGGATCTGACGACGATGCTCACATGTGGCGTTGTAGCGAGCCTTTACTCTAGCTTTACACCTGCCCGAGCCGCCACATATTTGAAAACCGCACTGGAGCGCTGCTTGTTACCTCCGGTCTCCACCGCCCCCTGCAATGCCGCCCGCGCTGCCTCGCCTGTGGTAGCCGGCACCTCCAGTCGCTGCGCCTCCTTTGTGGCTACCGTCATGTCCTTTAGGCTGATGCTGATCTTCGCTCCCAGACAAAAATCTCTCTTCGTAACCGCGTCTCGTAGCTGCCCCTCGGTCTGGCTATTGCGCCCGGTGCTTACGTTCATCACCTTGAACATGTCTTCCGGCTTTAGGCCAAATTGCATCCCCATAACGATGGCCTCGCTGGTGCCCAACGTCTGCACATTGTTCACGTAGTTGTTGGCGACTTTCATCATCTGGCCGCCGCCGGGTAGATCGCCGAGCCAAAACACGTGCTTTCCGATGGCATTGAAGGCTGGTTCAGCACGCTCGAAGGCTTGCTTGTGACCTGAGACCATAACCGTGAGCGTGCCATCTACTGCTTGGCTGATGTACCCACTCACAGGAGCATCCAACATAGCAGTTTGGGCCGATGCAAATTGTTCGCGCAAGGCTTTCGCCATAGTCGGTCCGCTGGTGGAAAGGTCGGCATAGATCTTAACCGCATTCCCCTTGGCACAGGCTTTAGCCACCTCACGCATCGCCTCTTCCTTGTCCAAGCAGACCATCACTAGCTCCGCTCGGTCAGCCACCTCACGTGCGCTACTTGCCGCCTCAGCGCCAGCGTCAACAACTGCGGCCTGGCAGTCGGCATTTCTATCGTGGGCAATCACCTCGAATCCGGCTTTTAGTAGGTTGAGCACCATGGGCCCGCCCATGTCGCCCACGCCAACGAAACCAACTTTCATTTTCATAGTCATGTGCTGCTACCTCCCTCGACGTTCCATGCGGGATGCGCCCGTATCGCAGACCGTATACCAACAGGCAGGGCTGCCCATACGCAATCATAACTTGTTGCAGTAGGACGGGAATGTGGGCTGGGCCGTTGAAAGCTGAGTGCGGTCAGGTCATATGTGATAGGTTTTAAAAAGAGTATTTCGATGTGTGAGGCTAGCGGGATCAAATCCCTTTACATCACGTATTGAGGGGAGGTCTCCTTGGCTGCACAAACTGCAAGTTGGTTACAAGTCGCGCTAGTGCTAGCAATATTTCCCGGGCAGGGAGGCCCCAACCAGGGACATCCCGGTAGAAGGACTGGCCGTCACTTTGCATGATGCTGAAGACCCGCGCGCCGACCGGCCTGCTCTCGGAATCGGCATGATGTTGCTGGCGCTGTTTCTGCTGTCCGCAATGGACGCGATCTCAAAACATCTGACTGAGACCTTGGCGGTACCGCAAATCCTGGCGATCCGATTCTGGTTCTTTCTGCTGTTCGCGATGGCCTTGGCTTCCAGTAACGGCATAGCTCGGACGGTTCGGTCCGCAGCCCCCGGCCTGCAACTCCTCCGATCGTTGGTCATGCTTGGACAGATGAGTTCATTTATTTTCGCGGTCTCCTATCTTCCGCTGGCCGACGTTGGTGCGATCTTCGCCGTGGCGCCCTTGTTAGTGATGGTGTTGTCCGCGGTATTCCTGGGAGAGAAAATCGGCCCCCGTCGCGCCGCCGCCGTCACCTTCGGGTTCATCGGCGTCCTCATTATCATTCGACCCGGCACAGGCGTTTTCGATCCCATTTCCCTGATAGCGCTCGGCGGCGCATCATGTTGGGCCGTCTTTCAGATCCTGCTGCGCGTGGTCGGCCGCCGTGACAGCGTGGAGACGACAACCCTCTTCTCCGCCGTCATCGGCTGCGCCGCCTTTTCCATGGTGGCACCGTTTGTCTGGCGCGCGCCAGGCCCCATGACCTGGATCTGGCTCCTTGTGCTGGGCGCGCTCGGCGCCATCGGCCACTACCTATTGTCCGCAGCCTTCCGGCATGCGCCAGCATCCACCCTGCAGCCCTTCGCCTACACGATGCCCGTCTGGGCAGTTGTGATGGGGTGGATCGTCTTTCACGACATCCCCGACCTCTGGACCTTCATTGGCGGCGGGACCGTCATCGCCAGCGGACTCTACGCCCTCAGGCGAGAAAGAGTAGCCGTCCAAACCTAGCGGCCGCCGATTGCGTCAACAAAAACCTCAGAATGAGGGATGTCCCGTTAGATGTTCTTGTCAGTGCAAGCAATCGATTTCGGGCGCTGCTGTTAGCCCGGATACCAACCCGACCTGGAAAGGCGAGCCGCTCCGGCTTCGTATCATGCACAACGCCTCGCGAATAATTGGATTGGGCCTCCGGAAAGCTCGACGGATTAATTTCTCGACGCATTGATTTCCTTCGAGTGAAGCAGACTATTCGATGTGTGATGGAACCGCCCTAAGTTGCGTAGCGTTGATTGTCGATCAAGCTTGCGGGCCGTCGTATTCTTCCAAAATGTGACCAGCGGCCACTTACGATAATGCTAAGGTAAGCGTTGTCCACCGTGTTGGATTGAGACGAGGGGGAATCGATGGCGATTGACAAGAGAGTGGCAACAGCTGCCGAAGCCTTGGCTGGGGTCAAGGACGGAGCGGTGGTCATGGTTTCCGGATTCGCCGGCGCGGGTTTCCCAAATGCGCTGCTGGAGGCGCTACGCGACTCTGGACCCACTGGACTAACCCTGGTGGCCAATTCCGCAACCCATCCTCTTTCACTGACCCACACGTTGATCGAAGCCGGCATGGTCACCAAAGTTATCGCCAGCGCTGCCCGGGGTAGAGGGCAAGAACTCTCATCATTTGAGCAACAATGGCGCGACGGCAAGATAGAGCTGGAATGCGTCCCGCAAGGCAACTTCTCTGAGCGCATCCGTGCCGGTGGTGCCGGCATCCCAGCATTTTACACGCCTGTCGGCTATGGAACAGAACTCGGCGAGGACAAAGAAATTCGAGAGTTCAAGGGGCGTCCTTGCGTGCTGGAAGATGCCATAACCGGAGATTTGGCGCTGATCCGTGGCGACGTTGGTGACCGTTTCGGCAACATCAAGTTTCGCTACGCACAAATGAATTTTGGCGTCGCGATGGCAACCGCATGCACCACTACCGTTGCGGAAGTGCGCGAGGCCGTTGATGGAGCCATACCGCCGGTCGAGGTGCAATTGCCCAGTGTCTACGTCAATCATGTGGTTGCTGTGGGAGGCGAGGTATGAGCGCGCTGAACAGAAGCCAGATGGCCTGGCGGGCCGCTCAGGATCTACCGGACGGCAGCGTCGTCAATCTTGGTCTTGGCATGCCGGTCTGGGTCTCAAACTACTTGCCGGTGGACCGGGACATCTTCTTCCAATCGGAAAATGGTATTCTAGGTGTCGGGCCGCAAGCAGACGAGGATTCTCAAGACCGCAATATTGTTGATGCCGGCAGTCGCCGGGTCACGCTGCGCGAGGGCGCGAGCGTCGTCGACTCGGTTAATTCCTTTGCGATGATCCGTGGCGGCCATATCAACGTTACGATTTTGGGTGCCTTCGAGGTTGCTTCAAACGGCGATTTGGCCAACTGGGACGCGCGTGTTCCGTCTAAGGGACCGCTGGTGGGTGGTGCGATGGATCTGGCCGTAGGCGCGAAAGCAACCTGGATATTAATGCAATTCAATACCAAGGATGGCGCTCCCAGATTGCTGAAAACATGCACCCTACCTTTGACTGCGCCTCATTGCGTCAAGCGGATCTACACCGATATCGCGGTGGTAGATGTTACGCCCGATGGCTTTGTCGCGCGGGAAATTCTGGCGACAGTTGGCACGGACGAATTGCGGTCGAGAACCGGCACTGCGATCGCAATCGCTCCGGATTGCCAGGCTCTAAATGCCCCCGAAATCTCTTTGTGACGAGCCCTTCTGTTACCAAGAGGCTTTTTAGATCGGACACCAATCCGCGCCAGACTGCTCCGACTACGATCACCAATCTATCTCACCCTGATCAAGGATTTCGATCATGCCAATCTACGAGAACGGTTCCGTCCAGATCCACTACGAGGAGGCGGGGCGCGGATTTCCACTCTTGGTCATCCCTGGTGGCGGCTTGAACGCAAGGATCCCCTATCTTTCCAACCGTACGCCTTTTAACCCGTTGGATGTCCTCAGCGACGAATACCATTGCATCGCCATGGACATTAGGAACTCCAATGGCAGTGAGTCCACTGGTCCATTAGAAACCGACCGACCATGGGATTCGCACACTGACGACCAGCTGAACCTAATGGATCATTTGGGGATCGACAGGTTCATGGTGCTCGGGTTCTGCATCGGCGGCCCGTTCATATGGAATTTGCTGAAGCGGGCGCCCGAGCGTGTGATTGCCGCTGTCCCCGCGACGCCGAGCGGCTTTCGCCCCGAAGAGCCAGACCTGTTCTACAAGAGCAACATGGCGCAATGGGCGCCTGAGCTTTGTGAAAAGCGGTCAGACGTTACAATGGAGATGTGCAGCGCGTTTCTCGAAAAAATGTATGGCAATCCCGACTTCGTTTTTAGCGTGACCCGTGATTACGTGACCAGCTGTACGACGCCGGTTTTGGTCATGCCGGACGATACCAATGCTCATCCCTACGGTCCCGCAGAGGAAGCGGCATTGCTGGCACCGAATGCGCAAATGACCTTCTTCCCCTGGAAGGAGCCTAAAGACCGTGTCGAGATGGCCGTCCGCCATTTGCGAACCTTCTTGAAGGCCAATACGCCCGCGTAGTGCTTGCCCGCTGACGGTTTTCGGAAGTCGAGCGATTGACGCGAGCAACCGACAAGTCGGTACCGAGTTAACAGGCGGCGCATCAGTTTATCTTGCCATTTGCTGCGATCCGGTCTGAGGGGAATTTCAGTAGAGTGCACTATTGGTCGGAGTCGTGTTTACACAGGCTGTGCTGGCAAAACTTTCGGCTTCCTGGAAAAGGCTGATCAAGGCGACCGGGTGCGCCCTTCGACCCTGCCCAGAGGCAGGGGGTGTAACCGCCGACTGACCCCGTTCGGACAACGTTGCGATGGACCTGACCGGCGTTTTCACACCACGCTCTGGGACACGATCTTGTTTTGATGCCCGCAACCAGAAGGTCGCCATATCATCGCTGGTGATGCTAAGTGAATGCCACACCCCGGCCCAACGGCTATGTGAACGTCTGGCAATACTCACGAAGTCGGAGGAGAGGGCGTGTGACATGGTCTCGACACATTTGGCGAAAGGGCTTGTTGTTGGCGTTCTATCCATCGCCTTTACGGCGCAACAGTTGATGGCAGCTAATCACCAGTCGCTTGCCGGTAGTGAATGGCGTCCCATTGAAATTACGGGCGAGGCGATTGCCGACGACGTGCCGCTGTTCGTTCGCTTTGAGGCGGAAGGTGAAATGGTTGGTCACGGCGGCTGCAATCGGATGTTTGGCAGCTATACGATCGACAATGTTAATCTGCGCATCGGCCCGCTTGGTGGCACCCGGATGGCATGTTTACCAGCAATTATGAAGCGTGAAGCAGCATTCATGCGGGCACTGCAAAACAGCCGCCTGTTCCTGCGCGATGGGACAAAGCTCACGCTGAAAAAAGCGCAAGGTGTAACCGCCCTTCGTCTAGTCCAGACTGACTGGGACTGATCACCAGACTCCCATCAAGGGATGTTTGATTGGCTTAGCGAGAGCCAACTCTCGGGGCGTTTCGAACAAAAGTCATTGGTTGCCAACAATTCTTCGCAACTCAGTCTCCCAAATCTCTAGCGCCGCTCGCTTCTCCGCCCAAAACTCATGCTGGTTGTAAACTGCATCGGTAACGCTGCGGGCGCCGTCGACGTGGTTCAGAACGCGAGCACGGATGTCCTTTGACACGCCAAGCCTGGCCAGGTTTGTGCCCATCGTGCGCCGTAGGTCATGCACCGTGGCATCGGGTATCTCCAGTGCTGTCCTGATGCGGACCATGGCGCGAGTGACGGCGCTTGGGTCGATTGCTGTGTCGATCCTCCCTCTTCCTGGAAATACGAAGGGGCTGGTGCTGTCAGGCGACACGACAAACTGACCCTCTGACGCCACGACAAACTGACCCTCTTGGCGAGTTATCCAGAGGGAACTTTCATGGAACAGACGCAACACAATGCATCCTGCACGGCCTTGAGGGCATTGCGGGGTGATGAGAGGGTTGAGCCGGATGAGGTCGCGCAGATGTTG
>CAJQQK010000104.1 GCA_905480435.1 uncultured Hyphomicrobiaceae bacterium | reverse complement strand
GCAAGACGATGGCTCAGAACGAGGTCCGTCTGCAGCTTCATGCCTTAGCCTACAACCTTGGCGCTTTCCTCCAGGTCGCCGATCTGCCTGAGGAGATCGCATTGGATTGGTTGGTTTTTACTCGAGCTTTGCCTGCTCGCTGAGCAGCGTTCGCGCAATGGTTAATAAGGCAGCGCGCTTTAAGGTGAAGTCAGATTTAAGCCAATGTTGCTGTAAAGTATGCATAACGTTACCTAGTATTGGCCCAGGCGTTACACCAAGTTCAATCAAATCGCGACCGTTTAGCGGAAATGAAGGCGGCTGCCAATGATCAGGCAACTGTATAAAATTCTGCCATTCTTGTTCTTTTAAAAAATTAGGCTTTAGAGCGCGAAAAAAGTTTAGCGCTCTAAGATAATTGTCCGTCCCATGATGATAAAGCAGCTGGCGCGCTGAGACTGAATTTATTGTCTCGAAGTTTCTTGTTTCTTGAACGCGCGCTGCCAGATGAAGCACAGCGGTTTCGTTTCGCGAAAGACGCAAGTGCTTTGCTATTCGAACGGCATCTTCATCGACAACAATACTCAGGGCAGCCAGTCGGAGAGCTTGGTTTGATTGAGGGGACTGGGCAATTAACCGGGCAAGACGAGGCAATTGTGGTACGGCTGGCAGAATTTCGGTGAGAAGACCGTGATCGGTCATGATTTGCAACGTTTGTACGGCGCCCGGTGATATCAGCAGTTTCATCAGCTCTTGATGGACGCGTTCGCTGGAAAGGCGGGTCAATCCGCTGCGTTCTGTGATGCAGGCATGGATTCCGGCTGCATCTGGCTGGCCATCGCCATATTGAGCAAAGAACCGGAAGAAGCGCAGAATACGCAGATAATCCTCTTGGATACGAGTTCGCGCATCGCCAACAAATCTGATGCGCTTATGGTGAAGGTCGTCGAGGCCGCCGAGTGGATCGAATATCGTACCATCGGCGTCGGCATAGAGTGCGTTGATCGTCAAATCGCGGCGGGCCGCGTCAAGTGCCCAATCATCCGTGAAAGCAACGTCGGCATGTCGGCCGTCGGTCGCAACGTCACGCCTGAGCGTGGTGACCTCAAAAGCCTCTCCAGCTGCAATCACGGTAACAGTTCCGTGCTGAAGGCCCGTTGGAACGGTGCGAAGGCCGGCAGCAGCCGCAAGGTCAATCGTTTCGGTTGGCGTGGCGGTGGTAGCAAAGTCGATATCAGTGATGGCTGCAATGCTGTCTGCGCCACGGCTGTGTAATTGCGCAAGCAGGCTGTTGCGCACGCAGCCACCAACGGCGCGACCAACGAAGCCTTGCTGGTTCAGCAGAGCAAAAACCTGCTGTGTTGCCGGCGAACGTATCCAGTCGGCATCTGTTATTCTGGCTGCTATGGGCAGTGAATGGTCCATGGCATCATTTAGGCGGTTGATGCTAGATCTGCAATGAGCCGGCTATTCGAACCGCCCCGGCTTGAGCTTGCCATCGACGATTTCGGGCGGAAGATAGGTTTGCCCGGGTTTGCCACCAAATGATTGGCTGCCGAAATAGCCAAGTACAGCGATCATTAAAATGAAGCCAACGCTGAACAGCAACGGCAGCGGCGCACTGTCGAGCGTGCGGGCAACCGTGTTGTCACGTTCCTGCGACCGTCTGAGCATGACGAAAATGACATACGCCAGAGTCGGTAAGAGGAACAGGATGATGTTTTCGATAACGAGCCGGATCATGGCGCGAGCAGCCTCTCATGCAGATTGCGGATCATGCCAGCGGTGGCACCCCAGATGAAATAGTCGTCGTACGGCATGGCATAATATGTCCTTGTCCGGCCCTTCCATTCGCGCTGATGCAACTCATGGTTATCGGCATTCATTAGAAAGTCGAGGGGCACTTCGAAAGCACTTTCCACTTCGCGCTTGTCGATCGTCAGTTCGAACCCCGGGGATACGAGCGCAACCACTGGTACGACGTTGAAGTTTGTGCCGGTGCGGTAATTGTCAAGGTATCCGAGCGGTTCAATATAGTCCGCAGCCAGCCCAATTTCTTCCTCTGTCTCGCGCAGCGCCGTTGCGAGTGGATCTTTATCGTGAGGCTCGACTTTGCCTCCTGCAAATGAAATCTGCCCAGGATGACTAGGAAGATCGTTCGAACGCTGCGTCAACAGCACGGTTGGCACCTTTCTGTCGACGATCGCAAAGAGAACGGCGGCTTGGCGAACCGGGGTATCAAGAGAAATGCCGTTCATATAGCCAGGATCACTATCGAGGTCGAAATCGCTGCGTGCACTGCCAGCCGGACGTCGAGGATCAAAGATATGTTCGGATGGTTGCCGATGAAGGGTCTCGGCAGCTCGCTGGCGCAGGGTTTCCGACGTGATCAGCATATTGTTCCAGACATTGGGTCAACCGCGAAGGTTGGCGCGGGTGAGTGGTAAGCGTGAACTTACCCTGTTCGCGATCGCCTCGCTATCCCATCGGTCCAGTCGTTTTGCATTCGCTGAGACAAATCAGGTTATCTTTCCTGCGTTGCAGCCTTTATTTGGGCATCGAGGCGTGCGAACAAACAATTGTCGGATTCGCAGCAATCTCATGGATGCTCGATGATTTGGTGACGGCACCAAATGAGTTGTCCGGACGTGATTGTGGCAAACCAGGGGGAATATTTATGTTCGATTGGAAGGGGCGCTTACGGCGTGTTCAGTCGCTCATCCTATCGGTCGTGTTCCTCGTCTCCTCCGTCACTTTGGCCACGGCGGCAGGCCGACCGGCCGATGCCTTTGCCCGGTCGCTTTCGAGCACTGAACGGTCCAGTTTTGAAGCATGGTATCGCGCGCAAATTTTCCATGGAGCCGCCATGGATGCCTATTGGGCCAACGTCGCAAAGAAGAGACGCATCCGCCGCGCGAAACGGCGCAAGCGGCGCGAATTTACCGATCGTGATTACGTCGCCAATTTGCCGCCGGTTTATGACGGCCCAGGTATCTCAAAAACACTGGTCAGGCAGTGGCGCAAATTCCGTGATGCGGATCGGCCAACCACGCGGCCAAAGAAGCGCAAAGGACTGCCTGGGCTGGATGTCTATATGGCAAGCGCGCGACGCCATTTCAATTTTGCGCCTGAGCGCATTCCGGAGATTGAGTTCAAACGACGTTACGCACGCGAGGCGCTCTCACTCGGGTTAACGAAAGAGCAAGTCGTGCGTGTTTACGCGCTGGAGACGGGTGGGCGCGGTACGGCCGATATGCAGGCTGGAATAAATCCAATAACGCGCAAGGGACGTCCAATCTCAAGCGCGCTTGGTTATGCGCAACTTCTGGCAGCAAACTCGATCAATGTCCTATCAAAGCACGGCCCTGGCTTGGTGAAGCGCCTCACTGTGATGGTTCAGCGCGAACGAGACCCGAAGAGACGCCGGCAGCTTGGCACCAAGTTAGATGTATTGCGCGGCATGGTGCAGACCGCGCGTTCCGTTCCCTATAAATGGTCTCGTCATCAAGCGTTTGCGCGGACGAGCCGCGGCCGGGCACTGCACGTGATGAACATGGATGGCGTCATCGGGCCATGGATGCAGGTCGTTAAGTTAGCGGACTTGAAACGGATGGCGGCCCGTAAAGGCCGTGCAAAGTTATCAGGCGCGGAGATCGAACTGATGAATTTGGCCGGCCCTGCGACAGGTCTCGAAATGATGCGCCGAACCGGCATCGACAAGCCAACCACCAATTTCTTTTCAAGGCGCGCCTACTATCGCAATACGGTTGTGCGCGGTAAGAATTCCCGCGGATTGTTGGCAGCACTTGAAAAACGCATGCAGGCTGGCATGAAAAACAAAGGCGCTAAAGAGTTTATCGAGGTGTTTGATAGTTTGCTCGGGCGCCGCCGTTCAGCTGCACCGCAGCCGCGTGCCGTTAAAGCTTTCGGCTTTGCGCCAAGAGCTTTTCAGCCGCAGCAGTAAGGCCGCTGCATTCGAGTCTTTCAGACTTAAAGCACGTCGCGTTTAATAGGAGCCGTAAAACGCCCGAAGATTGGGCGTTTGGGGGTGCATTGTGAATCCGTTAAGACGCGACATGCTGTAGCCACATCGACCAGTCCACATCAACCTGCCGGCTCGGTGCATGCTTTTAACCAGAACGTGTCCATACGAGAGGATCACCCTCTGATCAGCTGACCGCTGCGGGTAACCGTTCCCTGCCCTCGTCTCGCTCCGCCTCAGTATCGTATCGGGCCGTCTCAGGCAGAATACCGTCCGGCGCAATAACGTCAGGCACGGCTGGCTGATACGGCTCGGTGAAAGACTGCAGCGGCATTGATGTTGCGATCGGATCGTCTGTCCGTGGGTCGAGGTTGAAAATCTCTGGTGTGGTTCGAGGCACCATGACGAAATCTTCGCGGTGGCGGGTGGGAATGCGTGGCCGAATTTGGATGCGAACCATCGTCACAAGCACGATGAGACCGCACGCGATCGCAATCGTCAAGAAGAGGGCATTGAAGCCCGCTCTCTCCACGATCACAGAGGCAACCAGAGGGCCGACTGCAGCGCCGATTGAGAACATAAAGAGCATGCCACTGGAAACGGTGATCGCCCGTTTCGAGGGGACAAGATCGTTGGCGTGGGCGAGGGCAATTGTATAAATTGGCAAGCTTGCGGCACCAAAGATGATGGAGCAGGCAAATATCAACCACAGATTGGCAGTGCCACCGAGCCCAAGAATGAGACTTGAGATCATCGCAACAGCGCTGGCGCCCGTGATAATGATGCGACGCCCGAAGACGTCTGACAGACTGCCAAGCGGCCATTGAGCGACGGCGCCGGCCAGCAATGCAGACGAAACAAAAGTCGCACTTGCAGCCGAGGAGAGGCCGGCGTTCTGCGCAAATAGCGGTGCCAGAATCCAGAACGATCCAATTGCAAAGCCCACCAGAAGGCTTGCAAGCGTGGCGACCGGCGATATTTTGAGCAGCCAAGCGAGGCGTAGTTTGTTGCGCTTCGGTGGCATGGGAGCGATGGCGCCCGTAAGTGCAATTGGCAGTGTAGAAAGTGACAGCAAGATCGCGGCGATGGAAAACAGTTGCTGCCCATCCAGCTGGACGGTGCCTGCGAGTTGCATGCCGGCGGTTTGCATGGCGAGTTGGACAAGTGTGTAAGCGCCAAGCACGCGTCCGCGCGTGGAGGCATCAGCAGACGCGCTGAGCCAACTTTCGATGACCAACCAGAGACCGGCGAGGCATAGCCCTTGCAGGATTCGAAGCAACATCCAGGCAATAGGATCGATCGCAAGGGCATGCAGCAGCGGCACGGCGGTCGCACAGGCAGTGAATGCGGAAAACGCCCGGATATGCCCGACGCGACCGATAATCGCCGGTGCAATCAGGCAGCCAGCGACGAGACCGGCGAAATAGCCAGAGCCCATCAAGCCGATCTCGAAGCTCGAGAAATTTGCAGCACTGGCCTTCAACGGCAGCAGCATGACCAGAATGCCGTGACCAGCCATAGCAATGGCAGTCGCGAGCAGGAGCGCCGTTACCGGCCGCAGGACACCTTGCATGCCCGCACCTCATCGAGTTGAGTTGACGATTGTCAGTTCATAATGATCAAGAGTATCGGCGCGTCGTCCGGCTTAAATTTAGGAGCAATCCACGTCGATCGATGCAACCGTTATCCCGGATTGATTCCAGGTGCATTGATATTAGCGACATGGAATAGCGCTTTTGCGACGTTTGTCGAAAGCGTGGCCTTAGATCAATCTGTGTGATCCGAGGTTTGTCACGCCCAGCGTCTGGGCGCGGCAAACCTCGCGTCTTAAAGTCTTAACTATGCTCTGGCTGCATGGTCGCTACTCGGCAGCCATCGAAACCGGTGACGGTGAATCGAGTTCGCGCAGCAACTCAACCTTGCGTAACTGCACCTTCCGGTCGTTTTCAAGTTTGACATGGCCAAAGCCACGAACGTCCATCGGCAGGCCGGCAAGGACTGTCGCTGTGGCGTGCGTTGCGTCAGACAGTTTGGGCCCGATCCGATCGAGGAGTTGCTCGAACTCAGTGATCATTTCGCGCTCGCGACGGCGTTCAGAAGAGCGCCCAAAGACGTCCCATGCGGTGCCGCGCAGGTTTTTGCGTTTGGCGAGGAAACGGAACACCGGCGTCATCCAGCCACCAAGCTTGATCTTGCGAGGATGACCTGTCGTTTTGTCTTTCCAGAACCGCGCGAGCAGCGGAGGCGCCAAGTGGTATTCGATGCGGCGGACGCCGTCGAAATTCGTCTTCAAAGCTTCCGCGAAGGCGCCATCCGTGTAGAGCCGGGCAACCTCATACTCGTCTTTGTAGGCAAGCAGCTTGTGATAAGAGCGAGCAACGGCTTCGGCAAAGCCTTTGCGGCTCGGCGTATGCTCTTTCTCAAGCGCCTGGGCCCAGGCGACCTTCTGTCGGTAACGCTCGGCCAATTTGGCATCTTGGTAGTCGACCAGCAGTGCAGCGCGACGCTCAATGATGTCTTCGAGTGTCTCGGTGGCATTCTGGTCAACCAGCTTTGGTGCTGGCTTGGCGATACGGTCAAGTGCGTCGCGGTCGTGGGCTGCAAGTCGGCCGAAGCGGAAGGCACGCTGGTTCATCTCAATCGCGGCGCCGTTCAGTTTGACGGCCTCTTCGATTGCTTCAGCGCTGACCGGGATGAGGCCCTTCTGGAAAGCAAAACCAAGCAGGAACATGTTCGACATGATCGAGTCGCCAAACAGCCGGACAGCATAAGCGTGGGCATCGAAGGTATGGACGTCGGCCTTGCGGGCGCGATCATTGATAGCTTCGATCAGAGCGCTGCCCGGCACTTGCAGGTCTGGGTTCTTGGTGAATTCGCCGGTGATCATTTCGTGCGTATTGACAATGATCGCGGTCTCATCCGGTTGGACGGACTTGAGGACGCTGTTCGATGCAGTAACGACAAGATCGCCGCCAAGCACGAGATTGGCACCGCCAACGCCGATCCGGATCGCGTTGATGTCGTCAGATGTCTTTGCGAATTTCAGGTGGCACGATACGGCACCGCCTTTTTGGGCAAGCCCGGTCATGTCGATGGCGCCAAAGCCGATGCCCTCGATGTAGGCCGCTTGACCGAGCACAGCCGAAATCGTCACGACACCGGTGCCACCGACGCCGGTGACGAGCATCGCGTAGGCTTTGTCGAGGGCCGGTTGTTTCGGCTCTGGCAGGCTGGTCAGCATTTCGGCGACGCCGGCGTGCTTGTCGCCTTGTGGTTGCGGCGACGCCATCTTCTTTGGCTTGGCGCCGTGCACGGTTACGAAACTCGGGCAGAAACCCTCGACACAGGAAAAATCTTTGTTGCAAGCCGATTGATCGATCTTGCGCTTGCGGCCAAGCGCTGTCTCTTCTGGCGTGACGGCGACGCAGTTTGATTTGACGCCACAGTCGCCGCAGCCTTCGCAGACGGCGGTGTTGATGAATGCGCGACGATCCGGATCAGGGAACAAGCCGCGCTTGCGACGACGCCGTTTTTCGGAGGCACATGTTTGATCGTAGATCATGACCGTGACGCCGGGCGTTGCAGCCAGTCCTTTTTGGACCTCCATCAGGTCGCGGCGGTGGTAGATCTGGATTTTGGCGGGGATGCCGCTATCCGTGCCGTATTTGTCGGGCTCGTCGGTGACGATGTCGACGCGTTTGACGCCTTCGCCCATCACCTGCTGCGCCATCATGCCAACGGTCAGCCCGCCATCGAGCGCCTGGCCGCCGGTCATGGCGACGGCATCATTGTAGAGCAGCTTGTAGGTGATGTTGACACCGGCTGCGACGGCGGCCCGGATCGCGAGGGAGCCGGAGTGGATGTAAGTGCCATCGCCAAGGTTCTGGAAGACATGATCGCGGGTCGTGAAGGACGCTTCGCCAATCCAGTTGGCACCCTCGGCGCCCATGTGCGTGAAGCCAAACGTCTCGCGGTCCATCCATTTGGCCATGTAATGACAGCCAATGCCGGCGTAAGCGCGCGAGCCTTCAGGTACCTTGGTGGAGGAGGAATGAGGGCAACCAGCGCAGAAATACGGAACGCGCGTGAAAGCTTCCGGTGTGACGGGGGTGTTGCCGGTTAGCCGTTTGAGTTCCGTGACGGCATCGGAGACGGTTTCGTTGCCGCGATCGCAGCTGAGGAGCCGTTCGCCAATCTCGATGCCGATCTGCGTGGCTTCGAGTGCGCCTTTCTCCTGGAACAGCGTATTGCCGTGCTCGTTCTTCTTACCGATCACGACGGGGCGCAGATCTGTGTTGAACAACAGCTCTTTGATCTGGGCCTCGATCAAGGCGCGCTTTTCCTCAACGACAATGATCATGTCGAGGTCTTTGGCGAACCGCTTGACGATCTGCGGATCGAGCGGCCAAGGCATGCCGATCTTCAGAATGCGAATGCCTTGCTCATTGCACCCAACCTCATCGAGGCCGAGCGTGTCGAGCGCCTCGCGGACATCGAGGTAGCTCTTGCCTGTTGAGACGATGCCAATTTTAGCCGTAGGTCCGCCTGATGTGACGATCCGGTTGACATCATTGTTGCGCACGAAAGCGCGGACGGCATCCATCTTGTAGTCAAATAGCCGGGCTTCACGGATGCTCGCATGCTCCTCCCCACGAATGCTGAGGCCGCCTTCGGGCATCGTGAACTCATCGTCGCTCGGTAGCGTGATGGATACACGGTCTGGATTGCCATCAACGGTCGCGGTCGATTCAATATTGTCCTTAACGCACTTGAGGCCGACCCAGACGCTGGCGTAGCGCGATAGCGCATAGGCCATAATGCCAAAGTCGAGAATCTCCTGGACGCCGGCCGGGTTAAAGATCGGCATCATGGCATCAACGAACGCAAACTCTGACTGGTGCGCGGTCGTCGAGCTTTCGCAGGTGTGGTCGTCACCCATCAGCGCGAGCACGCCACCGTTCGGCGATGTGCCGGCATGATTGGCATGGCGAAAAACATCGCCGGAGCGGTCAACACCAGGCCCCTTGCCATACCAAAGACCGAAGACGCCATCGAACTTGCCTTCGCCGTAGAGCTCCGTCTGCTGCGTGCCCCAAACAGCGGTGGCTGAGAGATCTTCATTCAGTCCGGGTTGAAATTTTATGTTGTTTTTAGTCAGCGTTTTCTCAACGCCGTGCAAAGCAGCTTCCAACGTGGCAATCGGTGAGCCGCGATAGCCGGTGGCATAGCCTGCGGTATTCAATCCGGCTGCCCGGTCACGCTGTTTTTGCATCAGCAGCAGGCGCACGATGGCTTGTGTGCCCGTCAGGATTTGATGGGTCTCGGAGAGATTGAATTTGTCTTCAAGACTGACGACGTGCTTGACCATGACTTTTCACCGAATTCTCGAGTTGGAGCCATGATTGCGCGCTGGAGCTGACGCCCACAATCGCGGGGCCGCGCCGGTCAATCTGACTGTACTGTTCGGCCCAAGGTACGACATCTGCCGCATAACCGGAAGCTTTTGCGCCAAGTATTGCAAATGTGGTCGCAAGAATACTGAGTTCCGCACAGACTGGTTGAGAGAAACGCTGCAATAAAAAAAGCCCCACGCGTGATGCATGGGGCTTTCTTCTCGATCAATGCCAGATCAGTTAGGCCAGATCACCGACCTTTTTGCATTTTTCAGCAAGGAGATAGTAGAAGGCCACGCGGTTTTTGCGTTTGTCGGCCTTCATTGTCTCGCAGATTTCCTTAATCATCTTGTCCAGATCAGCATCTGAATCCGTCAGCGCCAGCTTTTTCTTGCACCAACTGTCACGGACGCGAGCCAGCTCATCCTTTGATGAACATGAAACCAGCGAGGCGTCTTTGCTGCGCAGTGCAATGCCAAGATGCTTAATGATGCCTGCGACTGCATCTTCGTTGCATTTGGGAACGTATTTCTTCACGGCGTCTAAGTGTTCGGACATTTCCTGATCTCCGGTAGCCTTCGATTATGTTTGGCCGGCTCGTTTCAATGATTGCCGGCTATGAAATCCCTGTGACCGACAAATTTGCGGACACAATGCTCAAGTCCATGAGAATCGCTTCAGTCAATGGATTTTAGCGCAACGAGCTAAGGTTTTGAAGTAATTCGTCAGATGGCGCTGTAAATCGCTTAGGAGAGGGCCCGAGATGCGAATTTTTCCGGGCCATCAAGCGGTTTGCCGGTCATTGCTTCGAAAAATGAGCTGTAGGCCTGAAATGCCCGGTCCATTGTCTCGTTTGCAGCCATGGCATCACGCACAAGTTGAGTAGATGCCTGCTGGATTGTGGTCTCGATAATCGGAGGCAATGTTCTGACGTCGACCGGTAAGCTCTCCATCACAGCAGGCGTGACAAGTCGGCTATTTGTAGAGGCGGCGGCAAGATCATGATGCGTGGCAGCAAGCGCGAATGTTTGCAGCAACAGCTGATCGCCGGCACTTAGATTGTGCCACGCAGCAAGCGATAGCACCAACGATGTCGCGAAACCTTGGCGGTGAAGTCCGTCGCGATACCAGTTCTGGCGGACAGCGTCCGGTAACTCGGCATAAGCCTGCATCGGCTGAGCTGCGGCTTCGACGAGGCGCACGTGCGGGGTGATCGATGATGAGCTTGGAGATGCTGATTGGATTGAGTTGAGCAGCCCGCGTCCGAGACCGAGTGTATCGATTTGCGCGTTGGCGATATCGTCAAGTCCGTTGAGGGGCCGGTTGGCCCAAAGACCGGTTCCGGCGCCACTATGGCCAGCGGTCAGGGCTGCCAAGTCAAACGTTGCGGCGGCCTCTTCCAGGAACATGCTGCCGGCACCGGCATTGAGCCAAGTCATCAGGTTTTCTGGCGAAAACGCCAAGTCGCCCGGCAGCCCGGTAAACAACGAAAGTTCAGGCGCGGCGCACAGTTCTGGAAGGTGGCCGAATGCGCCATCTATTGTGCGACCCTCAAGTGCCGTCAGCGCTGGCCCCGAGGCATCAGTCAGATGCATCACGATGCGCCCACCTGAGGCGGCCTCGATCTCGCGTGCAAAAAGCTGTGCAGCATCCTTTAGACGCGGTTCGGACGGCACGCCGATGCGCAGTTCTTGCCGGCTGGTGACGATTGCAGGAGCAGCGATGTCTGTCCCAGCATTGACCCCTGCATGGGCCACGCCAGTTGCTGTCGTAACAGCGGCGGCGGCGGTGGTCGTCTTAAGGAAGGTCCGACGATCCATAACGCAGGCGCTCCTAAAATCTCACGGGGCTCGCGCCCCTGCGGCACAGATATCAACCCCTTGCGAATGTTTTATGACACAGCCCCGCTGTCTTGGGTAGTGTTGGGCTTGGGTAGTCTGGCCCAAACTGTTGACGCTAAAGGTACGGAGAACGTGACATGACAGTTGGTTTCATTGGAACGGGCAATATGGGCCTGCCGATGGCGGAACAGTTCGTCGATGCGGGCCATCAATTGATTGTGTTTGATACGCGCGCCGAGGCCATGGCGCCGCTGATCGCCCGTCAAGCGCGCGAGGCCAAGTCGGCTCGTGAGATCGCGGACACGGTCGAAACGGTGTTTGTTTCCGTGCCAACGTTGGCAGCCCTGCGCGAGGTATGCATTGGCGATGACGGCGTCATCCATGGCAGCGCAATCAAAACGCTGGTGAATACATGTACGGTTGGTGTTCCGCTGGTTGAAGAGATCGCAGCTGAAGCAGCCACTGAAGGCATCACGCTGGTTGATTGTCCGATCAGTGGCGGGCCGCCGGGTGCGCGTGCCGGCACGCTGTCTGTTATGGTGTCGGGTGATCCAGCGGCTGTTCAGTCGATCATGCCGGTCATTTCGCTTTGGGGGCCAGTTACGAATGCCGGCGAGAAACCTGGACTGGCGCAAGTCTTGAAGTTGACTAACAATATTCTTTCCGCCGTCGCGTTTGCGGCGACCAGTGAAGCCTATGTCATGGGCGCCAAAGGTGGTGTTGATCCCGAGGTGATGACAGCTGCGATCAATGTTGGTTCTGGCCGCAATAGTGCGACCATGGATAAGTTCCCGCGCTCAGTGTTGACGCGGAATTTTGACTACGGCGCCGAGATGCACATCCTGATGAAGGATATCGATTTAGCGATCGAGCAGGGCGAGCGCCTTGGGGTGCCGATGTGGGTGTGTCAGGCGGCACGACTAGCCTATAAACACGCGGTGTTCACGGATGGCAACAAGCCGGATATCACGACGTTCGTGAAACACACCGAGCGCGCCGCCGGGTTCGAGATGCCGAAGACACGTTAGGGATGGGCGCCGGGCGCCTTGATCCGCTGGCTGATGAGACAATTGCTTTTCAGCGTGTGCCGGTCGAGATAGGCTTTGCCCGGTCAACAGGACAGGATTGCTGCCATGATCGAGAAAGATAAAGCCACCATCGAGTCGCGCATGGCGACATTGGATGATGCGCGATTGGCGGCCAGCGCCGAGTCGGCGCTGGAGCCGGATCTGCCGATTATCGATCCGCATCACCATCTGTGGGATTTCCCATCCCATCGCTACTTGTTGGAAGATATTCTGGCTGACGCGGGCAGTGGCCACAACATCGAACAAACCGTCTTCCTTGAGTGTGCCGTGTTCTATCGGCCGGGTGTCGGCAAAGATATGCGCTATGTCGGTGAAGTTGAATTCGCAAATGGTATCGCGGCGATGTCGGCCAGCGGACATTATGGCCCGACCAAGGTTGCAGCGGGCATTGTCGGGCGGGCAGACTTGGCAACAGGTGCCGCAGTGGAAGAAGTGCTGACGGCACAGATTGCTGCCGGTTGCGGGCGCTTCAAAGGGATCCGGCATGCGGCTGGCTGGGAAGACAAGACGCGCGGCATCCACAACAGCCACACCAACCCGCCTGAACATCTCTATCGCGATGACAAGAAATTCCGTGAAGGCTTTGCCAAGCTCGGGCAACTGGGGCTGACGTTTGATGCGTGGCTCTATCACACCCAGCTTGATGATCTGATTGATCTAGCGCGCGCCTTTCCCAATCAGCCGATCGTGCTGAACCACGTCGGCGGGCCCATGGGGCTGGAGTATTATTCTGACCGAAAGGACGAAGTATTCAGTGCGTGGCGCAAGTCGATTGTTGAGCTTGCGACGTGTGAGAATGTCACCATGAAAGTTGGTGGCATGGGCATGAAGCTCAACGGTTTCGGTTTCGAGGATCGCGAGCAGGCCCCATCGTCAGACGAACTCGTGGCTGCCTGGCGGCCTTTTGTTGAGACGTGCATTGAAGCGTACGGCGCCAAGCGCTGCATGTTCGAAAGTAATTTTCCAGTCGACAAGATCAGTGGCAGCTATGGCAATTACTGGAATGCCTTCAAGAAGCTGGCAGCAGGTAGCTCTGCAGATGAGAAAGCGCAGCTGTTCAAGGAAACCGCAAAACGCTTCTACACACTTTAGAATTGATTGAATCCTAAACAGGAGATCTCTTATGGCCACGATGGAACGCCCGAAAACGATGTCCGATCTGCCAGCGCAACATGCGAGCAGTCCGGCGACTAAGGCGGAAGAACGCGCGCGGTTTTTCAATTCTGGCAATGCGTTCAATATCAAACTGCCGGATGTGCCGAACGCCGTGTTTGCTGATGAGCCAAAGCGTGCGCTCGACCCGGCAACGCCAACAGGGTTCATCAACTGCGATGCGTCAGCTCAGATGCAATGTGCGTTTGCTGCGACTTCGCCATTTCTGCTGGCACGCTATGCGCGCATCAATGCGGGCGAGCAGCTGAGCGAGACACCGAAGGCGAGTGGCGTCGTGCATTACGTCATCGAGGGAACTGGCACCACGCAGATGGGAGCCGAGACGATCGCGTGGAAGCCGGGCGACGTGTTCGTCGCGCCAGGTGGCATTGAGATGACGCACGCAGCTGCCGATGCAGCGGCTGTGCTGTGGGTTTGCGGGAACGAGCCGCAACTGAATTTCGAAAACCTCGAAGCGCCAACTGAAGGCAATGCACCGACGAACTTGGTACACTACACGCAGGCCGAAATCGATAACCAGATCGACCACATCTATAGCTTCCCGCGTGATCCGAAAGAGCCGGGATTGGCGTTGGTGTTCTCGTCCGACAAACAACAGGACGGGCGCAATGTGCTGCCAACGCTAACGCTGGCGATGAACACGCTGCTCGCAGGCGCGGTGCAGCGGCCACACAGGCATAACTCGGTTGCGGTATCGCTCGTCATCCAGGGCGACAAATGCTTTTCAAAAATCGATGGCGTTCAGAAAGATTGGGCGCCATGGGCCACGACGATCACGCCACCGGTGTCAGTGCACTCGCATCACAATGAAGGCGATGAGCGGGCAATGTTCCTGATCGTGCAGGACGGTGGCTTGTTCTATCATGCCCGCGCGATGGGCTTTGAATTCGTCGAGGATTGATAAACGACGCGTTGTTTTGCTGAGGGGAATTTCGGAGAGCGAGCAGACGATGGGTGAATTGGCAAAGTCAAACTATGGCGACCTGACGGTGCGCCGGTTGCATCCAGCGATTGGCGGCGAAGTGCGTGGTGTGGATTTTTCGAAACCGCTCAGCGCCGAAACCGTTGATGCTGTAAAACAGGCCTGGGCCGACCATCTGGTTCTTGTGTTCCCGGATCAACCGATCAGCGATGAGCAGCATGTCGAGGTGACGCGCTATTTCGGCGAGCCTGAGGTCTTTCATCAGGACCGGATCAAATCGAAATACGTGCGTGAAATTTTTCGCGTTGCCAATACGGATGAGGACGGCAACATCATGCCGCCGTCCAATCCGGTTCAGCAGCAGCTATCCAGTGCACGCAAATGGCATACGGATTCGAGTTATCGCGAGAAGCCAGCAATCGGGTCACTGTTGCATGGCGTTGAAATCAGCCGAACAGGCGGCGTGACATGCTTTACCAATATGTACGAAGTCTACGATGCGTTGCCTGACACGCTGAAGGCGAAGGTGGAGGGGCGCAAGGCGCGGCATGATTTCGAGATGCTGAGCCGGCTGACAGGCGCGCCAAAACCGACGGATGCAGAGCGGGCCGCGATGCCGGCTGTGTGGCAACCACTGGTGCGGCGGCATCCCGTGACCGGGCGCAAGTCGCTTTACATCAGTCCAATTTACAATGACGCCATCGAGGGTGTCAGTGATGACGAGGCAGGCACGTTGATCGCGGAGTTAACTGAATTCGCCGGCCAGGAGCGGTTTGTCTACGAGCATACCTGGTCGCCGGACGATATTTTGATGTGGGACAACCGCTGCACGATGCACTACGTCACACCGCATGATCCAACCGAGCGACGCGTGATGCACCGCACGACGATCGCTGGCGACGCAGCCGTCGAAGCGGCTTGAGAGTTAGCCAGCCGATAAGGCTGCCTTGACGGCTGGGATGACCTCAGTGGCGAAGCGTTCGATGTAGCTTGGATCAGCGCCGCGTGGCACGGGGGCCGGGACCGGATGTGGGATTACCATGTCAATTTTGTAGTCGAGTTTGAGGACGGCACTCAGTTGCTTTGCAATCATGGCTGGCGGTCCGTAAAGCGCGAACGACTCCGTGATCTCATCGGATAGGAACGAGACGATGCGGCCTGCGGCTTCGAGGTCGGCTGCATGATGGAAGTCCGGCCATACTTGTTTCTTGAGTTCGTGCACGTCCGGGCCATCCCAAGTGAAGCCGGGCGGATCAAACAGGGCTGGCGTGTATTCGTAGAAGCCGGCTGCCATCGCGCGGCTCATCAGGGCGGCCCGCTCCATGTCGTCGGTCAGGATGGTGTGCAGGATGATCGCGATCTTGACGTCGTCGGGATTGCGCCCAGCCTCAGTGGCACCAGCGCGGACGGCATCAATCGCCGTCTTCAAATTGGCTTCGTGGCGCCCGACACGAATGAAAACGCCATCAGCGACACGGCCTGACATGCGCAATGTGCGTGGGCCACCGGCTGCAATCCAAAGCGGGACCGGGCGGGCATGGCGCAACTTGGCCGGGCGCGCGGCCCCAACATCGACGTCCTCGCCATCCAGTAGCCGACGCGTCAGAACGGTGGCTTCTTCCAACTCGGCAACACGTGATGGACGTTTGCCCATCAGGCGCACCGCAGTGTCGCCGACGCCATAACCAAGCAGCGCCCGGCCGGGTGCCAGTGCATCAACCGTCGCGATGGAAGACGCCATCACCGCTGGATTACGCATCATTGGCGTCTCGATAAGCGGCCCGAGATGGATCCGGTTGGTTGCGACGGCTGCAAAGGCAAGATTTACATAAGGATCTTGTAGCAGCAGCGGTGACGAGGGGATGAAGGCATAATCCCAACCAAAATCTTCGGCACGCTTAACGTCAGCTGCGAAAGCTTGCGGGGATGTATAGTCAAAACGGTTTAATCCAAAGGCTGGAAGCGATGTCATCGTGATTCCTCGTCAGATGTCGTGCACTGCAATCTATAGTGTAGTTGCATCGGCTCGATTGATCTATGATGAATGGTGGAACGATTTGGGGACAGTTCCGCATTATTTCAGAAGGGATATCTACGTGCGCTGTGAAGTGGTTGCGATCGGTACCGAGCTGTTGCTTGGCATTATCAACGATACGAATTCGTCATGGATTGGCGAGCAGATGGCGCTTGCCGGGATCGACTCGTTCTACCAGGTCAAGGTTGGTGATAATTTCGATCGAATCGAGGCAGCACTGCGCACAGCTCTCGAGCGCTCGGATGCGGTGATCTGCTGCGGCGGACTTGGACCGACACAGGATGACATAACACGCGACGTGATTGCCAAGATCATGGGCGGCGGCATGCAGCGCGATGACGAGATCGGCGCCGAGATCCGGCGTCGGTTTGAGTCGCGCGGACGTCACATGACCGAGAACAATCTGCGCCAGGCCGATGTGCCAGTTGGCGCGCGGACGATTGAGCAGATGCCCGGAACAGCGCCCGGATTGGTTTGTCCGATCGGCGACAAGGTCATCTATGCCGTGCCAGGTGTGCCGCGCGAAATGAAGACCATGATGGAGGGCACCATCCTGGATGACTTGCGCGAACGCGCTGGCGACACGGGCGTCATTCGCTATCGTGTTTTGCGCACTTGGGGGTTGAGCGAGTCGGGGCTTGCCGAGATTTTGGCCGACCGGATTGATGCGCTGGATGAGAGCGGCGAAGCAACGCTAGCATTTCAGGCAAGCGGCATCGAAGGTATCAAGCTGCGCATTGTCGTGAAGCGAGATGACGAGGCAACGGCGAAAGCTGCCTTGGATGCGGAAGAAGCGGTTATTCGCCCCTTGCTCGGTGATGCCATTTTCGGCGTTGATGAAGAGAACATGGAAGTCGCT
The DNA here is from genome assembly GCA_905480435.1 of uncultured Hyphomicrobiaceae bacterium. Classification (GTDB taxonomy): domain Bacteria; phylum Pseudomonadota; class Alphaproteobacteria; order Rhizobiales; family Hyphomicrobiaceae; genus CAJQQK01. The sequence continues at coordinate 53,300 of CAJQQK010000104.1, read as the reverse complement.
GTCATCCAACAACTGCGAGCGCGCTCATTGACCATGGCCACGATTGAGACGTTGACGGGTGGAATTTTGTCGTCGCGATTGACGGCAGCTGATCTGGATATGGAGACGTTTATCGGCGGCAGCGTTTGGCCTGTCGCTGCGATCCCTGGACAGGTGGCGGGTGATGCGCCGGATGCTCGCGCGATGGCATTGGCACTTAAAGCGCGTAACGATTTTGGCACGGACGTTGGCCTTGCCGCCATCACGCCGGAGCCTCACGAGGGATTTGCACCAGCAACAATCGTCATGGCCGTTGCAATCGGTGAGAAGACCTATTCGGACACGGTAATCTGGTATCCGGACCGCGAGCGGATGCGCAGTTATACCGTGATCAGCTTGCTTGATTTTCTGCGCAGGACACTCGCAGCCAACTGAGTGCTGCATTGCATAGAGCACAGTTTAAAGGCCTGCTTGTTTGGGCAACGACGCACGATTTACCTCCAGTAAGTCGCATCCCCGGAATCGCACCCTTCGTGCGATGTCCGGGGCCTTTCACCGTCTTGGTTTGCGAGGCCATACTCCAATAGCAAGCGCAAAAGGTCCCGGCTCGCGCGGCGGTTCTTGACCTGTGCCGTACTGCTGCATGCCGGCCGCCGCCTGGCCGGGAGGGCAAGACGATACGTGACTTAATTTATTGCTAAACAATTGTTTGCCGATCTCAAGCAGACAACAGTGCTGCTCCTGGAGCCGCATCCGAACGTCTTGGCGGGCTTTCGGCTGCGGGCACATGCGGGAGACAATACCGGAAGTGATATGAGCGTGGCGCATTCCTGCAAATCATTGACGTGTGTGCAAAAGCCGACCGTCGTGGCATCGACGAATATCCAGCCTGTTAGACAATGAATTTGAACGAACAGGCCGGAATCCAGACCATGCAAACACATGCGCGCGTTGTTGTTATTGGCGGAGGCCTGGTCGGTTGCAGTATTCTGTATCATCTGACCAAGCTTGGCTGGACGGATGTCGTGCTACTGGAGCGCGATGAACTGACGTCAGGCTCAACATGGCATGCAGCTGCCGGCCTGCATGGCCTGCACGACAACAACAACATCACCAAGCTGCAGTACTACACAATGAAGCTCTACAAAGAGCTTGAGGAAGAGACCGGCCAGGGCTGTGGCGTGTATCAGCCGGGCTCATTGTATCTGGCTCAGACACCGGACCGCGAACACCAGTTGCGTATTCAGGCAGCGAAGGCGCGCTACTTCGGTTTTGATTTTCATGAGCTGTCGATTGCAGAGGCGCAGGAGTTGCATCCGCTGGTCGACTTTGAAGGCGTGCGCTGTGTCATGCTGGAGCCGGATGGTGGCAACGTTGACCCATCTGGTGTGACGCACGCCTACGCCAAAGGCGCCCGTGCGCGTGGGGCCAGAATTCATCGCTTCACGCCTGTGTTGGAGACTAATGCGCGCGCAGATGGTGGCTGGGATGTGGTGACCGACAAAGGCACCATACAGGCTGAGATCGTCGTTAACGCAGCCGGCCTGTGGGGACGGGAGGTAGCGGCACTCGCCGGGTTTGAGTTGCCGTTGATGACGATGGAGCATCAGTATTTTGTCACCGAGGCAATTGACGAGGTCGCAGCGATTGGCCGGCGCTTGCCATCGATCGCGGACCGTGACGGTGAATATTATTTGCGCCAGGAAGGCCAGGGCCTGTTGGTCGGGGCCTATGAGAAAGATGGAAAATTCTGGGCCGAAGCCGGAACGCCGCTCGATTTTGGCCATGAACTTCTGCCGGATGACCTATCGCGGATCGAAGAAAACATTATGCGGGCATGTACACGCGTTCCGGTGTTGGCGACGGCTGGCATTAAGCGGGTGATCAATGGCCCGATGATCTGGTCGCCGGATAGTGCCGCATTGTTCGGACCAGTGCCGGAGCTGAAAAACTATTTTTGCTGCAACGGCATCATACCGGGGTTCAGCCAGTCGGGCGGTCTTGGCATGCTGCTCGCGCAATGGATTGTTGAGGGTGAAACCGAACTCGATATGTTCCCTTGGGATATGTCGCGGTACGGCGATTGGGCATCAAAGCCGTTCGCCAAGGCCCGCGCGCTCGACTGTTATAGCCACCGCTTCAAAATTCATTTCCCCTACGAAGAGCGTGATGCCGGCCGCCCGGTGCGTACGCGCCCAGCCTATGAGCGCCAAAAGGAAATGGGCGCGGTTTTCGGGCTCAGCTACGGATGGGAACATCCGCTGTGGTTCGCGGGCAAGGGCACAGAGCCCGTCGACGAATACGGTTTTGAACGCCAAAGCTGGTTCGGCCCGGTTGGCGATGAGTGTCAGGCTTTGCGCAATCATGTTGGAATCATCGACGTTTCCAATTTCGCGAAGTATGAAATTCAGGGCGCGGGCGCTGCTGCTTGGCTCGACAGTGTCGTTGCTAATCATGTGCCGAAAGAGGTTGGCAAGTCGTGTCTGGCGCCGTTGCTTGGTTTGCGCGGCGGCATTGCTGGCGATTTCACAATCACAAAACGCGGCGACGACCATTTCATGATGTTCGGCTCAGGTATGGCCGAGCGCTATCACAAGCGTTTCTTCGATCATGTCCCACGGCCTGATAGTGTCTCCTTCGTTTCGCGAACGGACGAACTGGCTGGCTTCAATGTTGCTGGTCCGAAATCCCGCGAACTGCTGGAGCGACTGACAAATGCGGACCTGAGCAGTGACGCGTTTCCGTTTTTCCGATCGCGCGATATCACGATTGCGGGCATCAAGGCGTTGGCATTGCGGGTTTCCTTTACAGGCGATCTCGGCTGGGAGATCTACTCGCCAGCCTCTGATCAACTGGCACTCTATGATGCATTGCTCGAAGCAGGCGCTGAGCTTGGCGCTCGGCCGGTTGGCAGCCGATCGCTGTTGAGCCTCAGAGTTGAGAAAGGCTATGGCAGCTGGGGGCGGGAATATTCGCCTGAATACTGGCCGCAGGAGGTTGGTCTTGAACGGTTCGTGAAAGTCGAAAAGCCCACCTTCATTGGTCGCGACGCGTATCTGGAGCTCAAAGCCAAGCCTGCGCGTGAAAAACTGGTGACGCTCGAAATTGAGGTCACAAATGCCGACGCTGTTGGTGGCGAGCCCATCTTCACGACAGATGGCGAGGCTGCCGGTCGCATTACGTCCGGCGCATATGGTCATCACGTCGGCAAATCACTGGGGCTCGCGATGATTAAAACTGAGTGTCTGGCGGTCAGCGACAGTTTCGATGTCGCTATACTTGGCCTGCCGCACCGGGCCCATGTCTTGAAAGAGCCGCCGTTTGATCCGAAAGGGCAGCGCTTGCGGGGGTGAGCCCAATCGGTGACGGTTGCAGCTCTGGATGAGTAGCTCGAATTTTGTTCAATCCGCTGCAATCCATGTCGATTTCAAGCAAATCAACTGCGGCAGAAGCTGCTCCACTCCGAGTCGTCAAATGACGTATCGGAGATGCCCAATGAGCCCGCTCGACAACAATCTTGACCGTGTTCTTGAACCGGTAACAACCGCACGCGGCCTGCCCAACGAGCATTATGTTGACCGCGAAACGTTCGAGCGCGAAAAGCAGTCGGTGTTCTTCGACAATTGGGCGGGCATTGGGTTTGGCAAAGACGTGGCCGAGCCTGGCGACGCGCGACCGATTAACTTTCTCGGCCAGCCCCTGCTCGTGCTGCGTGATCGCGAGGGCGCTGTCCGAGTCTATATGAACGTCTGTCGGCATCGCGGCATGAAGCTGGTCAGCGCGCCATGCAAAATTGAGGGCGTGATCCGGTGTCCCTATCACTCCTGGGCATATGGAACCGATGGCCGGTTAGCGGCGACGCCACATGTCGGCGGGCCGGACTGCAATGCGCATGATGGCATTAAGCGTGATGAGCTTGGCTTGATTGAGGTGCGCGCGCACGTCTGGCAGGACGTCATATTCGTCAACATCAGTGGCACCGCACCGCCGTTCGAGGAATATGCGGCTGACTTGATCAACCGGTGGAAGGATTTTGCAAAGCCGATCCATCACGGTGGCGAGGAAAGCTCATTCAAGCTGGATGTGAATTGCAATTGGAAATTGGCCGTCGAGAACTATTGTGAGAGCTACCACCTGCCCTGGGTGCATCCCGGCCTCAACAGTTACTCAAGACTTGAAGATCACTACAATATCAATGAGTACGGGCTCTATTCGGGGCAAGGATCACTCGTCTACAATCCGAAGTTGGATGACAGCGGGCGGACGTTCTCCAATTTCGAAAACATTTCCGAGCGATGGGATAGTGGTGCGGAGTATATCGCGCTCTATCCGAACTTATTGTTCGGCGTCCATCGCGATCATGTCTATGCCATCCTGCTAGAAGCTGTTGATCAAACCACGACGCGCGAGCATATCGAGATCTACTACGCCGCGCCGGATATGACCGACGAACCGATGGCCGATCTGCGCGAGAAGAATGCTGTGCTTTGGAAAGGTATTTTTGCCGAAGACATTTTTGTCGTCGAAGGTATGCAGCAGGGGCGCCATGCGAGGGGCTTTGACGGTGGCAAGTTCTCGCCTGTGATGGATGGCCCGACACATTGCTTCCATCACTGGATCGCATCGCAATACGGCAAGTAATTTGGTTGACCGGCCGCAGGCAGACGACGTCCTGCGGCCGGTCTAATTGTTAGTCCTTCGCGCCTTCGACTTTGTCTTGCGTTTTCGTATCGAAATCGCCGGCGTCGTGACGCTCGTGCAGTTGCTCTTCAAGAGGACCGTTGATGCGGTTGACCATGCGGCCGCGCTTGACGGCGTCGCGTGCTGCAATCTCCTTGGTCCAACGGACGACATTCTTGTAGGTCTGCGCGTCAAGGAATTCAGCAGCGCCGTAGAGGGCGTTCGTCGTCAGTACGCCGTACCAGGGCCAGATCGCGATGTCGGCGATTGTGTATTCATCGCCGCACATGAATTTGTTGTCAGCCAGACGACGGTCAAGCACATCAAGCTGGCGTTTGGTTTCCATCGTAAAGCGGTCGATGCAGTACTCGATCTTGTGCGGCGCATAGGCGTAGAAATGACCGAAGCCACCACCAAGATAAGGTGCGCTACCCATCTGCCAGAACAGCCAGGACAAGCACTCGGCGCGATTGGCGGGATCGCTTGGCAGCAGGGCGCCAAACTTTTCGGCAAGGTAAAGGAGGATCGCGCCGGATTCGAAAATACGTGTTGGCGGCGAGGTGCTGTGATCCATCAGCGCCGGAATTTTCGAGTTCGGATTGATGTCAACGAAGCCGCTGCCGAACTGGTCGCCATCACGAATATTTATGACGTAAGCATCGTATTCAGCGCCGCTGTGGCCAAGCGCCAGCAGCTCTTCGAGCATCACCGTGACTTTGACGCCGTTTGGCGTTGCCAGCGAATACAGCTGAAGTGGGTGCTTGCCGACAGGCAGTTTCGTTTCGCTTGTTGCGCCAGAGATCGGACGATTGATGTTGGCGAAGGCGCCGCCATTCTGCGCCTCCCATTTCCATACCTTGGCTGGCTCGTAAGATGCTGGATCGTTCATGGATTGATCGGCTTTCATTTAGGTGAATGAGGATATCGTCAGGACGCAATGGGCTCAATTCGCAGGGGGCCCGGCGATCATGACGCTTACCTAGCGCGTTTGGTCAACTGAGCAAAATAAATACTATTTGATCCCAGCGTGCTTATCCCAAAACGCGACGGCGCCGGCATAGGCTTCAGGATCAAGCGCTGCGCCCGATCCGCCTTCGGCAGTACCAAGCGCATTACGCAACTGGGTGATTGGCGGCATCGGCGGTTCGGTCGGTGTCAGCGTGCCAATAATGCTGACGATGCCCCAATCGCAATCTGGCACGTCAGATTCTTCCTCGGTAAAGCCGGCAGCCTCTTTGACGAGCTGATCGTGGCTATACAAGATGACATCGAGGTGTTTGGCTGGCAGCGCTTTGAGGCCTTCAAACCAGCGCTCCAAAACGGCGAGTTCGCCATCGCGGCGGGCGTGGTATCCGGATCGCAGAAGATGCTGATTGGCAGGCGTGATCGGGGCAAAGCCGCAGCGTGTCGGCGATCCGTTTTCGAGAAACAGGTGCTTGCAGAACGGCGCGTAACCCGGCACCAGATCGGCACCGGCTGCCATCGCTTGGTTGCACTGATTGACTAGTTCAGCCGGGCTTAGGCCCTCAATGCGGGTGCTGCTCTTGCCAGGCTCCCAGTTTCTCAGAGCAAACTTCGTGATGGCAATCTGCACAGTTGAGCGCCTTATTCTGCGGCGGCTGTGGCATCTGCCGCCTTCCATGTTTTGAGAACAGGTAGCACTTCTTTGGCGAAAAGTTTAAGGCCTTCTTCTGCGACGCTCATCGGCGTGCCGCCAAAGCGGAAGGCGACGTTGAGTTCATAGTCACCGACCAGCTCGCGGCGCTTTTCAAGTTCGCGCAAGATACGATCGGGTGTGCCCCAGCTGGCAGCCTTCATGAAGTTGTCGACGGCACCTGATAGATCGCCGCCGGTTTTGCGCGCAAACTCGGCCTTTTGCTGATAGCCGCCGTAGCCTTTGACGGATTTGAAATGCTCGCCGAGGAATTCGTAGTGATGAAAATTGCTCTCGGTGAACATGCCTTGATATTGCCGAGCCCACTCTTCGGCTTGATCATTTGACGTCGCGCAAATCGCGAAATCCGTGAGCATTGGTGGCGGCGCGGGGCGGCCATGGTGTTTTAGATGCAGGGCGCGACCGTGATCAATGATCGGTGCGCGCAGTTCCCAAGGCCGGTCGGCAAACATGACGATCCGGACGTCGCCGAGCTTGGCCACCGACTCGACGGATTCTTCGCTGGTCGCGACTGAATAGAGGCGACCCGCCATGGAGTGTTGCGGGCGCGGACGGATTTCAACGCGCGGCTGTTTGAAGAACTTGCCATCGCCTTCGATGAAGCCGGTTTCCAGCGCCTTGATGATCATTGGAGCGGCCTCATCGAAGCGCCCGCGTGATTCGTCCATTGGGATGCGAAAACCTTCGAACTCGCGGCGGGCAAGCCCACGACCCATGCCGAATCGCAGCCGTCCTTCGCTGAGGAAATCAAGCACAGCAATTTGCTCGGCAACACGTAGCGGATCATGCCAGGGCAGAATGACGGCGGCGGTGCCGATATCGATGTGCGGGTGTTTCGCCGCGAGATGGGTCATTAGCTGAATGTTGTCGGGGCAAAACGAATAGTCTTCGAAGTGGTGCTCAGTTGACCACATCACGTCGAAGCCGGAATCGGCCGCCAGTTCAGCAAGCCTCAGCTCTTCGTGCCAGGTCTGAGCATCGGAACAATTCTCCCAGCCGTAGCTGGCGAAAAGCATCATAAAGCCGACATCCATCGCAACGTCTCCTTCGTCTGCCAGAAGTGCCAAAGTCTGCACTCTAGCAAATTGTTTCATGAGGGACGCGCGCCTGCAAGCCAGAGACGGTGGTCTGCTGATCGTAGCGGTACAGACATTACTTATGGGATGACGGGCTGCGACCGCCCTTTGGGCCGCCTATTCCGCCGGCCAATAGCGGTCGCGGATCTGGCGCTTCAGCAGTTTGCCGTTGGCGTGACGCGGCAGTTCAGCCGTTACGTCAATGGTTTTTGGGCACTTGAGGGACGATAGATGTGCGCGGCAATGGGCGATCAGTTCAGCTTCAAGTGCAGACGTGTCGCTAGTTGGGTCGGTGAGTTGGACGACGGCTTTGATCTCTTCTCCGAAGTCTTCATTCGGGATGCCGAAGACGGCGGCATCGAGAACCTTTGGGTGGTTGATCAGCAGGTCTTCGGTTGCCTGCGGGTAGATGTTGACGCCGCCTGAAATGATGACGAAGGCCTTGCGGTCGAGCAGATAGAGGTAGCCGTCCTCATCAAGGCGACCGATGTCGCCAAGTGTGGTCCAGCCGAGATCGTTGCGGCTGTCAGCGGTGCGCTCCGGATCATTGTGATAGGTGAACGGGTGCGCGTCAGAGAAATACACGGTGCCGGTTGAGCCGGATGGTAGTTCGCGGCCATCGTCATCACAAATCCGTAGAGTGCCGAGCAGTGCGCGCCCAACCGAGCCTTTGTGCGCAATCCATTCGGGGCTCGTGATCGCGCAAAAACCGTTGTTTTCGGTGCCGGCATAATACTCGTGCAGAATAGGCCCCCACCATTCCAGCATCTGCTCCTTTGTCTGGAGCGGGCAGGGCGCGGCGGCATGCAGCGCGACTTGCTGGGAACTACAATCGTATTTGGTGCGGACATCATCTGGCAGCTTGAGCATGCGCACGAACATCGTCGGCACCCACTGGCTGTGGGTGATCCGATGGGTCTCGATCAATTGCAATGCGCGCTCAGCATCGAAGCGTTGCATCACCGTGACCGTGCCGCCAAGCTTGATCACGGTCATCGAGTGCCGCAATGGGGCTGCGTGATAGAGCGGTGCCGGCGACAGGTAGCGCGCGTCGACACTGTAACCGAACAATGAGCCGAGCAGTTTGACGAGCATCGTCTTTTGGCCGGGTGGCGTGTCTGCCTGCTGCCATCGAATGCCTTTGGGACGCCCGGTGGTGCCGGACGAATAGAGCATGTCGAGGCCTTGCATTTCATCGGCAACGCGCGCCTCGGGCTGCGCGGCAACAGCTGCGTCCCAGCTTTGATAGCTGGCGATGGATTCGCCAATCATGAAGCGATGATTGATATCGGGCAGTTGATCGTGGATGGTTGCGGCAATTGCCGACTTGGCCTCGGAAACGATGATCAGGCTGGCGCCGCAGTGCGCTGTTATGTAGGCCGCTTCGTCGGCTGTGGCGTGGGTGCTGATCGCCGTGTAGTAGATTCCAGCACGATCGGCTGCAAAGCAGATTTCAAAATATTGCCGGCAGTTCTCGGCAAGCAAAACAATGTGGTCGCCGGCTTGTACATCACATGAGCGAAACAGTTGCGCGGCTTGATTGGAGCGCCGTTCGAGCTGGTCGAAGGTGACGGATTCTCCGGTCTCGGAGATGCAGAAGGCGACCTTGTTCGGTTCCTGGACTACAGGCGCCATCGGATAGAGCATGGCCGACATGCTCAACGTTTCGCTTCTCGTGCATAGGTGCCGGTCAGGCGCTCAAGCAGCATTTCAGTGGAGCCATCAACAAAGCCAGCAATTCGCGCGCCGATCAGGTGCCGGCCGAATGGATGTTTGTCCTGCAGGCCTTCGGCGCCCATCAGTTGGGCAAGTGCGGGCAGATGACGCTCGGCCATGCGCGTTGCGAAGATCTTGGTTTTGGCGGCTGCAAACTGAGCGTCTTCATTGCGGTCGATCATGCCGGATGCGTGGCCGACCATTTGGCGTGCGGCGCTGAGATCGACATCAGCTTCGCCGAGCGTCCAGCGCCATCCTTGGTGCTCACCAAGCCGGCGGCCAAATGTTTTGCGATTGCGACCGTAGTTGGCAGCGACCTGCAAGGCGGCATCGACCATGCCACAACACATTGCTGCAACATATATGCGCGCGCCGTTGATATCGCGCAGTGCCACTTTGAACGCCTCACCAGCTGGTTGCAGCAGTTCGTCGTGGCGGATTTGGTAGTCGCGCAATTCGAAACCACCAGCGCCAATAGTGTGCTGCGCCGTCATCTCGAAGCGGTCGGAGCGCACGAAGCCGTCTCGCGTGCCATCAATCAGAAAGGCTGCGATGCCAGCGCCGCCGCTTCCAGCTTCGGTCTGCGCGTAAAGCACCATAATGTCTGAGGCAACGGTGTTGATGATCCATGCCTTTTTGCCGGTCACGCTCCAACCATCGACATTGGGAGTAGCGAGCGTCGTGATCGCGGCGAAATCGGAACCGGCATGTGGTTCCGTCAGGGCTGTGCTGCCAAGCCGGTCGCCGGAGAGCAGAGCGGGAATGTAGCGCTGGGCAACCTCGGGCGACGCATCGCGTGACAGTTTATAGGCGACGTTCTGCGTGTTGATGAGCGACATGGCGAAGCCGAAGTCAGCGCCGGCAACGATGTCGGTGACTTGAGCTTTGCAGGAAAACGAATGACCCAAGCCGCCCATTGCGACAGGCACCTGCAAGCCGGTGAGACCAAGCTTGGCGGCAGCGCCGATGGCATCGCGACCGAAAGCGCGGTTGCGGTCCCACTCAGGTGCCGCAGGTGCCACAACGTCATCTGCAAACGTGCGGACTTGTTGCAGCAGGGCCAATTGCTGCGGCGTTAGATTAGCAAATTCCGTCATATCGATTCCGTTGTTTTCGAGCTCGCATTATGCCCTAAGGAAATCTGACCAACTTTATTACAGGTCGCATACTTCTCGTTCTGATGCTGTGGACGGAGCGAAGCAGAGATCCAGGGTCTTTGCACTTTTCCGGCAACAACAGAGTATTGCCGTTAGGTGTTAAAGGCCCCGGATAGACGCTGACGCATTTTCCGGCGAAGCAAGATAGAGAAGTATTTGCCAAGAACGTTCAAAAGAGCGTTCACTTGTTCAGAGGTTTCCTAAACCTTTTCGATGGCGAGGTAGCAGTGAACGTAGTCCATTGCGTGCCCGTCAGGATTGGTCGCGACGCGGTCTTCATAGCGCTGGAAGAAATCATCGACGATTGCGGCGCGTTCATCTGCGGGGCGCCCGCGATCAAGCGCGGTCGCAAACACCGTCTCGCTCCATGAACGCAGCGTCGGGATATAGGAGACAGCGAACTCACGCGCGCTCATGGCGCCGTTGGCCGCTTCGAATGCGGCGCGATACGGACATTTGACGACGCCGGTGTGGGCAGAGATCAGACGCAGGCCAGCCGCATGGACAGGCGATGCAGTATCAAGCAGTGGTGCCGAGAACTCTTCCTTGGTGCGGTAGAACTGAGAGAAGCTAGCGTTGACGTATTCGTCCTGCGTAATGCGCCCCTCGGCTGCCAGTTCCTTCCACAAACTGTCAAACGTATCGAACATATCGATGCCGTCGGTGCCACCGAGATAGCGGCCTTGCTCGTCTTTGCCGAAATTCATGAATACCAGGCGGCCGCCGGATACGAGTTCGTTGGCGCGTGCGAGCAGGATGTTTTCCCAGTCTTTCGCCGCGCGATCGGCATAGGCTTGCAGGGCCGCGCCGCTGGCACCGACCATGTGGACATGATCTGGAATTTCACACGGTTTTTCTGAGATGTAGTGCATCGCGGTTGCTGAGAAGCCGAGGCTCAACGATCCGTCGGGTATGAGTTGGCGGTGAAAGCCGATGCCACAGGCGTGCACGAACACGCCGTCGAACTCGTTGTAATAGGTGTTGTCAGCGTCGCCATCGAGGCCTTGCATGGATTTGAACAACGTCGAGAAGTCGTTGCTGGCAAGGTCCGTGTACGTGACGAGGATCTGCTGATTAGTAAACCGACCACGCAGGGCGGCGACGGTGTCGCGTATCGATTTCTTTGATGTCCCGCCATCTGCCGCGCCGTAGTCGGCAATATTAATCGGTCGACCGTTCTGAGGTGCCGGCAAGGCTGCGACGGCATCGATCAGCATGCTCGAGGCGTTGTCGATCACGTCCTTGGCGCCACGTGTGCTCTGGCTGTAATACCCTCCGCCCTTCATGGCAGTGGTCGCGGCGGTTTTTTGATCTAGCGCTGAAATGGTCGGGCCTCCGGTTGATCGCAACTGTTCCAAACGCACTCTAAGCAATTCGATGTGGGCGTGTCAGCACTTTATCGCGAATTGGTGTTTTTGCTTGTGATATTGCGTTCTTTGATCAGTATGCGAAATAGGGTGTTGCTGCACCGTTCGAGCCAACTTTGGAAGACGCTGATGGAAAAAGTCCCTGTCGTTGATTGCCTGCAGTACGCAAACTGGTCGGAAGAAGTCTTCCGCGAGATGCGCGCCGGTGGCGTAAGCGCTGTGCATGCAACTATCGCGTATCACGAGAATTTTCGGGAGATGATCGATAACATTGAGGAGTGGAATGGCTGGTTTCAAGCATTCCCGGATCTGATCTTCATGGGACGGACTGGTGACGACGTCCGCCGCGCTATCAAGGAAGACCGTACCGCGATCTTTTTTGGGTTCCAGAACCCGGCGCCGATCGAAGCCGACATCGGCATGGTTGAGATCTGCCACACGCTTGGCGCGCGCTTTATGCAGCTGACGTATAACAATCAGTCGCTGACAGGTTCTGGCTGGTATGAACCGCGCGATGGTGGCGTCACCAATTTCGGTCGCGAGGTCATTGGGGAGATGAACCGTCTGGGTATGGCCATCGATATGAGCCACGCCGGCGAGCGCACGACGCTGGAGGCGATTGAGATATCCGGCCGCCCGATTACAGTGACCCATGCCAATCCGCGCTTTTGGCGCGATGAGTTGCGCAATGTTTCTGACGATGTCATCAAGTCGCTGGCGGACAGTGGCGGCATGCTCGGATTTTCGCTTTATCCGCACCATCTGGCCGGTGGCTCGGCATGCACGTTGAAAGCGTTTTGCGAGATGGTCGCAAAGGTCGCCGAGAAGCACAGCGCCGAGATGCTGGGGATTGGCTCGGATCTGTGCCAGAACCGGCCTGACACAGTGGTCCAGTGGATGCGCGATGGCCGCTGGCGCAAGCAATTGCCGGCACGAGGCACAGCAGAGCCCGGCGCGCAGTTCCCGGCGCCGACGGATTGGTTTGCATCGAACGCTGACTTTCCGAAGATTACGGCTGGCCTGCGTCAGGTCGGATTTAGTGAAGATGATGTCAAAGGCATCATGGGGGCCAACTGGATCCGGTTTTACGACAGCGCGCTTGTGCCGGCGTCATGAAGCAGGCGGCTGAGCAACAGCACGAATGTGCCGAACTACGCTCGCCGGATGAGGTGATGCGGCTTGCCCGGATGGGATCTGCGTTTCCGACCCGGCTCAGCTTTATGCGATCGCTGTTGCGGTTTGTGTCGCGCGAAGGCGCTTCGGTATCGCGGCCGTTGTGGCAGATCAACGATGAAGGCTATGGCCGCGCCGTCTATCAGGTACAGCTTGGCACTCACATATATAATCTGGTGGCTTTTGCGACGGAGCTGGAGCCCGACAAGCGTACCGATCGTGTCATCGCTGAAGCGTGGGACACGAGTTATGTCCTATTCGACGGAATACCGAACGCGCAGGATATCGACCGCCTTGCAGCCAATGCGCCGCTGCAGGAAGCAGGCCGATTTGACGAGTGCGACCTGATCCTGAGCCGTGCCAATAAATCGGTGCGGTTGTTCTCGCATGTGGTTGAGAGTCTGGCCAATGGACGACAGCCGGACATCGATCTTATCCGCGCAACTGGCTATTTGATGCGCACGACAGCCGTTTATGGCAACGGAAAATTCGGCATTGCTGATCGGGAGGTTATTGCGGCGAGGCCGGGACTGGATGGTCCGTTCCGCGCTGAAATGCTGCTCGTTTGGCTGATCCGAGGATTCACACATGATCTGGTTGAGCATGTTGCGCAGCGACGCAACTCGGAAACCTTCGTGCCGCTCGACCGGCGCTTGAAACGTTATCTTGGCATCGGCAATTCGACGGGGCTTGGCATGGCGCCGTTTCTGGTCAGCCATCCGATTTTGCTCAACAACTGGATCATGGCACGCGAAACAGCGTTGGCTCGTGTTCGCGCGTTGCCGGTGGCAGGGCCTGGCAGTGTCGAGAAAATAGGCCAATTACTAGCCCGCGTTGTGCTGCATTTGGACCAGTGGTCTGTTGATGACGAACAGCAGATGCAGCGGATCGAAGTGTTGCGCCGCGAAGTGCGGGAGCTTGTGCAACGTCTGAAAGAGCTTGATTGGTCACAACAGGCGCAACCCTGGGATGTGGTAATCGCGGCGTCAAAACCGTATTCGTTAGAGTGTCAGGAGCTTGTGGTTGCATTGGTTCTGGAGCCGCATGGCGAGCTGATCGATGATCTTGAACGCGAAATGGCATGGCGTATTGAGCCGGCATTGAATTCCAAAATGCGCGCCGCAGAACTGACCAAGTGCCTCAATGAGGCATTCGGCTTTGCGAACAATATTGATTTCGGCGCGCGCGATCAGACGGCGCAATTTTGGTACGTATCAGAGGAGAAGCTGGAGCCGCGGCTTGGTGCGCGCTACGAAGAAGATGGCGCCGAACTGGAAATGCCCCTGGATATCGCCCGGCAGGTGCAGGCACTCGCGCGCGACCTGGCGCAAACGGATGGCAATGAAACCGTGGCAGAATTCCTGTTGCGGCATCCTGGGCACCGTTACGCTATCGCGCGCGTGCAGACCGCTGCGAAGTATTCTTATAGCGAGATCCGCGACAATCTCATCTCGGACCAATGCTTGCCGATCGATATGCTGCGCTTGAAATTATCGTTCTTTGGTGCGTCAAAATTTGATCCCCGGTCAGACCGGTGGACGCGCATTACGCTCTATCAGGGTGCTCCGCTGTTTGATGAACTGAGCCCCGAAGAGGCCGATGACTGGTGGTTGCCGGTGCTGCCAAACCTGGATGTGTCCGGATGACGTATTCACTCAACGAGCTTGCAGGCTTGCTCAGGAAAGCCGCCATGGGGGCTGGATTTCCAACGGGGCATGGCGTTGCAATATCGGAGGCCGGTGTCTGGCTGGCGCGTCGCGGTGTCCCGGTTTGCGATCTTGTTGCTCGATCAATTGGTCGTGGCATGCGAGAGAGCGCGATCGATCGTGCAGCGCAGGTCGTGACATTTCAAACGGCTAGAGCATCCGTCGATGGCGTGTCAGCCATCGATCTGCTGCTGGCTCGCACCCTAGGCGATACCATCGAACTACAAGGATTGGATGAGCCGGTGTTGCTGCTTGGGCTGGCAGGTGTTGCCGCTGAATTGCACAATGTCGGTTTTGAGATGCGTCACGTGGGTGGCATATCGAGCGTTGGAACCGCAGTACTTGGCTTTGACGCAATCAAGCCTGGAACAGTGATGTTGGGACTGACAAGCAGCGAGCGAGTCGAAGCCGCTTCGGATCTTGCGACGCGATACGATCCAGTGGCTGTTGGAGACAACGGCTGGGAGAAGCTTGGTGCGCTTGCCTACAAAACCTATGTGCCGGCAAGCGAACAGTCACGTATCAGTGGGGCCGGAGCCGGGCTGACGGATAACGATTGAACGTTCTCCGTCAGCTCCAATGCACTGACATTACAGCATGTCGCGTTTTAACGGATTCATAGTGCGCTCTAAAACACCCAATCTTTGGGCGATTCAAGGCTCCAATTAAACGCGACGTGCTTTAGGCTGCTGAAGCCTGACCACGAATGCCTTGCTCGGACGCAGTACGAGGCACTAGCGCGCGGACCAGGTCCTTCATGTCCAGGACGCCGATTGGCTCGCCATCTTTGACAACCAGATAGTTGTGCGTTGTGTCGCCGCCCGACTGCGCGATGACGCCCTCAAGCGTGCTGTCACCATCCACTTCGCCAAAGGTATTGTCACGATTGGCCGAACCAAGCGGCGCCATGATTGAGCGCACCTTGAGCACGCGAGCACGGTTGATGTCGCTGACAAAATCCTCGATGTACGGATCGTTCGGATTGAGCAAGATGTGTTGTGGTTCGCCCTGCTGGACGATTGCGCCATCTTTCAAAATGACAAGATGGTCGGCCAGCTTCAGAGCCTCATCAAGGTCGTGGGTGATGAAAATGATCGTCTTGTGCAGATCCTTTTGCAGCTCAAGCAAGAGGTCCTGCATGTCCGTCCGGATCAAGGGATCAAGTGCCGAGAAAGCCTCATCCATCAGCATGATTGGCGAGTTCGACGTTAACGCGCGGGCGATGCCGACGCGTTGCTGCATGCCACCCGATAACTGGTGCGGATAATGGTTCTCGTAACCACCAAGTCCGACGCGGTCGAGCCACTTTTGTGCCTCGGCATCGGCTTCTGCATCCGATTCGCCACGTACACGCGGCGCCATGCCGGCGTTCTGAACAATGGAGCGGTGCGGCAGCAGCGCGAATTTTTGGAACACCATCGACATCGTCAATTGGCGCAGCTCGCGCAATTTTTCTTCCGAGAACGCCAGAACGTCGGTGCCATCGACAAGAATTTCACCACCGGTCGGGTCGATCAAGCGGTTCAAGTGACGGATCAGCGTTGATTTGCCAGAGCCTGAAAGCCCCATGATCACGGTGATTTCACCATCGGCCATATCGACATTGATGTCGCGCAGACCAAGCACGTGACCGTGCTGTTCAAGCAGATCCGTTTTGCTCATACCGTTGCGGGCATGATCCAGCACAGATTCCGGATCGGGACCGAAGATCTTATACAGATCGCGGATGACAACTTTGAGTTTTTTGTCTGTCATGTCTCGTCCTCAACCTCGTTGGGTGGTGTTAATGCGCGCCAACGAGGCCTTACTCACGCGATCGAGAATAACAGCGAGCAGCACAATGCCGAAGCCAGAGACGAGCCCAACGCCAAGCTCGAGGTTGCGAATGCCGCGCAACACCAACGTGCCAAGCCCGGGGGCTGACACCAGCGACGCGATAACAACGGTCGCAAGCGCCATCATGATCGTCTGATTGACGCCGGCCATGATGTTCGGCATCGCCAGCGGAATCTCGACACCAAACAGTTTTTGCCGATTGGTCATCCCGAAGGCGTCTGCCGCCTCAATGACATCCTTATCGACCAGTCGAATGCCAAGGTCAGTTAGGCGGATCACCGGTACGATAGCGTACATGATGATCGCGATGCCATAGAGCTTGGATTCCGTCACACTAAACAGGAAGATCAACGGTATGAGATAAACGAAGGCCGGTAACGTTTGCAGCATATCGAGCACCGGTATCGTCATCCGCTGCAAGGTGTCGTTCTTCGACATCGCAATGCCAATCGGCACACCAAGCAGGATACAAAGTACTGTGCACACGAAGATAATCGATAGTGTTTCGATCGAGTAGCTGTAGTGGTCGATGAAGGCCAGGAAGAGGAATGAGATAGCAACGAAGATCGTGACACCGACGTTGCGTGACGCATAGTAGGTACCGGCGAGAAGAATCGGAATGAGCAGCCACCAGGGCATGCCAACAAAGAGCGCCAGTGACCCATCAAGCAACCAACTGAGAGGTTCTGTGATCGGATCCAGAACGGCTTTTAGCCCGCCCTTGATATAGAGAAATGCTTCTTCCACGCCGCTTGTCATATCGACGCTACGGGCGATTGAGCCGCAGGCTTTGTGGAGATTATCCAACGACGGAAACGGAACGTCCCACCATGGCGTTTCGACACTGGTGCCCTTGGCCTTGGCCATGAGTTCGGCCATGCTCATTGAGCCAGTTTTCTCGGCTCCGTCACACCAGGTGCGCAAGCCAAGTCCGTCAAAAAACCAGTCGTAATAAGCCATTCGCGTGCTGTTTCCCGCCCCTTGGGCCAACAAGGGTGCCGGCCTTCAATATCGTCATTGGCCTTTTGGCATCTTTGATTGCAGTTTACCCGTTGTCATCAGATATGCAAATTTGGACGGGCTGCAGGTGGGGCCGGAATGCTGGCGCCCACCTGCGTTGCACTGAGTAAACCTACTTAAGTAGAGCAGAAAGTTTCTTCTTGGCGTCAGCGTTCAGCCAATTGCCCCAAATGCTCTTGTACTTGGTCAGGAAGTACACAGCGGTTTCATCAGATGTTTTCTTGCCGTCTTTTTTCCAAGCCAGCATTTCGCCCATTTGCGCGTTCGTGAACGATACTTTGCTCATCAGTTCGGCAATGGCAGGCTCGCGTTTGGCGAACGTAGTCGTGATCGCTGTCAGAACAGGAGCTGACGGATAAGACGACTTGCGTGGCGTCGCGCAGTCTTTTTTCTGATTGCACTTATGGTACTCGGCATTGTGCGGGCCCATGTCGACCTTCACCATTGCGTATTTGCCAAGAACCGCCGTTGGCGCCCAGTAGTAGCCAAACCAAGGTTTTTTGTCGGCATATGCAGATGCCAAGGAACTTGACAACGTCTCACCAGAGCCGTGATCGAATACTTTGACGCCGTTTTCTTCAAGTTTAAAGGCAACTTTCAGATTGTCGTTGGCAATCCGACAACCCCAACCTGTTGGGCAGTTGTGGAACATAGACCCAACCAGTTTCGGGTTCTTGAGCACGCCGTCGATGGTTTTCAACTCAGGGTGCTTGTCGGCCAGATATTTTGGAATCCACCAATTTTCTTCGCCACCGTCTGACAGGACGTTAGCGAGCGTTTTGACTTTGCCTTGCTTGACGAGCTTCGGATAAAGCGCAGCAGAGTTGACCCAGACTTCTGTGGCGATATCCGGTTGATTGGTTTCAGCCATAGACGCAACGGCGGTAACGGTCGCAGACGGCACTTTCTTTACTTTGCAGCCGTAGCCCTGCTCCATAATGAATTTAGCGACGGCGGTTACGACCTGCGATGACGCCCAGTTCATTTCAGTGATGGTAACTTGACCGCACGCTTGTGCTGAAGTTGACATCATTGCCAGGCCGCTCAGTGCTCCAGCCAGCCCGATTGTGATTTTCCGCATATTCTATGCCTCCCGTAGTTGTTGATATTGCTAAGAAATGTTCTTGTAGCGTTCTTTTGCGGCATCAACATGCCGTAAGACGTGGCGCAGACGAACAACTGATTGTCTGACGCGCGCAGCGGCATAGATCGCACAAATATTGTGCAACTCCAAGTTGGGCAGGATTTGTGCTGAGTTTTAACTGGTGCAACCTGTTGGCAAAGTTGCTGGTGCCAGGGCACGAATTGAATGATAATTCTTGGCCATGACTGCGTTGAACGGTGTGTCTGATTTTAGATGTTATCGGGCCTGTTTGATGCTTGGCAACGCCTGATATCATGTCGCAAGTGTTCGTAATCGAACACATTACTCAGTGAATGCTTGCGGCATCGCGAAGTGGGGACGAATGAAAGCGCTTGTCTATACTGGGCCTGTGAGCCTCGAATATCGCGACGAGCCTGATCCGGTCAGCAACGCGGATGTTATGGTTAAGGTTGCCGCGTGTGGCATTTGCGGTTCCGACATGCATGCTTATCTCGGTCACGACGAGCGCCGCAACGCGCCTTTGATTCTTGGGCATGAAGCGGCGGGCGAAGTGCTTGATGGGCCCATGGCCGGCAAACGCGTTGCGGTCAATCCGCTGGTGACGTGTGGGACATGTGATGCGTGTCTCGGCGGTCGGCAAAACCTCTGTAGTAGCCGTCAGATCATCTCAATGATGCCGCGGCCTGGTGCGTTTGCCGAACTGTTGACGGTCCCACAGACCAATATCATCGAACTGCCCGAGGGAATGTCGTACGAAACGGCGGCGCTGACGGAGCCATTGGCGGTTTCTTATCATGCGGTCAATCTTGCGGAGCGCGCACTGTCGATGCCACTGACGGCTGCTCGGATCGTCATCCTGGGCGGTGGAGCAATCGGCATGGGGGCAGCCCACATTGTGCGTTCGCGTGGCGGACACGATGTCAGAATAGCCGAGATGAGCGAGTTGCGTCGCGGTGTTATTCAAGCCGCCGGAACATTCCAATCCTACATGCCAGGCACAGCCGATGAGCCGGCGGCATCGACCGTGGATCTGGTAATTGATGCCTATGGTGGAGAGCGCTCTCGGGAGGCTGCCTGCAATCTGGCGCGCCCTGGCGGGGCGATTATCCACATTGGTCTCGCATCTGGCACGGGTGGATTGGATATCCGAAAACTAACGCTACAGGAAATCGCATTTATCGGCACGTATACTTACACGATGGTCGAATTCCGTGAGACCATGGCAGGCCTTGCAGCGGGCACTTTTGGCGATATCGACTGGGTCGAACAGCGCCCGTTGAGCGAAGGTGCCGAGGCATTCCGTGAATTGCGCGATGGGTCCGTGGCAACGGCAAAAATCATTCTGCGTTCGTGAACGGGGACGTGAGGCTGTGATGCGTTGTCCATGCCGCAAGAAAAGTGAATCGTCCGACTACAGCGATTGCTGCGGGCCGTATCACACTGGCGCGCAAATTCCACCGACAGCGGAAGCGTTAATGCGGTCTCGCTATTCAGCTTTCGCACTGCAAAATGAAGACTATCTGATTGCGAGCTGGCATCCTTCAACACGGGTCGAGCGCGTCGGCTTTACTCCGGACCAAGAGTGGCTGTTATTGCGCATCATCGCAACCAAGTCAGACGGCGATCAAGCAACCGTTGAATTCACTGCCAGCTCACGAATCAATGGTCGTTCGCAAGTGCAGCATGAACGCTCCCAGTTCGTCCGAGAGAATGAGCGCTGGTATTATCTTCAAGGTGAGCCGCAGTAAGGTTAACGTGCCGAGCTAGGCAGTTGTAATTGTCCGTAGACAAATGTTGGGCAAACGGAGCACGAAGGAGATATAGTCCGTTGGATTAAAAAAAGAGTTACATCGGCGCAATATCTTGAGTACGCTGAGTCTTACGCGCGAAGAACTGTGAATGAAGCAGGCGTGGACGAATGAAACAAGGGAGTGACATACGAATGTTTGGAAATCGATTTATAGCTGAGCGAGCGCGAAAGGTTGGCCTTCTCGGCGGAACCGTCGCACTGGCCGCAGCTGTTGCAACCTCAAGTGCGATGGCGCAAGGCGTCACGATCCGAATTGCGTCCGACACCGTTGGCCCGCCACACCCGGCCGGCATCGCGATGCAAATCATGAAAGAGAAAGTCGAAGCGGCGATTCCGGGCAGTAAGGTCCGCATCTACGTTTCTTCATCGCTCTACAAGAACCCAGAAGCTGTTGAAGCCATGACTGAGGGTAACCTCGAAATGGCTTGGGGACAGTTTGGTAAAACTGCCATTCTCGATCCATACACCAATGTTGTTGTTGGCCCGATGCTGCTAACGACGCCAGGCGCGATCAATGCGATCGACGGCTTTGACACGTTCAAGATGCTCCAAAAGCGCTTTGACAAAGTCCACGGCGTCAAAATCTTCGGCTCGGCGCACTTGAGCTTCTACATGGGTGCTGGTTCAGGTTCGCGCCTGATTTCACCTGCCGATTTCAAAGGCAAGAAGATGCGCTCGATGGGCCCAGCTGAAAACGCAATGTTGCGTGCTTTCGGTGCAAACCCAACGACTATGGCGTTTGGCGATGTGCCACCGGCACTTGAAACCAAGGTCATCGACGGTCTGCTGACCAGCCTTGGCGGCTTCAACAAAGTGAAAGAACAAGCACCGTTCTACACTGTAGCCGGCATCAACGGCATCGTTGGCGACTACTACTACATTGCTGCATCAAACAAGTGGTGGGCAAAACTGAAGCCTGAGCACCAGAAGATCATTCAGAATATCATGGTCAAAGATGTGCTGCCATGGGCGAAGCGCGCCAACTACTGCAACGACAAACGTCTGATCGATGCCTATGGCACGAAGGACCCGTCGAAGCCTGGCATCTACATCATGAAGCCAGCTGAAGCGAAGGTTCTGGCAACCAAGCTCGGTACGGCGACATCAGACTGGATCAAGAAGAACACGCCTAAAGAAGCCGACAAGTGGGTCGACAGGTTTGCGGAAGAAGCCAAGGCAGCTGTTGCTGCCAACCCAATGGGTTCGAGCGAACTTGAAAAAACCGACTGCAAGGCCATGGAGCCGATGTTCATGAAATACGTGAAGAAGAAAAAAGCGAAGTAACATCGGAAACTGAAGAATAAGAGACCGGCTGGTTTGGCAACAGACTGGCCGGTTTTTGATCGTCTGACTGGCGGGACTTCGCGACATGCGTCGTCTTTGCCGAGGGCCGGGGGAGCCTACTGATGGACTGGATTGTCGACAAACTCTATCGCGGGTTCCGATTCCTGCTCGATTACGTTGTCGCCTACGTTGCGATGCTCGCTATGTTCCTTGGCACATGGCTCGCGATCTCTGAGGTTGCGCGGCGCTACATCTTCGGCGTGGTCTTTGATTGGGGGCAGGATGCTGTGACGTACGGCATGGTTGGCTCGCTCTTCTTGTATTTCGCCGTGACACAAGCAAAACGCTCGCATCTGCGCATGAGTGCTGCCGTTGATATGCTTGATAACCGCGGCTATAAACGCACGATCCTCTACATACGCACAGTCATAACTGGCATGTCTGTCGTCGTCTATGGTGCCATTGCCTGGTGGGGCATGCCGACGATCGAGCGTTCCATGTTGATGGGCCGCAAGACCCAGAGCATGGTTCTCGAAATTTGGCCGTTTCAGGCAGTTCTCGCTGTTTCCTTTTTTCTCTTGGCAATTGTGTGCCTCTTCCAGCTCTACCAGGACATTCGCGCCCTGATGGGCAAGGACGTCTTCACCTGGGCGCCCGTCGAAGAAGGGATTGACATCTAGTCATGGGAATTCTTGGCTCCGCACTCCTTGCTCTGCTGGCACTCGGTGCGCCGATCGCGCTTGCGCTGATCGCCGCCACAGTCGGCTTTATCGTTTACGATCCGTCTATGTCGGAAGCGGTGATCTTCCGGTCGTTCTTCAGCTTCGTAAACAAATACACGCTGATGGCGATCCCGTTCTTCATCTACGCCGGCTTCCTGATGGAACGAACCGGCCTTATCATAAAACTCTTCCGCTTCGCCGATGCCATGATTGGCTGGGTGCCCGGCGGCTTTGCCTACGCAACGATCCTGGCGGCCGTGATGTTCGGTGCGATTTCGGGTTCGAGTACCGCGATGGCCGCTGCAATGGGCGTCGTGGCCTTTCCGGAAATGATCAAACGCGGTTATCCGACCTGGATGGCCGCTGGCGTGATCGCGACCGGCGGCGGCATCGCGATTCTCATTCCGCCGAGTATCACGCTCATCCTCTATGGCGTGCTCACGGACGAATCGATCATCAAGCTGTTCTTTGCCGGCATTGTACCGGGTTTGATGCTCGCGTTCAGTGACGCCATCATCGTGATGACAATGGCGCTGATCATCAAATTGCCGGCCAATCAATTCAGCTGGACCGAATTCAAGTCGGCTGGGGTCGCGGCATTGCCGGCACTGTTGATGCCGGTCTTCGTGCTCGGCGGGCTCTATGGTGGTGTCATGACACCGACGGAGGCGGGCGCTGGGGCGTGTGCCTACGCGATGGTCTATGGCTTCCTGTCGATGAAGAAGGATTTCTATCCGCAGATGTTGGCGGCCACGTCGCGTGCGGTGAACTTGACGGCGATCCTGTTCTTCCTACTCGGCGGCGTTGGCATCTTCCAGTTTCTGCTCGCCAACCAAGGCTGGCCACAGGACATCGCGGAATGGGTCACCGGCATGGGGCTTTCGCCGCTCGGCTTCCTGGCGTTGCTGATGGTTGTCCTGTTGCTGCTGTCGATGTTCCTAACGGGCGTTGCCATTCTGGTGTTGATCGTGCCGATCATTCACCCGGTTTCGATCTCGCTTGGCATCGACCCGATCCACCTTGGCGTTCTGTTTGCGCTTTGCATCGAGATGGGCGCGGTGATCCCGCCGGTCGGTCTCAATCTGTTCGCGGTCAGCGGCACCACCAAGGTGCCGGTGACGACAGTGATGAAAGGCTCATTCCCGTTCCTGTGCACAGACGGGTGCGTGCTCATCCTGTGCATGTTGTTCCCGATACTCGTACTTTGGCTGCCGAGCATGGCAGTGGTATCGATCTTCAACTAAAGCACGTGAACGCGGATTTAGAATATAAAGGCGGGTCTCGGGACC
Organism: uncultured Hyphomicrobiaceae bacterium; assembly: GCA_905480435.1. Taxonomy (GTDB): domain Bacteria; phylum Pseudomonadota; class Alphaproteobacteria; order Rhizobiales; family Hyphomicrobiaceae; genus CAJQQK01. The sequence goes on along the minus strand of CAJQQK010000104.1, from coordinate 29,705 downwards.
CGCCTTTTTTTGTGGTCGGTTGTAACGGTACGCAGTTTTACACGCCGCGAACGATCTCGACGTCCAAGGCTGCACAGACCGTTTCGGCGGCGCCGAGCAAGGCCGCGTCTTGACGGAATTTGCCAACCAATTGCAAGCCGACCGGCATGCCGGAAGGGCCGCTGAACGCGGGTGCGCTAAGTGCCGGAACATGCAAAGCGGTCCATGCGGTGTTGAAGGTTGGGACACCGGTTGCGCCGAGGCCCGACCAGGCTTCGCCGGGTGCTGATGGCGTTAACAAGACATCGTATGCTTCCATCATTTGGGCGTATTGCGCGCGTTGCCGGACCAGCGCGCTCTGTGCTTCGGCGTATTGTTCGTAGGTTGAAGCGAGGCCATCGGCGCAGCGACCGTCTACCAGTTTGGGGCTAAGCAGTGGCGCGCGTTGTGTTCGCTCCCAGGTGATGGCGCGGGCAAATTCATAACCGGCGATGGTTCTGTGATGGGTTGCGATGTCTCCGAAACCATCTGGTGAGGCTACGTCCGAAACATTGGCGCCGGCTTTGGCGAGCTTGCTTGCGGCTCCCTCAAGCAGTTCCTTGGTGTAGTCTTCGGCCTCAGCCCAGTCCGGTCCGCGAAAAAGTCCGACGCGAAGGCTTGTTGTTGCAGGCTTTTGCAATGGCACGAACGGGATGCGGACTAAGGCTTGGCGAACGATCTCGACATCAGCAACGCTGCGTGTAAACCAGCCGACCGTGTCAAAGCTGGAAACGCACTCCATGACGCCGGAGCGGCTGACATCGCCAAAGCTCGGCTTGAAGCCATAGACACCGCAGTATGAGGCAGGCCGCAGTACGGAGCCCGTTGTTTGGGTGCCAAGAGCGACGGGGACCATACATGCGGCAACGGCTGCGGCGCTGCCGCTTGAGGAGCCGCCCGGCGTGTGTGTCAGGCCATGCGGGTTGCGGGTTTTGCCTGGATGAAAGTGGGCCAGCTCGGTTGTCACGGTTTTGCCGAGACACACGCCGCTGGCTTCTCGCAGCAGGGCGACACAGGCTGCATCTCTGGCTGGCTGGTGATGGTGATAGATCGGCGTGCCATAGCCGGTTGGCATGTCGCTCGTCTCGATGATGTCTTTGATGCCGAAGGGAACGCCATAAAGGGGACCTGTTGACGATATCTGGTCCAACAGTCGGGCTGCCATCCGAGCATTATCGGCACCAAGGTGCGCCCAGGCACGGACGTCACTTTCGCACGCATCGGCTTGCGCAAGACAAGCGTCAATGACCTCGGATGGCTTTAGCTCGCCTGAACCGAGGGCCGCTGCCAACTCCGTGATTGTTCGTCGTGCTGGATCGTGCATGGTTCCGTTTTCCTGTAGAGATTTTGCAGTGTTTGCCGAGCGGCACGTTCGCATCAAAGCGAGGTTCTGCCAATCACGTCTGAATTTGTGAGGCTGCAAAGCGTCGCGCAGAGGAGTGCATTATGAAATTCACATTGCTGGGCACCGGCACACCGGGGCCGTCGCTGAAGCGGATGTCGTCGGGGTATCTGCTGGAGATTGGCGACGACGTCATCGTGATCGATCATGGTCCAGGCGCGCATCATCGATTTCTCGAATTGGGCCGGCAGGCAACCGAGGTGACGCACTGTTTCCTCAGTCATCTGCACTACGATCATTTCATGGACTATCCGCGCCTGTTGATGACGCGCTGGGATCAAAGCGGTGGCAAGCTGCCGCCGCTGCAGGTTTATGGGCCAAGTCCGATCGAGCGCATTACCAACCAGCTGATTGGCCCCGATGGTATCTATGGACCTGACATCAAGGCGCGCACCGAGCACACCGCAAGTTTGGATATCTATGAGGCCAGAGGTGGCGTGCTGCCACGTCTGCCGCCAGCACCTGTTGTCCGGGAGCTTGAGGACGGCGATAAGATTGAGACGGATAATTGGCGCGTCACAGTCGGTTCCGGTTGGCATGCGCAGCCGTATCTGAATTGTCTCGCCTTCCGCTTTGAAAGCGACACAGGGTCGATCTGCTATAGCGGCGACAGTGGCGGTGTGTGCCCGGCGATCGTCAAGCTAGCGAAAGGCTGTGACGTCCTGGTGCACATGAACCATTATTATTCCGGTTCTGAACCGAATGAAGCCTACCGTCGGTTCTGTGGCAATCACATCGACACGGCCCACGTCGCCGAGCAGGCTGGCGTCGGCTCGGTGGTCCTGACGCACATGACCGAGCAGATCGATGCACCGGGCCTGCGCGAGAAAATCATCGCTGAGATGAGCGCGATCTATGGCGGTACGATCATCTGGGGCGAGGATCGGATGCAGATTCCGATCAAACAAGACCAATTGGGTCGAATAGATTAGGATGCAGCGCAGTCATCGCATCCAAAATTGACGCTGAAACAGGTCAATACCTAAGGTGGACGTCGAACAAGGCGCCATTGCAGCGATCACAAGATAGAGGGAACGGCACATGCAATACGAAGTCATCAAGGTCAATCCGATGACGGCACGGATCGGAGCGGAAATCGAAGGCGTTGATCTGACCAAACCGTTGGATAATCGAACCTCACACGAAGTACACGAGGCGCTCAAAGAGCATTGCGTGATCTTCTTTCGCGACCAGGAACTTGATCATGACAGCCACAAGGCGTTTGGCCGGTTGTTTGGTGAGCTGCACGTCCACCCGGCGATACCAGGGCCAGAAGGGCATCCAGAGATCTTGCCGATCCACGCGGATAAGACTTCAACGTATATTGCAGGCGAGCGTTGGCATTCGGATGTGTCGTGCGATGAGGAGCCGCCGCTCGGCTCCATTCTTCATTTGCACACGGTTCCTGAGTTTGGTGGCGACACGCTGTTCTCCAACATGTGTGCCGCCTACGATGCGCTTTCGGATCGCATGAAGGCATACCTTGATGGTCTCACGGCTCGGCACGATGGTGAGCAGCAATATCGCGGCCGATACAAAGATATGGTCTCCGATGACAGCCGCATGGTGTACCCGAGCGCCGACCATCCGGTGGTTCGCACACATCCAGAGACGGGCCGCAAGGCGCTGTTCGTCAACCCGATCTTTACGATGCGCATTAACGACGTGCCACGTCTCGAAAGTGAAAGCATCTTACGGATGCTGCATGAGCATTGCGCTAATGCAGATTTTCATGTGCGTTTTCGGTGGAAGCCAAATTCGGTGGCGTTTTGGGACAACCGGGCAGTACAGCACCTTGCGATCTGGGATTATTTTCCGAACACCCGCTCCGGCTATCGTGTGACGGTCAAGGGGGATCGGCCGGTTTAGGTCACAGAAGTTGAAACGCAGATTGCCTGACAGATAGAGGAAACGACAATGGCGCAACTGGTACAGCTCGATCATACCGTGATCAATGTCCGCTACGAGATGGATCAGGCAGCTGACCGGTTCCGCGCGTTAGGTTTCCATTTGACCGAGCGTGGTTATCACACGCTCGGTTCGATCAACCATCTTATGATGTTCGGCAGTGACTATCTGGAGTTGATCGGGCTGCCAGCTGACGCCAAAGAAAAGCAGTCGGGCAGGCCGGATATTGAGAACGCGGCATACGGTATCAACGGGCTTGTGTTCAAGACATCCGATGTCGACGAGACGTATGCGCATCTCCAGGCGGTCGGCATGGCGGGTGATCCGCCAAAATCGTTCTCGCGCCCTGTTAAGTTGCCAGACGGTACGTTTGATGCGTGCTTCCGAACCGTACATGTGCGCCATGATGCGTTCCCTGGTGGGCGCGTATATTTTTGCGAGCATGGCACGCCCGAGCTGGTCTGGCGTCCGGAATGGCAAAGCCATGGCAATGGCGCTCTCGCGTTGCCGGAGTTCGTTGTGGCGTCCGACAATCATCGCGGCGAGGCGGAAGACATGGCCAAGCTGCTGCGCGCCGATGTTGAAGGCGCGGGTGATCAGCTGAGTGTCAAACTGGATGGCGCGAAGATCAGTTTTCTGTCGTCCGCCGCTTACAGAGGACGTTACGGTGCTCTCGCGTCGTCACTGGCAGAGCGGACATCAATCTTTGGCGCGCTTGTTGTAAAAGTTGGCGACCTAAGCGAGATACGTCGGATCGCTAAGGCAGCCGAAGTACCCATCATCGATGAAGCCAGCCGGGTCGTGGTGCGCGAAGAGACGTTCGACAGCGTCCTTGAGTATATTGCCTAGGCAGGAGCGTGCGTGGCGGACATTGAGGAACCATCTGTAAAATCGGTGACCGCAATTCATCTGGATGCTGTTGGCGGGATCGCCGGCGACATGTTTGTCGCGTCCTTGCTCGACGCGCTGCCGACGACTTGGTCGGTCTGTCAACGTGCTATCGCGGCGATGTCGCCGCCGGCTCAGGTGCAGGCGTCGGTTGCCGAGTACACCGATGGGGTTTTGACAGGCCGACAGTTTCACGTCGCAGGCGTCGAAGAGCATCATGATCATGCGGGGCACGACGACGCATCTGGCAACGATCATAAACATGAGCACGACCACTCCCACGACCACTCCCATGCGCACGATCATCATGAACACGGACCGGGGGACGGCGCGGGGCATCATCCGTGGCGGCAGATCAGACAACGCATTGAGGCTGCCCACTTATCGGACGGCGAGCGTGAGGCCGCCATTGGGATCTTCACCCGGTTGGCGATCGCCGAAGCTGCGGTGCATGGAATAGCCGTCGATGATGTGTCGTTCCACGAGGTTGGTGCGTGGGACTCGATCGTTGATATCGTTGCGGCTGCCGCCATCATTGCGCAATTTCCGAATGCCAAATGGTCGGTCGGGTCATTGCCGCGTGGGCGTGGATTGGTCAAGTCGGCGCATGGAATGCTGCCGCTGCCGGCACCGGCGACGGTGGAACTCCTAAAGGGCTATGCCCTGCACGATGACGGCGAGGACGGCGAGCGCATCACGCCAACCGGCGCCGCGATCCTGAGCTATCTGGCGCCTTCGCAGTCGGCTGATTTGATGCCGCGTCAATTGCTGACAACAGGCACGGGATTTGGCACCAAACGCTTGAAACGGCGCAGCAACATCTTGCGTGCCACGCTCTATACTGCCGCGCCGGCATCAGTTGAGACGGCCGCGGATGTCGTCGAAGTTCTGCGCTGCGAGATTGACGACCAGACGCCGGAGGATCTCGCCATCGCGCTCGATAATATCCGGGACAGCGATGGCGTGCTCGATGTCTGTCAATGGCCGGTGTTTGCCAAGAAGGGCCGCATGGCGATCGCCATTCAGGTGCTGGTCCGGCAAGACGGCGGCTCGGAAGTTGCCCGCCTGATACTTGATGAAACGACGACGCTCGGTGTGCGACGGGCGATTGCTGCTCGCGACACCGTGGAGCGCAAAATCACCAGTTCGGATGACATTCACGTGAAGCTTGCCAGCCGTCCGTCTGGCATGACCGCCAAGGCAGAGGCGGATGATCTGTCGGGTATTGCAACCCACGCCGGACGTCAGCGGGCACGCGGACGCGCAGAAAGATCTGTGCTAGACCCAGATCAAGATGATGAATGAAACAGTCTCGGAGGGTATCGTGACATCACACTCTGAGCGCCTTGCCGCTGTGCTTGCGTCGACAGGCCCTGTCACGATAGCGGTTTCAGGCGGTGTCGATTCCATGACGCTGGCCTGCTTCGCACATCGCCAGCTCGGAAGTGATGTCGTGCGCATGGTGCATGCCACGTCGCCGGCTGTACCGGGAGATGCTGCCGGTCGTATCCGTGATTTGGCTCACCGAGAAGGCTGGCATCTCGATGTCGTCGATGCTGGCGAGTTTGCCGATCCTGAATATCGTGCCAATCCGATCAATCGGTGTTTTTTCTGCAAATCAAACCTGTACCGGACGTTGAGTGCGATGTCCGAAGGCACAGTATTGTCTGGCACCAATTGCGATGACCTCGGTGATTACAGACCCGGGCTTGAGGCTGCGCGAAATCACAACGTCCGGCATCCTTATGTCGAAGCTGGCATCGACAAGAACGCCGTGCGGGCTTTGGCGGCAGCAATGGGTTTGGCCGAGTATGCAGCTCTGCCATCTTCGCCGTGTCTCTCCAGTCGGGTGGAAACCGGCATTCCGATCGAGGCTAAAGATCTGGTGCTGATTGACGCCGTTGAAGCTTGGTGTCGCGAACACCTTACGCCAGAGGTTGTGCGCTGCCGTCTGCGTCGGCTTGGGATGGTGATCGAGTTGGATGCTGAAACGCACGCGCGTCTGACTGGATCACGCCGTGTGGATGTGATGCAAGACCTGAGAAAACAAGTTGATGGTCTGGCAGACGTCAACATAGCCCTGGCGGACTATCAGCGTGGTAGTGCCTTTGTTGGCGACAGAAATATCGTTTCATGACCGACGAGGAAATCAAACTCGATTTGATGCGCAGTGAGCGCGTCGGCTTTGGGGAGGCGATCTTCTGTCAGCAGAAATCGGTTGCTCAGATTGGGCGCATTCTTGAGCTGGCAGGCGATGCCGGTGCCCCCCTGTTGCTGACCCGATTGAGCGCGACGCAATACGCCGAGCTCGGACCTGAGTTGGCTGAGCGACTGGACTATGACCCGGTTTCAGGGACGGCTTTCTTCGATTTTGTCGCGAGCGGCAGTTCAGCGGGAAGACAAGTGGCAGTCGTGGCGGCTGGTACGTCCGATGCAGGGGCGGCGCACGAAGTGTTGCGCACGCTCGCATTCAATGACGTCAATGCCACGGCAATTTTCGATGTCGGTGTCGCTGGCCTCTGGCGGTTGATGGAGCGCCTTGAGGAGATCCGCCAGCATGACGTTATCATTGCGGTCGCCGGTATGGACGCAGCATTGGTCAGCGTGCTCGGCGGACTTGTCGCTCAACCGCTGATCGCGGTGCCGACGTCGACGGGCTATGGCGCTGCACGAAACGGCGAGACGGCGCTTGCAGCGAGCCTGGTTTCGTGCGCGTCAGGAGTGACGGTCTGCAATATCGACAATGGTTATGGCGCGGCCTGTGCGGCATTGCGAATTCTCGGAAGAGCCAAGCTTGGTTGAAGGCTTGGTTGAGGCACCGTGAAGCTGCATATCAATGATGACATCCAGTAGTGTCTTCTGGTCAGTCTTTTTGGACGACCTATGCCAAGAGCGATATGAATTGGGGGAACGATAGTGACACGCCGTTTATGGATTATGCTGCTGTGCGGCGTCGCGGTCGTGCTTGTCGGCAATGGCTTGCGCATGAGTTTTGGCGTCTTTCTGCGACCCATCTCGCTTGACCTTGGTATCGGCCGCGAAACGTTCGGTCTGGTGATCGCACTGCAGGCGCTGCTGTATGGTGCGTTCCAACCGATCGCGGGTTTGTTGGCAGACAGATACGGCGCGTTGCGCGTTATCACCGTCGGTGCCCTGGTTTATGGTGCCGGGTTGTGGCTGACGAGCTTGGCGGCCAGCGCCCTCGATCTTTATATCTCACTGGGTCTGATGGTTGGACTGGGGCTCAGCGGCGCGACCAATGTCATTGTGCTCGGCGCGATTGGCAAGGTTGTGCCAAGCGAGCGGCGCGGCATCGTCTTTGGTACTGTCATCGCCTCTGGCTCATTGGGCATGTTCTTCTTCGTGCCAGCAGCACAGCAGTTCCTGGATCAGGTCGGTTGGCGCCCAACCATGGTTGCGATGGCGATGCTCATCATGCTGGCACCGCTGTTTGCTCTTGGCTTGCGCGTTCCACCAGTTGCTGCAGGCGGTGGGGCTAAGCAGTCGGCGCGTGATGCAGCCCGTGAAGCCTTGCGCCATCGCGGTTATTTGCTTTTGACAATGGGCTTCTTCGTTTGCGGTTTTCACGTGACGTTTATTGGCACGCATTTCCCGGCTTACCTGTCAGACAATAATGTGTCACCAGCGGCCGCCTCGTATGCGTTTGGTGTGATTGGGCTCTTCAATGTTCTGGGGGCTTATTTGTTTGGTGCGCTTGGCGACCGCTACAGCAAGAAAAGCGTGCTGACAGTGATCTATCTGCTACGTGCCGCATTAATGACAGTGATGTTGATCATGCCGTTGACCGATGTGACGGCGATCGCATTTGGTGCGTGCTTGGGATTGGTCTGGCTCAGCACCGTGCCGCTGACGAGCGGCATTGTTGCTCAGGTGTTCGGGCCAGCGCATTTCTCGTTTCTATTCGGGATCGTTTTCATGAGCCACCAGTTGGGTGGATTTACCGGCGCCTGGCTTGGCGGACGCATATACGATGTAACTGGTTCGTACGATCTGATGTGGATGATCTCAATTGCGTTGGGGTTGATATCGGCCGCGTTCCATTGGCCGATCAGCGACCGACCTTTGGCGCGCTTGCAAACCGCTGGATAGTGCGTTCTGCAAGCCAGCTTGACCCGGGCCGGTTGCTCGATATTGTAATTGTCGCCGGGCAGAATGGACTAGTAGAAAAAGGGTGGGGCGGCATCGATGTACATGACACAAGGCGTGCGTCGAGCCGCCAAATTGACGCCCGATGAAGCCGCATTCGTTTCTGATGAGCGAAGCCTGACCCACGCCCAGTTTCAAGACTGTGTTGCACGCTTGGCGGGCGGGCTGCATGAGCTTGGTCTCAAAACGGAAGATCGGGTCGCGATGCTTTCGTTCAATTCAGACCGCTATGCGATTTACTATTACGGCACATTCTGGGTTGGCGGTCTCGTTGTGCCCATGAACATCCGCTGGGCGGTGCCGGAGCATATTTATTCGATCAATGATTCCGGTGCGCGGTTTTTGATCGTTGACGACAATTTTGCCGAGATCGCGCCCGAAATTGCCAAACAATGCTCTTCCATAGAGTTCATCATTTACGCAGGCGGGAAATCGGCGCCGGCTGGCATGCTCAGTTTCGATGACTTGATCGACAATGCGCAACCGGCTGGCGATGCCTTTCGTAACGGTGAGGGTCTCGCAGGCATCTTCTATACCGGTGGCACGACCGGTTTCCCAAAGGGAGTCATGCTGCCTCATCGAGCGATCTGGTCGAGCGCGATGAGTTTTGGTGCGGGCGCGGCGGCTCTATCTGCAACGGATCGAAACCTGCAGGCAGCGCCGCTGTTTCATATTGCTGGCAGCGCGATGCTGTTTGCAGTGACCACCTTTGGCGGATCACATGCGATTATTCCGGGCTTCGAGGCATCCGCTTACCTGCGTGCGCTAGAAAAGCGCCGGCCAACGATTTCGCTGCTGGTGCCAACGATGATTGGCATGCTGCTGCAGAACCCTGATCTGGAGAGCACAGATACGCGCCGCTTGACGCGCATGGTGTATGGCGCTTCGCCGATCTCGCAAGCAATCCTCACTGAGGCGATGGCAAAGATGCCCGAGACGAAATTCATTCATGCCTACGGCCAAACCGAGTTGGCGCCGTTCGTGACGTTGCTGGGCGCAGAGTACCATGTGCTGGAAGGGCCGAAGGCATCGAAAATCCAATCTGTTGGTTTGCCGGTTATCGCCACCGAAGTCGAAGTTGTTGATGACGAAGGCCGCGAAGTGCCGCGTGGCACTGTCGGTGAGGTGCGCGCGCGTGGCGCCAACAATATGGCTGGCTATTGGAATAAGCCCGAGCAGACCGCTGAGACCATGAAAGACGGCTGGATCCACACCGGCGATGGCGGCTACATGGATGAAGACGGCTTCATCTACATTGTCGACCGTGTGAAGGACATGATCATCACTGGCGCCGAGAATGTTTATTCAGCAGAGGTTGAAAATGCCGTGATGCAGTATCCGGGGCTGGCTGAGTGTGCCGTGATCGGTATCCCTGATGATCAGTGGGGCGAGGCGGTGCACGCGATTGCGGTGCCGCGCGATGGTGCGGTGCCGGATGCTGACGCGATCATTGCGCATTGCCGGGAGCGTATCGCCGGTTTTAAGTGTCCGCGCTCCGTTGAAATCCGCAATGAGCCGTTGCCAAAGTCAGGTGCAGGTAAAATTCAAAAGTTCGAGTTGCGGGCGCCGCATTGGGAAGGGCACGAGCGCAACGTTGGTTAGCACCCAGGTTGGATCGCGGCACCTGCTGCTGGCCATTCGCGATCGCCCGTGTGCAGTGGCAATCTTGATGTCGTCTCGCTATCCAAAAGTGTTAGGGTCGTGATCACTCCATTGAGTTGCGCACCAAGCAGGAAAGTACTGTCATGAAAGTTGAACTGCTGTATGGCCGCGATGGCCTGACGTGCGACGTGCCGGATGATGCCCGAGTTCATCTGATCGAGAAACCGGCGTTTCCAAGCATCGCCGACCCATTGCAGCAGATCACGTCCGCATTTGACGTGCCGATGGGCTGCCCGCCGCTCAGGGAACTGGCAAAGGGCCGGTCTTCGGCCTGCATTTTGATTTGCGACATTACGAGGCCGGTGCCGAATGGGTTGTTCCTGCGCCCGATGATAGAACAGATGATGGCGTCTGGTATCGCGAAAGAGAAAATTTCGGTGCTGGTGGCGACGGGGCTGCATCGTCCGAACGAAGGCAATGAGTTGGTCGAGCTGGTTGGTGATCCGTGGGTGCTCGAAAATGTCCGCGTTGAAAACCATTTTGCCATGAATGATGACGATCATGTTGATCTTGGAACAACGGTCGGACGGGGAGTGCCGGTCAAGCTTGATAAGCGGTTTGTCGAGGCTGATTTGCGAATTGCAACGGGCTTGGTCGAGCCACACTTCATGGCCGGATATTCCGGCGGGCGCAAAGTTGTGGCGCCAGGCGTCGCGCACCATGAGACGATACGCACATTCCACTCGGCGCGGTTTATGGAAGACCCGGCTGCGCGCGAATGCAATCTGGCGGCGAACCCGCTGCATGAAGAGCAGCTCGAAATCATCCGCATGCTCGGTGAGGTTTACGCGCTCAATACTGTGATCGATGACAAGCGTCGGTTGGTGTTCACGTCGTTTGGCGAGATCATTGAAAGCCATCTTGCAGCCGTCGCGTTTGTCAAAGACTTTACCGAGATCCCCGTCGGGCGTCGGTTCAAGACGGTTGTGACGTCGGCTGCTGGTTATCCGCTGGATCAGACCTACTATCAGACGGTCAAAGGGATGGTCACGCCGCTGGATATTCTGGAGCCGGGCGGCACGCTGATCGTCGCATCGCAGTGTGCCGAAGGCATTGGCTCGGATCATTTTCGGGCGTCGCAAGAGAAACTTGTGCGGCTCGGGCCGGATGCGTTTTTGGATACGCTGCTCGCCAAGAGCTTTGCTGATGTCGATGAGTGGCAAACCGAGATGCAGCTGAAGCCGATGCGCGTTGGCACCGTTCAGCTGTTTACAGATGGACTGAGCCCGGATGATTTCAGCGTGACCGGTGTAGCGCGTGTGACTGATCTGTCAGCTGCCATCTCGGCCAGTATCGCAAAACACGGCGATCCGGATGTCGCGATTATTCCGGAGGGGCCCTATGTCGTGCCACTTAGTCGTGTGGCTTGAACCTGGGTGAATTAAGGACTAGTCAGCGTCTAGGATTTGCGTCTCTTGTCATGCCATTTGACAGCTGTGAGATTCCTAAATCGATCATAGCAATAAGTTGTGAGGCCGGTCGGCATGAGTGACGCAGAACAGCATAGCTGGCCACGCGTGTTCGCGGTTTTTACTGTCGGCGTTTCCGCTGCATTTCTGGTCGGCAAGGTGCCAGCGGCGTTGCCCGTTTTGCGCAACGAGATGAATCTGACGCTGTTTGAAGCAGGCCTGTTGGTGTCAATGATGTCGTTGGTGGCGGCATTGGGTGGTGTGTTGATCGGTGCGCTCGCAGAGACATCCGGACTGCGCCGGACGGCCATTGCCGGGATTGTCGTTTCGGTTGTGGGGGGCATTGGTGGTGCGTTAGCTGCAGACCCGATGCAGTTGCTGGTCGGCCGTGCGGTTGAAGGCATTGGCTTCTTCATGATGTCGGTCTCGCTGCCAGGGCTGGTCATCCAGCTTTCGGACGGCAGGCGTCGTCAATCCGCGATGGGGCTCTGGGGCGGCTATCTGCCATTTGGGGCAGGACTCATACTGCTGATCGGTGGTGTTGTCATCGCCGAAATTGGTTGGCGAGGGTTGTGGCTGATGATTACAGGCGCGCAGGCCGCTATGCTGGCGGTGCTGTTGTGGGCAGCGCCGCGTCCCCCGCGCCGGGACAAGGCGGCACCCAGTAAGGCGATTGCGAAAACAATTGCCACGACCGCGCGGGCCCGCGGGCCGGTCATGTTAGCCGTCACATTCGGCTGTTACTCGGGGCAGTATCTCGCACTCACGGCTTTCGTGCCGCTCATCCTGGTCGAGGAAGCAAGTTGGTCGCTGCCGATGGCGGCAGCTGTCGCAGCAGGGGTGATGATGATCAACGCGATCGGCAATGTCGCAGCCGGATTGCTGCTGGATAAAGGCTTTCGCCGGGCAACACTGATTTTGGTTGCGGCGGTAGCGATGGCCGGCGGGGCTTGCATGGTCATGAGTGATGTGTTGCCGGTGGAAGCGAGATTGGCGTGGGCGGTTTGTTTCTCGTGTTTTGGCGGCCTCATTCCGGGGGCACTGTTTGCCGGCGTGCGCCATCACGCACCAAGCCCGGCGCATATCTCAACCGTCAATGGGCTCATGCTGCAAGGGGTAGCGATCGGTCAATTTGTCGGGCCAGCGCTCGCGACATATCTCGTCAGCGTTGGCGGCGGAAATTGGAGTTGGTCACTCTATTATCTGCTGCCCATGGCTGCTTTGACGGCGCTCGCGGGTCTTTATCTCGGTCGCATTGAAAGCGAGACAGAAGCGACGATGCAGCAGTCAGGTTTATCCGGTCAGACGCCGAGATAGCGATGTTGTATCTCTGGGTTCGCCAAGAGCTCGGGTGATGAGCCGGACCATACAACCCGGCCTTTCTCGATGACGTAATGCCGATCGGCAAGCCGCACGAGATCTGCAATATTCTTGTCAACGATCAGGATCGACATGCCGTCGTCTTTGATCCGCGTCAGGCAGGCCCAGATTTCTTCGCGGGTGAGCGGGGCCAGCCCCTCGGTTGCTTCATCGAGGATCAGCAGTTTCGGGTTGGTCATAAGCGCCCGGCCAATGGCGAGCATCTGCTGTTCGCCGCCGGATAGTAGATTGCCCATCGACGATTGGCGCGGCTGTAGCGCAGGGAAGAGCGCGTAGATGCGGTCAGCATCCCATGGCGTTGGATCGCCGCGCCGGTTGCTGGCTGTCGCGACAAGATTCTCGTGAACGGTGAGATTTGGGAAGACCTGTCGACCTTCGGGGACCAGACCAAGTCCGAGCTTGGCGATGCGATGCGATGGTGCACCGGCAATCGCGGTGGTGTTGAAAGTGACTGTGCCGTTGCGTGGTTGCAAAATGCCCATGATCGAACTGATGGTGGTTGTCTTGCCCATCCCGTTGCGCCCGAGCAGCGTCACGACTTCGCCGGCTTGGACGTTCAATGTCATGCCAAACAGCGCCTGACTGCTGCCGTAGAACGTCTCGATGTCTTTGACGTCCAGCATCACGCAGCCTCGCCGAGGTAGGCGCGGCGCACCTCATCGTTGGATCGGATTTCTTCAGGTGTGCCGGTGGCAACGATCCGTCCGTAGACGAGGACGGATATCCGGTCTGCAAGCGCGAAGACGGCATCCATGTCGTGCTCGATCAACAGGATTGTCTGGTCTCCGAGCGATTTCAACGTGTCGACCATCTGCATCGATTCCTCATGCCCCATGCCAGCCATCGGTTCGTCAAGCAGCATCAGTTTCGGGGCCACTGCGAGCGCCATCGCCATTTCAAGCTGGCGGCGTTCGCCATGCGATAGCTCGGATACGGTCCAATCGGCGCGTTCGTGCAAGCCAACAGTCTTGAGCGGCTCAAGCGCTGGTGCGCGCAGGTGATCGTCGGATCTCGCGGGGCGCCACAGCCGGAACGAATGGCCTTGATGGGCTTGAACAGCCAACGCGACGTTGTCCTGCACGGTCATGTCCATAAACAAAGAAGTAATCTGGAATGATCGCGCGATGCCGACGTGCGCGCGCTGGTAGGCAGGCAGGCGGGTGATGTCTCGGTTATCGAAAAGGATCTTGCCGGCGTCAGGTAGAATCTGTCCGGAGAGTTGTGAGATCAACGTCGTCTTGCCGGCACCGTTTGGCCCAATAATCGCGTGTGTCTCACTGGGGATGACATTGAGATTAACGTCGTCGGTTGCGTGGACGCCGCCAAAACGTTTTTGCAGTCCTTGTACGCGCAGCAATGGCTCAGTCATCGCGCTTTGCTCCGAGGAGACGATCGGCAAAACCGCTGATGCCGCCACGTACGAAAAGCACGGCAAGGATCAGCATGATGCCGAATGGGAGATGCCAATAAATGGTAAAATCGGACATCACTTCTTCGAGCAGAAGAAACACAGATGCACCGAGCACAGGCCCGAACAACGAGCCGGCGCCACCGAGGATGACCATGAACATCAATTCGCCCGATCGCGTCCAGTCCATCATCTCAGGTGAAATGAACGTCGTGAAGTTGCCAAGCAGCGCACCGGCATAGCCACACATCGAGCCTGAGATGACATAGGCGAGGAGGCGGTAGGCATAGGCGTTGAAGCCAAGTGCGCGGATCCGCTCTTCGTTGCCTTTGGCAGCCCGGATCACCATGCCGAACCGGGAATTTACAATCCGGTGGACGAGATAGAGTGCGAGCAGCAGCGAAACGAAGCAGACGGCATAGAGCGTTAATGGGTTGTCGAGGCTGATGGCCGGTAGGCTGGAGCGTTCGTAGATCGTGAGGCCGTCGTCGCCACCGTAGGTCTCGATCGAGACGATCGCGAAGAACACCATTTGACCGAATGCCATGGTGATCATGATGAAGTGCACGCCGCGCGTTCTGAGGCTGATCGCACCGGTTATGAGAGCGTAGAGGGCGCAGACGCCAACCGCCATGGGAATGTGGAATAGGCCGTTCGTTGTGGCGATGCTTTCGAATTCGCCATTGATGGCGTGGTGGACCGGTATGCCGACGGCATAGGCGCCAAGGCCGAGAAAGGCTGCGTGACCGAAGGAGACAAGGCCGCCGTAACCGAGCACGAGGTTGAGGCTGACGGCTGCGATCGACAGGATCGTTAGTCGGGTGAAGATGCTCAGCCAGAATTCGTTGCCGGTGAAATATGCGAGTGGTGGCACGATCGCCAGGAACAGGAGCCCGGCAGCCATGATCAAAGTGCTGGGGGGCAGGCGGCGTGATCTTCGCGCTGCGGTATTGGCCTCTGACTGAGCCGACTGTTCCTTGGGTGCGATCTGCTCCGTCATGCTCATCGCACCTTCGGTGGAAAGAGGCCTTGCGGGCGGACGGCAAGGATGACGGCCATCAAGATGTAAATCAGCATGGCGGAAATCGCAGGGGCAGCGGTTTCAGCGGCTTCCGATGACATCACGATCTTGAAGATATCGTCGAGAAACGAGCGGCCCATCGTATCGATCAATCCGATCAAGAGGGCCGCCGCGAAGGCACCTTTCATCGAGCCGATGCCGCCAATGATGATCACGACAAACGCTGTAATGATGATTTCGTTGCCCATCCCGATCGATGCTTCGGTGATCGGCGAGATCAGCATGCCAGCGATTCCGGCAAGAACGGCACCGAGGGCAAAGACGCCCGAGAACAGCGTTTTGATGTCGATGCCGAGCGCGCCGACCATGGTGCGGTTCGAAGCACCGGCGCGGATCAGCATGCCAAGGCGGGTGTGATTGACGAGGTAATAGAGCCCGCCAGCGATGAGCAGGCCAGCGCAAATGATCATCAAGCGAAACGTCGGGAAGACGATGTCGCCCGGCAGTGTGACCTGCCCATCAAGCCACGCTGGCAGAGGCACGACGATGCCGGCGGGGCCCCAGACGATCTGCACGAGCGTGTCGAAGACCAGAATAAGCCCGAAGGTGGCGAGTACGTGGTCGAGATGGTCGCGCGGATAGAGATTGCGAATGACGATCCATTCGGTCGCCAGCCCAACCACGGCAACAAGTGGTATGGCGAGCAGAACGCCCCAGATGAAGGAGCCCGTGGCAAATGTCAGCGTTGCACAGATGAACGCGCCGACCATGTAGAAAGAGCCGTGAGCGAGATTGACAAAATCCATGATGCCGAAGGTGAGCGTCAGGCCGGAAGCCAGCAGGAATAAAAGTATCCCGAGTTGCAGTCCGTTCAAGAGCTGCACGACAAACAACGAGAAATCCATGCCTTCCCTAGTTCATCGCGACTGGCGCGATGCTCCCCCTGCAAAGATGGCTTAGTTTGATACGCGCACACTGGTTATGGCAGTACTGGAACTGGCGCAAGCAAAAGCCGGCGCTCACTCGAAAATGAACGCCGGCTGATAGACTTGACTACATTTTGCAGTCTTTTGCGTAGACGTCCTGATGGTTGGTGTAGACCGTCTTGGTGATCTTCGTGGTCCAGTTGCCATCGACGTCTTTGACGACTTTGCGCAGGTAGAAATTCTGGATCGGCATGTGGTTGTTGCCGTAGGTGTACTTGCCACGAACTGACGCGTAGTTCGCTGACTTCATCGCAGCGCGCATGCCATCCATGTTCTTGGTATCGCCTTTGACGGCATCAACCGCAGACTTGATCAGCATGATCGCATCATAGGCCTGAGCGGCATAGAACGATGGGTAACGGCCATGCTTCTTCTTGAAGTCGCCAACGAACTTCTTGTTCGCAGCGTTGTCCATATCAGGGCTCCACTGCTGTGTATTTTCCGAACCAAGAACGCCGGAAAGGTTGGCTTTCTGCAGCTTCGGCAACGCAATCGCATCGACAGTAAAGCTTGTGTACAGTGGAATTTTACCCTGCAGACCGGCCTGCTGGTACTGCTTGATGAAAGCACCACCGGCTTTGCCTGGATAGAAAACCCAGATGCCTTCAGCGCCGGACGCTTTTGCTTTGGCAAGCTCGGCAGAGAAATCAAGTTGGGCGTCTTTGCCCCACTTGGTGAAGTCGACGCCAAGGATTTTGCCCTTGAACGTGCGCTTGACGCCAGCGACCATGTTTTTGCCAGCGGCATAGTTCGGCGCCATGATGTAGAGCGACTTGACGCCCTTTTGGTTGAGCACTTCACCCATCGCCATCGGCGTCTGGTCGTTCTGCCAGGATGTTGAGAAAAAATTCTTGTGGCACAGTTTGCCAGCGACAGGCGACGGACCAGCGTTGGCTGAGATCAGGAATTTTCCGGCATCAAGCACGGATTTGCGCGACGCGAGCAGCACGTGGCTCCAGATGAATCCGGTGACGAAATCAACGTCGTCCTGTTTGACAAGTTTGTCGGTCTTTTGCTTGCCGCCTTCAGGGCGGAATCCGTCGTCTTCGAATATCAGGTCAACTTTTTTGCCGCCCATTTTGCCGCCGATGTGCGCCATCGCGAGGTTGGCAGCATCCTGCATGTCCTTGCCGATCACGGCGGCAGGTGTCGTCAGGGTCGTCACAAAACCGATCTTGACAGTATCGGCCGCGACAGCGCCGCTCGTTGTCATTGCCAATCCGGCAACGGCGAAAATGGCTGCACGAGAATTCATGAGTTTCATTCGGGTTTCCTTCCTTTGGAGGGCCTTTGTCGGCCTCGATCTCTTATTGTTCGTCGACCTGGATTGTCTGCTCAGCCGGCACATGTGCCATCAACACATATAGGACGGAGTTGATCTTACATATTGCACTTTATGTCTGCCAATCGGGCTTGTGTAGCGCATTATTTTGCATTACACAAAATAAATACGCACTATCCGGCATTGTTGTGTTTCTCTCGTCGAGGCATCAGGAATTCGGGAGAAGCAGTGATCAACAAGAGCAGGCACATATGACCCTGACGACTGACCACATCATAGATTTCCAGACGTTCCCTTCCCGCTATCGCCATTGGCGCGTTGAGTACGACGGCGCGGTCGCGACACTCTATATGGATGTTGATGAGGCCGGTGGATTGTTTGACGGCTATGAGTTGAAGCTGAACTCGTATGACCTGGGCGTCGATATTGAACTTGCCGACGTTGTGCAACGCATGCGGTTTGAGCACCCGGAAGTCAAAGCGGTCGTACTGCGTTCGGGCAAGGACAACGTGTTCTGCGCTGGCGCCAATATCCGCATGCTCGGTAGCGCGACGCACGCGCACAAAGTCAATTTTTGCAAGTTTACCAACGAAACCCGCAATACATACGAAGTCGCCGGTCGCGATTCCGGCCAGTATTATCTGTGCGCCATCAAAGGGGCCTGCGCTGGCGGCGGTTATGAGCTTGCGTTGGCTTGTGATCACATCATCTTGACCGACGACGGTTCGTCGAACGTGTCGTTGCCTGAAGTGCCGCTGCTCGCCGTGCTGCCCGGCACGGGTGGTTTGACGCGTGTCACCGATAAACGAAAAGTGCGACGCGATCTGGCCGACGTATTCTGTTCGGTTGAAGAGGGCGTCAAAGGTAAGCGCGCGCTCGATTGGAATCTCGTCGATGATGTTGTGGCGAACAGTAAGTTTGAGGAAACTGTCGCGGCTCGCGCAGCGGAGTTCACTGACAAATCGAAGCGTCCGTCGGATGCTAAAGGTATCGCGTTGACGCCGCTGCAGCGCACGTTTGAAGATGCCGGGTCTGTGCGATATTCGGCGGTTGATGTTCATGTCGATCGCGAGCGTCGAACAGCGTCGATTGAGATTTCGATGCCAATCATAGATGCGGCGGCCTACGTTGAGGAGTTGCATGTGGCTGGCGCTGAGACGTGGATGCTGCGCTGCGCGCGCGAGCTGGATGACGCTATTCTGCATCTGCGTGCGAATGAGCTTGAAACGGGCGTGCTGACCTTCAAGGCCTCCGGCGAGGCTGATCAGTTTTTGGCGCACGAGCGACTGCTGCTCGACAACCGGGATGATTGGTTTGCCAACGAGATCCTGCTGTATTGGAGGCGCGTTCTGAAGCGGATCGATTTGACATCGCGTTCGCTGGTTGCGCTGGCCGAGCCGGGTTCGAACTTCGCGGGCACGCTTGCTGAAATCCTGTTCGCCGTCGATCGATCCTATATGGCCGATGGCGCATTCGAGGGTGATAATCGTCCACCGGCGACAATCACACTGAGCGATGCCAACTTTGGTCTCTACCCGATGTCGAATGATCTGACCCGGCTGCAGACGCGGTTCCTGGGTGAGCCAGCGCGTGTCGATGAGCTGGCAGAGCACAAAGACAAGGCCCTGGAAGCAGAAGCGGCGAGTGAGCTGGGTCTGGTAACGTTCGCATTTGACGACATCGATTGGGAAGACGAAATCCGGCTGTTTCTCGAAGAGCGCGCAAGTTACTCGCCCGATGCCATGACGGGCATGGAGGCAAACCTGCGCTTTGCTGGTCCCGAGACAATGGAAACGCGCATATTCGGCCGCCTGACTGCGTGGCAGAACTGGATATTCCAGAGGCCAAATGCCGTCGGCGAAACGGGTGCGTTGCAGCGCTATGGGACTGGTATCCGTGGCGATTACGACATGCGCCGCGTATAATTGCGCGCGGCATTGAGGAGACTAAAATGTCTGATCCTTTGAGTGTCAACTATGACACGCAGATTCCGAATAACGTTGACCTGTCCAGTGACCGGCGCGTTCTGAGAGCGCTTGAAAAATGGCACCCGGGCTATCTGAATTGGTGGAACCAGCTCATTCCGGAAAAATTCCAGAAGAGTAACGTCTATTTGCGTACGGCGATTGGTGTCGATCCGCAGGGCTGGGCGAAGTTCGACTATGTCAGAATGCCGGAGTATCGCTGGGGCGTTTTGCTTGCACCTCAAGTGGAAGATCGCCGAATTCCGTGTGGCGAGCATGCCGGCGAACCGGCGTGGCAGGAAGTGCCGGGCGAATATCGCTCAATGCTGCAGCGGCTGGTGGTCATTCAGGGCGATACGGAGCCCGCATCTGTCGAACAACAGAAGCATCTCGGACTGACCGCGCCGTCGCTTTACGATCTGCGCAATTTGTTTCAAGTGAATGTCGAGGAAGGTCGTCACCTCTGGGCGATGGTCTATCTGCTGCATAAATATTTCGGCAAAAATGGCCGCGAGGAGGCGGATGATTTGTTGCGCCGCTCGTCAGGTTCGGAAGAGGCACCACGCATGTTGGGTGCCTTCAACGAAGCAACACCTGACTGGCTGTCGTTCTTCATGTTCACGTATTTTACGGACCGTGACGGCAAGATGCAGCTTGAGAGCTTGGCGCAGTCTGGCTTCGATCCATTGAGCCGCACTTGTCGGTTCATGATCACCGAAGAAGCGCATCATATGTTTGTCGGTGAAACGGGCGTCGGGCGTACGATCCAGGCGACGTGCGAAGCCATGGTCAAAGCGGGCATTACGGACCCGTATGACATCAATGCGATCCGCGATTTGGGCGTGATTGATCTGCCGACCATTCAGAAGAAAGCCAATTTGCATTACAGCTTGTCGTTGGATTTGTTTGGCTCAGAGGTTTCGACCAATGCCGCCAACGCGTTCAACGCCGGCATCAAAGGTCGCTTCATGGAAGCAAAGATCGACGATGATCATAAGCTGCAGGGCGACCAGTATACGGTTCGGCGCTTCACCAAGGATGGAATTGTCGAGGAATCCGTTCCGGCGCTTTCAGCGATCAACCTTCGCCTGCGTGACGACTACGTCAAGGATGCTTCGGGCGGTGTTAAGCGCTGGAACCATATGATCAAGAAGACCGGCGTTGAGTTTGAAATGACGTTGCCACACGAAGGCTTTCACCGTCAGATTGGTGAATTCAAAGCGGCTTCCATCACGCCAGAAGGCGACATTATTTCCAGCGAAGAGTGGGAGGCCCGCAAGAACGATTGGTTGCCGACAACTGCTGATGGAGATTTCGTAAAATCGCTGATGGTGCCGGTAACGGAGCCTGGCAAATATGCCAGCTGGATCGCCCCACCTCGGATGGGTATCGACAACAAGCCGGGTGACTTCGAGTATGTCCAGTTGCACATGGCTTGATCATGGCTGAGCTTATCAAACAGCATCTGATCGATCCCGAGATTTGCATCAGATGTTACACGTGCGAAGAAGCATGCCCGATCGATGCGATAACGCACAACGATGACAATGTCGTGGTTGATGCGTCGAAGTGCGATTACTGCATGGCGTGTATTTCGCCGTGCCCGACGGGCTCGATCGACAACTGGCGCGTGGTCAAGACAGCCTACTCGTTGGAAGAGCAGTTCTCCTGGATGGACTTGCCCGAACAGGAAGAGCTGAGCGACGGCGGTGATGGCGCGGGCGCCACGATAGAAGCGCTCGATGATGCCGTGCACGCGTTGCTGGCCGAGGCGCATCAGGGCGCCGGTGGGCGTTCGCTGGCGCCTGCGTCGGCTTCGAAAGCTTCGGTTAATCTCTTCAGTCCTGGCAAGCCGGTTGAAGCAACCGTGCAAGGCAGCTATCGGCTGACGACCGAGGAATCAGATTCCGAAGTGCGGCACATTATTCTGGATCTCGGCAGCACAGTCTTCCCGGTACTGGAAGGACAAAGTGTCGGGATTAACCCACCGGGGATCGACAGCAACGGCAAGCCGTTTGTGCCGCGACTATATTCGATATCGAGCCCGAGAGATGGCGAACGACCGAACACAAACAACCTATCCTTGACGGTTAAGCGAGAAGAGCAGGGCGTTTGCTCCAACTACGTTTGCGACCTGCAGAAGGGCGACAAGGTCCAATTATCAGGGCCGTTCGGTTCGACGTTCCTGATGCCCAATGATCGCGATGCCAAACTCATCATGGTGTGTACGGGAACCGGTTCTGCGCCGTTCAGGGCTTTTACAATACGCCGCCAGCGGACGTCGCCCGATATCAGCAACTCTCTGATGTTATTTTTTGGCGCGCGGACGCCGCAATCGCTGCCGTACTTCGGGCCGCTCAACAAAATGCCACAAGAGTTTCTGGCCACGCACTTCGCGTTCAGTCGAATTGCCGACCTGCCGCGTGTCTATGTGCAGGATCGGTTGCGGCAGGCTGGCGATGAGCTCGCGCCGATGCTGTTGGATGCTTCGACTTACATTTACGTGTGTGGCTTGAAGGCCATGGAAGTTGGTGTCGAACAGGCATTCGAAGACATCGCCCGCGGCGCCGGGTTGAACTGGCAAGAGATCAAAAACACCATGCGCGAGAGTGGACGGTATCACGTGGAAACGTATTGAGGCTCAGGAGAATGGCCGGCATCGTTACATATGGCAGCGACGATGCTGCGACTGACAAAGCGCCTGCCGGGCAGCAGGAACGCATCAGCGCGTTGCTGATGACGGTCGGCGAGCGTGTGCGCGGCGCGCGCAAGGGACTAGGGCTTTCGCGCCGGGAATTGTCTGAGAACTCGGGCGTGTCACAGCGCTATATCGCCCAGCTCGAAACCGGTCAGGGCAACATTTCGATCGGGCTTTTGATGCGTATCGCGGATGCGCTCGACATGCAGATTGAATGGCTGATCGCTGCGCGTGACCCTCGACAGGCAGATATCGGGGAGATTGCGACGCTGCTGGCATCGGCAACGAAAGAGCAACTGACCCGCGTGCTCACAATCCTCGCGCCGGAACATCCAACCGAGCAGCGTGCGCGCCGTATTGCATTGATCGGCTTGCGCGGTGCCGGTAAATCAACACTTGGACGCCTGAGCGCGGAAAGGCTTGGTGTGCCGTTTTTCGAGTTGAAAGGCGAGATTGAGCAAGCAAGCGGCATGGCGGTGGAAGAGGTGATGGCGCTTTACGGCCAGGAAGGCTATCGCCACCTGGAGCATGATGCCCTGGAGCGCATGGCGGGCAAGCACGATCAGATAGTGCTTGCGGTTGCGGGCGGCATTGTCTCGGATCCGGACACTTATGATTACTTGCTGGGGCACTATCATACTGTGTGGCTGAAGGCGGCGCCGGAAGAGCATATGGCCCGCGTGCGCGAGCAAGGCGATGAGCGCCCGATGGCTGGCAATCCGAATGCCATGGAGCAACTTCGTACGATCCTGACAAGCCGCGAGGCGCTTTACGCGCGGGCAGCCGCCAGCGTCAACACATCAGGGCAGACGTTAGATGGCAGCCTCGAACAGCTGCTCCGGGTGATCGATAGAAACGGGTTTCTGTCGGACTAAAACCAAATCAATTGCTGCCGACGTTCAGCCTTGCGGCTTGCGCCATGACTTCGACGGCCTCGTCCTGCTTTGTCCGCACAGACAGTGCTGTTGCCCCGCAATTCTCCCAGGCTTGATAGCGCTCTTTGATGCGGGCCGGTGGGCCAACCAGTGATTTGGCGTCAACCCATTCATCAGGAACGGTAGCGGTTGCCTCGGCTTTGTGTCCGGCGAGATAGAGTTCCTGGATGCGCTCAGCCGCATCGCCAAAGCCACGACGGATCATCATCTCTTTGTGGAAGTTTTATTGCGATGCCCCATGCCGCCGACATAAAGCGCGACTTCAGGTTTGAGCTTGTCGAGTGCCGCCGAGATGTCTTCATTGACCTCTACGTGCACGGACGCCTGGATTTCGAAATTGTGCATGCCTTTGTCTTCGCCGCGCCCACGGGCACGCTCAAAGCCTTGTTCGAGCCAGGGTAGGTATTCATGCATAGTGCCGGGTGTGAAGCCGAGCGGCAACAAGCCGTCACAAACATCAGCGCACAAACGCACTGTGCTTTCGTTGCCAGCCCCCAGATAGATCGGGATGTTCGGGTTCATATGCAAAATGGATTTGAGCGGCTTGCCGACACCAAGTGCACCGTCGCCTGTGTATGGCAGTTGGATCTGTTTGCCGTCATGCGTCAGGCCTTCTTCGCGCCGAAACACCTTGCGCATGATTTCGACGTAGTCTTTGAGCCAATAGTAAGGACGGCCCCATGGCTCTCCGTACCAACCTTCGACGATCTGAGGGCCTGAGACGCCAAGCCCGGCAATGAAACGTCCACCGCCGGCCATGGCATCAATCGTGCCGGCGCTCATGGCAGCGTTGGCCGGTGTGCGAGCGGCAACCTGCATGATCGCGGTGCCAAGTTTGATCCGCGATGTCACGGCTGCAAGGTAGGCGAGTGGCGTCACAGCATCAGACCCATAGGCCTCCGCTGTCCACACAGAATCGTAGCCGAGTTCTTCCGCGCGTTGGACGCGTTCAACCGGCAGTTCCATTGTGCCGTTCGAATATCCGATCGCTAGCCCAAGTCTCATTGTGTGCCTGTCTTTCTCAACTTGACCACCACGTCGAGTAGCTGTTCGGCGCGAGCATCAGCGGAAAATGATAGAGGTTTTGCTGATCTGACATCTCGAAGCGAATGACGACTTCGCGTAGAATTTGGTGGGTGTCCGTTTGCTGTGAGCGAGCTGCAAAATAGTCGCCGGTTTGAAAGATCAGCTCGTACGATTGAGCTTCGCTCGGTGCTTCAATTGTTTCATTGAGCCGCCCGCCATCATCCATAGCGGTTTCGAAGATGGCGGTGCGTGTGCCGCCTCGCGCGATCGCATAGAGCGTCACGGCAATCCCACCGGCGTGTGTGCCGTCAACCGAGTTGAGCGTGTGTGAGGAAATGATTGCCATTGTTGTGGGCCCTACTCGATCGATGCTTTATCGCGCTTGCTGGTGGTCGCCAGCACGATAGGACTAATCAGGCCTTTAGCCTTGACGTTCAGACACGCCGGCTTGCCGCTTGCAATCGCGCGTTTGAGCGCCGGCCCAAGCTGTTCTCGGCTTTCGACAAGTTCGCCATAACCACCAAGGCCTTCGAACAAGCCGTGGAATGGTATATCGCGGAAGTCCGTCGCGAAGTGCGTGCCGTTCTCAAACAGACGCTCCTGCTGCTGTGAGATGCAGTCGAGGCCGCCATTGTTGTCGATGACGACAACGATCGGAGTTTTCTCCTGGAACGCGGTTTCGATGCCAAGTCCACCAGACAGGAACGCGCCGTCGCCGCTGATCAATACAACGTTGGCATCCCGGTGCGTGTTCTTGGCCGAGAGCGCCAGTGAGACCCCGACGCCAAGCATGCTGTAGGAGCCGGGATGCATGATGCGGGCGAGTTTGCCGCCGATCCAACCTGAAACGTTGACTGCGATTTCTGACCAAAAGTGCGTGTTGCCGCCATCGAACACCAGCCAGTCGTTTTCGTCCAACTCAGCATTGACGTCGAGGGCGAGTTGCAGCGGGTGGATCTTCTCGCCGGCAGCTTCACCGGCCTTGGTGTCAAATGCGAGATCGGAGAGCGTTTTGTCGACCCACTCACCCCGCTTTGTTTTGTTGGCGTCAAACCAGGTTTTGTCGAATGGCTTGAGGTCCATCAGCGCATCAAAGAACGCACCGGGCTCGCTGAGCAGGACATCATCGGCAGACCGGTTGTACTCGAGCTCCTCGTGGCTGCCGTTGACGCAGACCAGATGACAGGTGTCTGGAAAGAGTGGCGGATTGCCGAAATTCATCTGATTGTCGAGGCGCCCGCCAACCATGATGGCGACGTCGCATTCCTGCAGAGCATAGAGCGACGGCGGATACTGGTGGATGTCGGCAAGGCCCATGTAGGGTTCGGCGTCTTCGCCCATCAACTTTTGATGGTAAGGCACGTTGAAGATTGGAATGTTGAGCTTTATGCCGGCTTCGCGGAGTTTGTCTTCGTTCTTAGACCACCACACACCGTGCCCGCCGATCAGGATCGGGTGTCGGGCATTCGCGATGCGCTCGACCAAGGGCGTGAGGTCGCGGGGGTCAGGCCAGGCGCGGGGCGTAGGTTTGTCGACGCGCTGAAATGGCCGTTCTTCGCGCCCGGCATTTTCATCGAACGATGAGAACATGATGTCGACCGGAACACTGAGATGGACCGGTCCTGGATAGCCGCTGGTTGCGATCTTCCAGGCACGATCGACGAACTCACCGATGCGCTCGCCGTCTGTGACGCTGGCCGAGTATTTCGTCAAAGGCGCCGCGATGGCGACGTCGTCAATCTCCTTGAAACCGCCGGCGCCCTGTCGTTTGAGCGTGCTTGAGCCTGTAATGAAGAGCACCGGCGAACGTTCGCCCCAGGCTTCCATGATTGCCGGCACGGCATTGGCGAAACCTTCCGGTCCAACCAGGCACACGGTCGGTTTGCGGGTGACGCGCGCGTGACCGTCAGCGAGGTGTCCTGCGATCTGCTCATGTGGGCAATTGATCACGGGCATCTGGCATTCCATGAAACCTTCGAGTGCCGGATTGCAGAAGCCGCCAGCCAGCGTGAAGACGTGATCGACACCTTTTTCATGGAGCGCGCGGGCAAGCAGATTGCCGCCGCGAATGCGTTTGGGTTCGCTCATTTAACTCTCATTAGCTGGCCGCAGCGGATAGCTCGGTTTCGACAGCCAGGATCGGTTGGCCTTTGAGTGATACCGATGGCTTGCCATCAATGCCTGTGGGCACCTGACCAACCAGCGTGATGCGGTAGAGTTGGCGGTCAAATTCTGATGCGAAGATATCAGTTGGCGCGAGGTGAGCCGTCGCGCGGTTATCCCACATCGCGATGTCACCCGGCTGCCACTTGAAGCGGACGGTGTATTCGGTGCGCACGACATGCTCCCACAACAGTTCCAGGAATTTCTCGCTCTCGCGCGGGCTGAGGCCGACGATTGATTTGAGGAACGACGGACTGACATAGAGCTGCCGCTCACCCGTTTCGGGATGAACGGTTACCAGAGGATGCTTGGTTTCCAGTTCACGTTTTTTGACGCGTTCATTGTAGGCGGCGTTGCCGGTATCGGCGGCGGCTTGGAAACGATGGATACCGCGCAGATTATCAATGATGCCGCGCATTGGCTCGGATAGCCCTTGATAGGCAACCGCAAGATTGGTCCACAGCGTGTCGCCACCGTACGGAGGGATGTCGACGCCGCGCAGAATAGATGCCATTGGCGGATTGACGGCAGCCGTGATATCGGTGTGCCAACCAGTCCAAGGCTTGGCCATCTTCATGGCTGGGTTGACTTGTGCTGTGCGGAACTTGGCAACGGAATAGATTTCCGGGAATTCTTCGATATGGCCAAAAACAGCGTGGCCAATCGTTGGCTCGCCCATTTGGCGCGCAAATGCAACGTGCGCTGCATGGTCGAGATTTTGGCCTCTGAAGAAGACAACCTTCCACTTCAGGAAGGCACCGTTGATGGCGGTGCGTTGTGCGTCGCTAAGAGGTTGGCTGAGGTCGACCCCGGAGATCTCAGCGCCAATGTGCAAAGTGAGCGGTTGAACTTCGATTACGTCATTCGACATTATGTTTCTCCGTTGCGCGTCTGTGCTTCAAGCATGCTCGCGCCAAAGTTTAGGCGCCTTGTGGTTTGCGTTAAACAGCAAACAAGCCTCAATCCCATCCGGCGACCGGCGTGGCGACATCTTGAACCTGAGTGCGATGCATCAATCGCCGGGTCGCGGGGTCGAGCTGGTTACGCCGGTGCAAGGCACAGCGGTTGTCCCAGATGACCAAGTCACCCACCTGCCATTGCTGCGTCCATACGAAATCGTGGTTGGCGATGTGCGCCCAAAGTTCATCTAGGAGCGCATCGCTGTCCGCATTTGATAGGCCGACAATCCAGGCGTTCGGTCGGCGCCCAAGATAGAGCGCTTTGCGGCCAGATGCAGGATGGCGAACGACAAGCGGGTGCACGGCACCGGGGCGCTCTTCGTTTGAATAGCTTTCTTCGTAACCATGGCGGAGCTCGCCGGACGAGGTTCGCGTCGCGTCATGTTTGCAAGTGACGCCTTGGATGCGGCGCGCGAGGTCAGCCGGCAGCGTGTTGTAGGCCTCGTAAAGGCTGTAAAACTGCGTGTCGCCACCTTCTTTTGGCACTTCGATGCCATAGAGCAGGCTCGCTTTGGGCGGCAGCTCATTGTAGCTCATGTCTTGATGCCAGACGAGCTCTGAGTTGCCAAGCGCGCCCATCGCCTTGCCATCGACGACGACGTTGGAGAGCACGGTGATCTCGGGCCGCTCGAGAATATAAGGTTTGCCGCTGCGCGTGACCGGCGCCATGTCGAGAGCCCCGAAGCGCGCCGAGAAGGCGGCCAGGGTATCGTCGTCGAGTTGCTGCCCTCGGAAACGCAGAACGCTATGCTGATGCCAGGCATCTTCGATCTGAGCAAAAGTTGCGTCCGTCAGATCCGTTTGCAGGTTGATGCCAACGATATCCGCGCCAAGTGCTGCGCCAGAAGGTTGGACCTCAACGTTGCCGGCTGCTGAAGTGGTCATGGCGAGTATCCGTTTGGAGTGGGTGAGGTCGCCAGCATAGTGCCGGCTCTGGTCGTCGGGCAATGGTTGCTGTCGATTGGTTCACATTTAACGCCGCAGTGAAATGCGGATCGCTGACAGGCGCAATCAGAGTGTCGATCAGTTCGCCGGAATTGTGGGTAGAAGCGGTTGACTACGCGCGTCTAACCGGCCTGAAATCACCAGCTTGAATAGCGGCTGATAGCCAAGTTGCGCCAGCTCTGTATAGTTCATGCAAGAACCATGGATTCCCAGAAGGATTCCCAGGAGGTCTCATGCCACTCGATTCAGCACGCATTCACGACATTCCAGACGACCCGCTGGCCGCGATCGACTACTGTTATGAGCAGGGCTGGACGGATGGCTTGCCGGTGGTGCCGCCGGCCGTGAAGCGCGTCGAAGAAATGATGCTCTTCGAGGGGCGCCCGCCGGAGACCGTGCTGGCAGCACACCCCGCAACCGGATTGGAATGCACCGTGCATTCCGCGGCTGTTAATGCCGTGATGGCTGGCTGCAAGCCTGAGTATTTCCCGGTGGTCGTCGCAG
This sequence comes from uncultured Hyphomicrobiaceae bacterium, assembly GCA_905480435.1. Taxonomy (GTDB): domain Bacteria; phylum Pseudomonadota; class Alphaproteobacteria; order Rhizobiales; family Hyphomicrobiaceae; genus CAJQQK01. The sequence continues at coordinate 980 of CAJQQK010000104.1, read as the reverse complement.
CGCTTGAAGCGATGAACGAGCCTGCTTTTAATTTTCACGGCTCGACGGCGAGTACCGGTGGCTCAGCGCCGCTACTGATTGTTAGTGGTCCGATCATCGACGACATCGGCATGAACTGCGACGTCAATCTGTTTGGCCCCGGAAATCGCGCTAATAATACGATCGGGCGCGCGATCCGGTTGATCCTGATGAATGTCTTCCAGATGATCCCGGGGCTGTCCGATAAATCAACGCAAGGGCATCCGGGAAAATTCAGTTTCTGTATTGCCGAACGCGCGCCTGACAACCCGTGGCCGCTGCTCGTTGAGGGGCTCGATTATCCAGAGGGCGTATCAAGCGTGACGGTGTTCGCCGGGGGTGGCTTCTGCAATGTCGAGAACCATGGCGGCAATACGCCGGAAATGGTGCTGACCAGCGTCGCCGCTGCGATGGCAAGCTACAGCTGCATCACACTTGGCCAGTCGGTCGTGGTGCTCTCGCCCGAGCACGTTCGGATCATAGCCGAGGCAGGTTGGTCGAAACGCCGGGTGCAGGAGTTTCTGTTTGAGACGGCGGCGCAACCGGTGAGTGGCATGGAATCTGTCGGGAAGTTCCGGCAAAGAGACTACGACGAGCAGCACGGCGACGACGCGCATGCGTTGGTGCAAGAGGGCATGCTGCATTGTGGCCTGTCGCCGGATGACATCCTTGTGGTGATGGGCGGTGGCGACGCCGGGGGGCATTCCAGTTTCATTCCATCTTGGAGCCGAAAACGCCACTCTCTGATGCAATCGAAGCCGATTGGCGTGTGCATCGACTGTGGCCCATAATTTAAAGACACAAATTGGAGAGAGATGATGCAGATATACGATCCAACTGTGACGGGGCCTGAACGCAATTTTGTGCGTGCCGGGATGCTCGCGGGAGCTATGCCGCAATTTGGGTGACGGGCTGATCAGGCGGCGTTTCGTGTCGGCTCAGTCACTTCGATGCCGTCAGAG